>NZ_LT629762.1:3872500-4232500 GCF_900105155.1 Pseudomonas prosekii
AATACTACTGACTGACCGATAGTGAACTAGTACCGTGAGGGAAAGGCGAAAAGAACCCCGGAGAGGGGAGTGAAATAGATCCTGAAACCGTATGCGTACAAGCAGTGGGAGCCCACTTTGTTGGGTGACTGCGTACCTTTTGTATAATGGGTCAGCGACTTATTTTCAGTGGCGAGCTTAACCGAATAGGGGAGGCGTAGCGAAAGCGAGTCTTAATAGGGCGTCTAGTCGCTGGGAATAGACCCGAAACCGGGCGATCTATCCATGGGCAGGTTGAAGGTTGGGTAACACTAACTGGAGGACCGAACCGACTACCGTTGAAAAGTTAGCGGATGACCTGTGGATCGGAGTGAAAGGCTAATCAAGCTCGGAGATAGCTGGTTCTCCTCGAAAGCTATTTAGGTAGCGCCTCATGTATCACTGTAGGGGGTAGAGCACTGTTTCGGCTAGGGGGTCATCCCGACTTACCAAACCGATGCAAACTCCGAATACCTACAAGTGCCGAGCATGGGAGACACACGGCGGGTGCTAACGTCCGTCGTGAAAAGGGAAACAACCCAGACCGTCAGCTAAGGTCCCAAAGTTATGGTTAAGTGGGAAACGATGTGGGAAGGCTTAGACAGCTAGGAGGTTGGCTTAGAAGCAGCCACCCTTTAAAGAAAGCGTAATAGCTCACTAGTCGAGTCGGCCTGCGCGGAAGATGTAACGGGGCTCAAACCATACACCGAAGCTACGGGTATCACTTAGGTGATGCGGTAGAGGAGCGTTCTGTAAGCCTGTGAAGGTGAGTTGAGAAGCTTGCTGGAGGTATCAGAAGTGCGAATGCTGACATGAGTAACGACAATGGGTGTGAAAAACACCCACGCCGAAAGACCAAGGTTTCCTGCGCAACGTTAATCGACGCAGGGTTAGTCGGTCCCTAAGGCGAGGCTGAAAAGCGTAGTCGATGGAAAACAGGTTAATATTCCTGTACTTCTGGTTATTGCGATGGAGGGACGGAGAAGGCTAGGCCAGCTTGGCGTTGGTTGTCCAAGTTTAAGGTGGTAGGCTGGAATCTTAGGTAAATCCGGGATTCTAAGGCCGAGAGCTGATGACGAGTGTTCTTTTAGAACACGAAGTGGTTGATGCCATGCTTCCAAGAAAAGCTTCTAAGCTTCAGGTAACCAGGAACCGTACCCCAAACCGACACAGGTGGTTGGGTAGAGAATACCAAGGCGCTTGAGAGAACTCGGGTGAAGGAACTAGGCAAAATGGCACCGTAACTTCGGGAGAAGGTGCGCCGGTGAGGGTGAAGGACTTGCTCCGTAAGCTCATGCCGGTCGAAGATACCAGGCCGCTGCGACTGTTTATTAAAAACACAGCACTCTGCAAACACGAAAGTGGACGTATAGGGTGTGACGCCTGCCCGGTGCCGGAAGGTTAATTGATGGGGTTAGCTAACGCGAAGCTCTTGATCGAAGCCCCGGTAAACGGCGGCCGTAACTATAACGGTCCTAAGGTAGCGAAATTCCTTGTCGGGTAAGTTCCGACCTGCACGAATGGCGTAACGATGGCGGCGCTGTCTCCACCCGAGACTCAGTGAAATTGAAATCGCTGTGAAGATGCAGTGTATCCGCGGCTAGACGGAAAGACCCCGTGAACCTTTACTATAGCTTTGCACTGGACTTTGAATTTGCTTGTGTAGGATAGGTGGGAGGCTTTGAAGCGTGGACGCCAGTTCGCGTGGAGCCAACCTTGAAATACCACCCTGGCAACTTTGAGGTTCTAACTCAGGTCCGTTATCCGGATCGAGGACAGTGTATGGTGGGTAGTTTGACTGGGGCGGTCTCCTCCTAAAGAGTAACGGAGGAGTACGAAGGTGCGCTCAGACCGGTCGGAAATCGGTCGTAGAGTATAAAGGCAAAAGCGCGCTTGACTGCGAGACAGACACGTCGAGCAGGTACGAAAGTAGGTCTTAGTGATCCGGTGGTTCTGTATGGAAGGGCCATCGCTCAACGGATAAAAGGTACTCCGGGGATAACAGGCTGATACCGCCCAAGAGTTCATATCGACGGCGGTGTTTGGCACCTCGATGTCGGCTCATCACATCCTGGGGCTGAAGCCGGTCCCAAGGGTATGGCTGTTCGCCATTTAAAGTGGTACGCGAGCTGGGTTTAGAACGTCGTGAGACAGTTCGGTCCCTATCTGCCGTGGACGTTTGAGATTTGAGAGGGGCTGCTCCTAGTACGAGAGGACCGGAGTGGACGAACCTCTGGTGTTCCGGTTGTCACGCCAGTGGCATTGCCGGGTAGCTATGTTCGGAATAGATAACCGCTGAAAGCATCTAAGCGGGAAACTAGCCTCAAGATGAGATCTCACTGGGACCTTGAGTCCCCTGAAGGGCCGTCGAAGACTACGACGTTGATAGGTTGGGTGTGTAAGCGCTGTGAGGCGTTGAGCTAACCAATACTAATTGCCCGTGAGGCTTGACCATATAACACCCAAGCAATTTGACTACTCGAAAGAGCATCAGATTGCGGTGTGTGAAGACGCAATGAACCGAAAGTTCGACTGTGCACAAAGCCACACGCAAATACCGACAGCTGTCACATACCCAATTTGCTGAAGCGCGGCCCTCTGGCCACGATTTGGTACCCGAATTTCTTGACGACCATAGAGCCTTGGAACCACCTGATCCCATCCCGAACTCAGTAGTGAAACGATGCATCGCCGATGGTAGTGTGGGGTTTCCCCATGTGAGAGTAGGTCATCGTCAAGATTAAATTCCGAAACCCCTATCTGCGTATGCAGGTAGGGGTTTTGTTTGTCCGGTGGAAAAGTACCTGAATCCTTCCTCACAAATTTGCACAGTTATTTTCGGTTCAGGCCACTAGAATAGGCCCACCTTTTTCGGAACAAGAGTCTCATATGCCAGATCCGGTTGACGCCCCAAGGCTGTCAGACTTACCGCTGGACGACTTGATAGCGTGTCATGAGTGCGACCTGCTGATGCGCAAGCCCGAACTCGCCCATGGCGAGAAAGCGCTCTGTCCACGCTGCGGTTATGAGCTCTATGCGCATCGGCACAATGTCATTCAGCGCAGCCTCGCCTTGGTCATCGCCGCACTGTTGTTATACATCCCGGCGAACTTTTTACCGATCATGCAGCTCAATCTACTCGGGCAAACGTCGCAAGACACTGTCTGGTCTGGCGTCCTCGGCCTGTTCAATACCGGCATGCAAGGCGTTGCAGTGGTCGTGTTCCTGTGCAGCATGGGCATTCCATTACTGAAGTTGGTCTGTCAGTTGGCCGTGCTCCTGAGCATTCGCTTTAATGTCGGGCGCAGTTACGGCTTATTGCTCTATCGCATTTATCACCACCTTCGGGATTGGGGAATGCTCGAGGTTTACCTCATGGGCGTGCTGGTCGCGATCGTCAAGTTGGCCGATATGGCAGCCATCACCGTCAGTCTTGGCTTGGCGTGCTTCATCAGTTTGTTGTTGGTCCAGGTGTGGTTGGAGGTAGTGATGTCGCCTCACCAGATCTGGCAGGCTTTGTCAGGAGAGGATGCCCATGCGGGCGATTGATGCAGGCATTCTGATGTGTATCGAATGCCATGAGTTGAACAAGCAGCAACCGGACATCGACGAGCAGATCTGCACCCGTTGCGGTGCGCAAGTGCATGCCCGTCGGCCAAACAGCTTGAAGCGCACCTGGGCATTACTGGTCACCGCCGCGATTCTCTACATCCCGGCGAATATGTTGCCGATCATGACCGTCAGCTCGCTGGGCAAAGGCGATCCGAGCACCATCATGTCCGGCGTGATTCAGCTGGTTCAGCACGGCATGATTCCGATTGCTGCCGTGGTATTTATCGCCAGCATCCTGGTGCCCACCTTCAAACTCGTCGGCATCGCGTTGCTGCTGTTTTCGGTGCAACGTCGCCAGCCTCTGTCGGCACGCCAGCGCATCGTGATGTACCGCTTTATCGAATTCATCGGCCGCTGGTCCATGCTCGACATCTTCGTGATCGCCATCCTGGTGGCGGTCGTGAATTTCGGACGGCTTGCCAGCGTCGAAGCCAACCTCGGCGCCATCGCCTTCGCCAGTGTGGTGATTTTGACCATGCTTGCCGCAGTTACTTTCGATCCCCGACTGATTTGGGATAACACGGAGTCGGACGACGACCATGACTGATTTGCCTACCGCTAAAACCCGACCGGCCTCCAACTGGTCTGCAATCTGGGTCCTGCCATTGATCGCCCTGATCATCGGCGGCTGGCTCGGCTGGCGTGCCTACAACGAAACCGGGATCGAGATTCAAGTGCGCTTCGAAAGCGGCGAGGGCATCCAGGCCAACAAGACCGAAGTGGTCTACAAAGGCATGTCGGTCGGTAAGGTGAAGACTCTCAAACTCGACGACGAAGGCAGCTCCAAAGGGGTGATCGCCACTGTCGAAATGAACAAGGACGTCGAGCAATACCTCAAGACCAGCACGCGTTTCTGGCTGGTCAAGCCGAGCGTCAGTCTGGCCGGTATCACTGGCCTGGAAACACTCGTGTCGGGTAACTACGTGGCCATCAGTCCCGGTGAAGGCGAGCCGACGCGCAAGTTCAAGGCGCTGGCCGAAGAACCGCCGCTGTCGGACTCCAAGCCCGGTCTGCACCTCACCATCAAGGCTGATCGTCTCGGTTCGCTGAATCGCGGCAGCCCGGTGTTCTACAAACAGATCAAAGTCGGCCAGGTCAAAAGCTACCTGTTGTCCGAGGATCAGAGCACGGTCGAGCTCAAGGTCTTTATCGAGCCGACTTACGCCAGCCTCGTGCGCAAACATACGCGGTTCTGGAACTCCAGTGGCATCAGCATTGACGCCAACCTGTCCGGCGTGAAAATCCGCAGCGAATCCCTGGCCAGCATCGTTGCCGGCGGCATCGCGTTCGCCACACCGGAGAATCGCAAGGACAGCCCGGCCACCGATCCGAGCCTGCCATTCCGGCTCTATGAAGACTTCGATGCGGCGGCAGCGGGGATTCGGGTCAAGGTCAAACTGAGTGATTTCGAAGGCCTGCAGGCTGGCCGCACGCCGGTTATGTACAAAGGCATTCAAGTCGGTAACTTGAAAGCGCTGAAGATTGATCCGGACCTGTCCGCTGCCACTGCCGAATTGACCCTTGATCCGCTGGCCGAGGATTACCTGGTCGCGGGCACGCAGTTTTGGGTGGTCAAGCCGTCGATTTCGCTGGCCGGCATCACCGGACTGGAAGCGCTGGTGAAGGGCAACTACATCGCCATTCGTCCCGGCGACAAGGGCGGCGAGCCGCAGCGCGAGTTCGTCGCGCGACCCAAGGCGCCGCCGCTCGACCTGCGTTCGCCGGGCTTGCACCTGGTGCTGTTCACCGAAAGCCTGGGTTCGCTGGAAGTCGGCAGCCCGATTCTCTACAAGCAGGTCAAAGTCGGTTCGGTGCAGAGCTATCAGTTCTCCAAGACCAAGAAACAATTGATCATCGGTGTGCACATCGAGAAGGAATACGAAGGACTGGTCAACGCCTCGACGCGCTTCTGGAACGCCAGCGGCGTCACGCTCAGCGGTGGTTTGACCGGCGGCATTCAGGTCAAAAGTGAATCGTTGCAAAGCCTGATGGCTGGCGGTATCGCTTTCGAAACCCCGGAAGCCAAAGCGCCGCTGCAAAAGAAGATCCCGCGTTTCCGTCTGTTCCCGAGTCACGACGAAGCGAACCAGAAAGGCGCTGTGGTCACCATCAAAGTTGATCGTGCAGACGGCTTGCGCACCGGCACGCCGATCCGCTTCAAGGGTCTGGACGTCGGCAAGATCGAGGACGTCGACCTCACGGACGATTTGCAGTCAGTGATACTCACGGCGCGAATCACCGAAGTGCCGGAGCGCATTGCGCGGGTTGGCAGTCAGTTCTGGGTGGTCAAACCCGAGCTTGGGTTGATCAAGACCTCGAACCTGGAAACGCTGGTCACCGGTCAATACATCGAAGTGCAACCGGCGGCGAAAAACCAGGGGCCGCAGAAGAACTTCGTGGCGTTGGCCAATCCTCCAGAGCTGACCAAAGCCGAGGCCGGTTTGAGCCTGGTCTTGAGCGCGGCGCGTCGCGGCTCGCTGAAAACCGGGGTGCCGGTGACATACCGCGAAATCACCGTGGGCAAAGTGACCGGTTATGAACTGGGCCAAACCGCGGATCGCGTGTTGGTGCACATCCTGATCGAGCCGAAATATGCGCCACTGGTGCGCAGCGGCACGCGTTTCTGGAACAGCAGTGGATTTGGCTTCGATTACGGCTTGTTCAAAGGCGCGACGATGCGCACCGAATCGCTGGAAACCCTGATTCAGGGCGGCATCGCTTTTGCCACGCCGGACGGCGAGCGCATGGGCAACCCGGCGCGACCTGAGCAGACTTTCCCGTTGTTCGACAAGTTTGAGGATGAGTGGCTGACCTGGGCGCCGAAGATTTCACTCGGCAAGTAGGGTTTGTGGTGGTTGTGCTGCCGCTATCGCGAGCAAGCTCGCTCCCACAGTTTGATCGCATTCTCATGAAATAAACGCGGTCACCTGTGGGAGCGAGCCTGCTCGCGATGAGGCCCTGAAACTCACAACAAATCCCAAGCCATAAAAAAGGGCCGCGATCCAAACAGATCGCGGCCCTTTTTTTGGCCTTTCAGTTAAAGCCGATCAAACCGCGTCCAGCTCCGGCTCATCCGCTCCCACGTTCACCGGCGCCTTCACCTCATCGTGGCGACGGATGTACTTCCAGTCCGACTCATCAATGTAGATGCCGTTTGGCCCGCTGCCACCTTCCAGGTCGATCGCCACACTGGCGCAAACCTGCGGTTTCACACTCGCCAGAATCGGCACGAAGCCCAGTTGCAGACTGGTTTCCAGCAGCGCTGCCTGGTTCTTCTCGTCGATATCTGCCGCCTCGTCGAGGTAGTACGGCAGGCGCACGCGACCGGCCTGGTCGCGGTCCATCAAGTGCAGCAACAAATACATGTTGGTCAGCGCCTTGATCGTCATCGTCGTGCCGTTCGATGCCGCGCCGTCGATGTCGGTGTGAATCACCGGTTGGCCGTTGACCTTGGTGATCTCGAACGCCAATTCGAACAAATCTTTGAGCCCGAGCTGGTTGTGGTTCGCCGCCACCAGCCGCGCCAGGTATTCCTTGGCTTCTTCGTTCTTGTTGTCCTGATCGGCGCTTCGGCTCAGGTCGAACACCGACAGCGTTTCGCCTTCTTCATACTGGCCAGCGCTGTGGATGATCTGGTCGATGTGCTTGAGCGCTTCTTTGTTCGGCGCGAGGACGATGCGGAAGCTCTGCAGGTTGGAGACCTGACGCTTGTTGATCTCACGGTTGAACAGCGCCAGTTGATGCTCGAGGCTGTCGTAGTCGCTGCGAATATTGCGCAAGGTCCGCGCGATATCGGTAACCGCCGCACGGCGCGCCTTGCCGAGGGTCAGCGCTTCGTCGGTGCGGTGCGCATAGGCGTTGATCAGCAATTGCAGACGCCGCTCCATGTCGTCTTCGCTGTCGAACTTGGCCACGCCCTTGAGGCGAACCTGCGCGTACAACGCTTCGATCTGCCCGTCGCTGCGCTGCAAACCCTGCCAACTGTCCTGATAGTCGTTGAGCAGCGGCAACAGGTTATCCATGGAATCGTCGATCGGGTCCATGAACGGCGTGCCGAACGGCAAGTCGGCCGGCAACAACTGGCGGCGGCGCAGGGCGTCGTCGAGGGTGCGTTGCTTGGCCTCCATGTCGCCGATCTGCCGCCCGACCAATTGCAGCTTGGCCGACAGTTGCTGGACGCGTTCGGTGAAGGCATCACTGGAACGCTTCAACTCTTCCTGCGCGGCTTCCATCTGCGCCAGTTGCTCAAGCTTGTCGTCTTCCTCGGCGCTCAGGGTTTGCGCGCGGCGGAAATCTTCCAGCGCTTTCTGCGCGTCCAGCACTTGCTGGTACAGCGCTTCAGTCTGAGTCTTGCTCGCCGCGCGGTCGGCTGCCACGGCTTGCTGGGTTTTCAGTTGCTTGAGTTCTTTGTCCAGGCGTTCTTTCTGGTCCCGCAACGCGGCGCGGTCCGCCAGGGCTTGCAGGGCCGGCGGCTCGATGTGCGAGATGTCGATCGACAGCCCCGGCACTTCGAAACGCTCACCTTTGAAGCCATCGAGAATCAGCTCCAGCGATTTCACCCACTGGCCGTCTTCATCGAGGGTAATCCCGTGTTCGCCCAACGGCAGGCTGAACAGCGCGCTGTTGAACAGACGCATAAGGCGCTCGACGTCTTGCTGTGAAAACTCTTCGCGCAGACGTGCGTAGCTGTTGTTGTCGGCATGATCGAGTTGCTGTTTCACCGACTTCAGGCGTTTTTCCAGTTCGCGCAAACGCTCTTCGAGGTCTTCGGCGCTGAACTGCCGCGACTGCGCCAGCGCACCGGCCAATTCGTCGTGCGCATCCTTGGCCGCGAGCAGTTGTTGCTCCAGAACCTTGACGTCAGTGACCAGGGCAAAACGATGCTTGAGCACCGACAATTCGCCGAGCCAGCGCTGGATGCCGGTGATTTCGCGCTCCAGGCGCATCAGTTCCTGAGTGCCGCCGCGCTGATCGTTTTGCAGCGCGTCCTGCTCGTTGCGGTAATGTTCGGCCTGAATCGTCAGCTCTTCCTTGCGCGCACTGGCGTAGTCCGACCAAGTGCCGAGCAACGAATCGAGCAGCGGCGAGATGCGATGCAGCTTGCCGCGCAGGATGTTGCGCTGGGCCACGCCCGACGCCAGCGCTTCAACCAACGGGCCGGCGGTAACCAGCGAGTTGTAGTCCTGTTCCATGCGTCGTACATCGCGGAAGGCTTCTTCGCACGCGGCGATGTAATCGACGCTACCGGAACGCAAGCTGTGCTCGAAGGCATCGAGGAACAATTGCTTGAGCTTGGCCGCGGTGATTTCGCGCATGTGCAGCAAGTTGATGAACAACGCGCGGAAGGTCTTCAGGCTCTGCTCGCTGGTGGAACGCAGCGGAATCAGCGTCAGGTCCAGCGGCACCGACGTGTGGCCGCCCACCAGCAAACGGCGCAATTCATCAGGCTTCAGTTCGTAGGCTTTCAGGCCTTCGCGCTCAAGGTTGGTGAACAGTTCTTTCTGGCGCAGGCAGGTGTCGTTCTTCTGGTAATGCGCCAGGTCCAGCTTGCCGGCGTAGGCAAAGAACTGGTGACCGAAACCACCGCCCGGGCCGCGCCCGACCACGCCGATCACGTGTGGGCCGTGAGGCAGCGAAACTTCGACGAGGATGTAACTAGTGTCAGAGGCGAAGTAGAAACGTCGCGATTGCTCAAGGCTGTACTTGCCGAAACTCATGTCCGACATGCGCGCCAGAATCGGAAACTGCAAAGCGTTGATCGACGCCGATTTGCCGAGGTTGTTCGCGCCGTAGACTGACAACGGTTCTTCCAGCGGAAACAGGCCGAGGCTGTAACCGGCGGTGTTCAACAGGGCGAAGCGGCGAATGCCGTAGCGTTCCTTGCTCATGCGTCGGTCTCCTGTTCTTCGGCAATGGCGCGGGCCATGGCGTCTTCTTCGCTTTCTTCAGCGAAGTCGCTGAGATCGAGCGGGTCATCGGTTTCCAGCAGTTTTTCGTCACTGTCGTCATCGATCAACACTGGCACCGGCAGCGGCAACACGCTGTGCAGACTGGCCGCCAGATCGCGGTCCTGCTGAACCGACAGGCAGACATCGAGGAAACGGTGCATCGGCGGCAGAAAGCGGTAGATGCCGTTTTCTTCGCCGGCGAAACCGAGTTGCGTCATGCGGCGCATGATTTTTTCTTCGAGTTCTTCGACGGTCTGTACTTCGGCCTGAATGAACAGGTCGCGGTACTTCTCCAGCAGCGACGGCAATTCATCGCGTCCGAGGCTGCCACCGTCGAGCACGGCGACCGGGTCGCGGCCCTGATCGGCCAGATGCTCGACGAGGATGAAGGTGAACAGCGCCAGGCGTTGCGCGGTTTTATTCACCGCTGCGGCAGCGAGTTCCGGGACGAAGTAATAAAAGCCACGGGTGTCGCAGACCAATTCAAAACCCAGCGCGCGAAACAGCGTGCGGTACTGGTCCTGGAAGTTCGACAGTTGCGCGTACAGCTCCGGATCGCGGCGGCTGACGTGGTAGCCCTTGAACAGCTCGCGAAAAATCGGCGCCAGCTGAGACAGTTCGGATAGATCAAGATGCATTGGGGATGCTCGCAGAATCCTCGGCGGCGCTGTCGCGGGCCGAGAGCAGGGCGAAGGAGCGCAGGCTGACCTGATGCTCATGAGTGTGGTAATCGCGGCGTTCCAGACGTTCGCGTTTGAAGCGTTTTTCCCGCGACAGGCGCGAGAACCAGTAAAGCAATTCGTCGGTCGCGCCGTCCGGTTCCTGCTCCAGCAGCCAGGTCATCAGGTCCGGCATCGGCAGCGCGTCTTCGCAGCGTTCGAGCATTTCCCGGACCGTGCGCGGGGCGCGCGGCGCTTCACCTTTCTGGGTTTTATGCGCTTTGGGGAAACGCGCCGGTTTCGGCTCGAAACGCGCCAGCGCATACACGTAGGCTTCAACCTGACTGGCGCTGCCGAGGAAGGTGCTTTGCGGGCGAGTGAACATCGGCATGGCGGCTTGCGGCACTGCATCGATGCCTTTGCGACGAATCGCCGACAAGGCCAGCGCGGCGCCACGGGTGACGGCGTTGTGGCGGCGCGCTTCTTCACGCAGCGGCAGCAGCAGTTCCCGGGCGTGACGCAACGTCAGTTGGGCGCTGGTCTGCATTTCGAGGATGCGCGCGTGGGTGCGCAGCAACATGTCGTCATCAACCAGATGACCGAGGCGCTGCTGCTCGGTGAGCATCTTCAGCAGAACGTTTTCGACCTTGCGCACGCCTTGCTCGAACGCACCGTCGGCGTTCACCAGTTGAATCATCGGCTCGACGTATTCGTCCCAGGTCGCCAGCACTTCGGCGTAACGCTGACGCAGCGGAATCTGTCGATCGCTGGTCTTCGCGCGCTCGGCGACCGCGACCAGCGCCTGTTCATCGTTGGCGAGTTTCTTCAGCACATCGCGCACGCGCATGTCGAGCAGGCGCAATTGGCGCGCCAGATCGTGGCCGTCGCGGATGTCGAAAGCGTCCTGGATGTAGCCGGCCAGACGTTCGAGGTGACGCAGATACGCTTCGATTTCCAGGCACAGGCCCAAGCGGTGCTCACGGCGCAGGTAGGCGAGGAAATCGTGGATCTGCGCGTTCAGCTCGAAACGGTTCGGGCTTTTCGCCACGGGCACCAGAATGTCGAGGCGGATCCACACGTCCAGCAGGCTGGTGATGTCCTGCGGGGTACTGTCCAGTTGCTGGGCGGCCAACTGTGAACGCAGTTCGTTGAGGCTCAAAGTGCCTTGGTCGAAGTGCTCGCACAGTGGCTCCAGAAGTGCCCAGTGTTCAGCGAGGGCGCGCAAGACGCGCTTGGGTTCGATCATCGGGATGGCCGGCTGGTTGTCGAATAAAAGCGGCGATTGTACTGCATCGCGCCCGTTGCGATTCACTCTCGGGACGGGCAGTCGTTGTTTGCAGGTTCAAGAGATCGATCAAGCGCGGGCGATCTTCGGCGAAGGGCGGTAGAATCAGCGCACTTTCAGTTATCCACAAGTGGCCGACCTTTGCTTATCGAGTCCCGTCGCCGCGCTTATTTGACCGCCATGCAGGTGGTCAACTGGCTGCCGCGCACCGAATTGCCCTTTGCCGCGCCCTCGCGTCCCGAACTGCTGGAGATGCCCGAGCCGTTGGTCGTTGCGCCGCTGCTGCCGGTGTCAGTAGCCGCGCCGGTTGCCGAAGCGCCCGCAGAACCGGTGATCAAGCCGAGCGAGCGGGTCAAGATCGAAGTGCCGCGTCCGTCATTGGCCAGCACCCGTTCGGGCGCCAAGGTCGAAGAAGAGGCGGCGCCGGCCGTGGCCAAGGCGCCGGTGGTGCCGCCGCCGCGCTTTGCCCTGCAGTTATTGCGCGCCGGGCGCTGCTTGCTGCTGGTCGAGTTACCCACAGGCGAACCGTTCCAGACTCGCGACCCGGCCTACATGTTGCTCAAGGACATGCTGCGTGCCGCCGGTCTGCCGGACAGCCCGCAAATCGTCGGCGAACCGGTGCGCTGGCCATTGCTGGTGCGCGGCACCATGGACCAAGGCCCGGAGGCCGCGCGCGACTTCGTGCAGGGTTTTCTCTCAGCGAGGATCGAGGACGCGCCGTGCGTCTGCCTGTGGCTGATTGGTCTGCCGGCGGTGCGTTTTGCCGGCGAAGCGAACGCCGAATCCTTCAACCGTGAACTCCAGGTCGAAGGCCTGGGCTCGGTCTGGGCCCTGCCGGGTCTGGAACTCTTAATGGAAGAGCCACAGCGTAAGGCTGATGTCTGGCAAGCCATGCGTCGGCTGATGGCGCGTTGGAAAGAATCAAATGAGTGACGCTGTATCGTTCCGCCCGATGACCGAGGCGGACCTCGACGCTGTACTGAAGATCGAATACGCGGCGTATAGCCATCCGTGGACGCGCGGGATTTTTCTCGATGGCCTCGGCAAATACCAGATCTGGCTGATGTTCGAAGGCTCGCAGCAAGTCGGCCACGGCGTGGTGCAGATCATTCTTGATGAGGCGCATCTGCTGAACATCACGGTCAAACCGGAGAATCAGGGCCGAGGCCTGGGTTTGACGCTGCTTGAGCATTTGATGTCGCGGGCGTATGCGGCCGAGGCGCGGGAATGTTTCCTGGAAGTGCGCGACAGCAATCGCGGCGCGTTTCGCTTGTATGAGCGTTACGGGTTTAACGAGATTGGCCGGCGTCGGGATTATTATCCGGCGGTGGGCGGGCGTGAAGACGCCGTGGTCATGGCTTGCACATTGGTTGACTGAATTTTAAAAGCTTCATTTAAAAGCTTCGCGGGCAAGCCTCGCTCCTACAGGGTATTTGTTTCGTACATGAAACCTGTGGGGCGAACTTGCTCGCGATGGCGATCTATCAGGCGCTACGGATCAACGATTGCCGTCCAGCGGATCCCGCTGGGCCAACTCCGCTTCATCCAGTCCATTGCCGCCGCCAATCTCGTCTTCATCGACGATGCTCAAATCCCAATCCGCCTGATCAGCTTCACCCGCTTCAGACGCGTCGCGCGCGCCGTCTTCACGGATCAGCGTTTCCGGGCTCATGTCATCGTCGGTAGGTTCATGGTCATCGCTGGAGGCGCCGGTCATGCCGGCTTCGCGTACGCGTTCGCTGGGCATCAGGCGTTCGCGTTCGTTTTCCGGCAGTTCGTCGCCGATCTTGGCGCTGGGCTCTTCGTCGTCAAAGTCCAGCTCGTGCATCGAACCCATGCGATCTTCGTTATCATCGATCGGCTCGGGTTGCACCGCATCGTACGGACGTCGTGAATCAGTCATGGCAATTCCTCATACTGTGGGCCTTACTAAGGTGGACCCGCTGTGTGGCCGAGAATTCCACCGACATGCAGCGCCGGTTGGCTGTGACCGATTTCAGGGCATCAGGGCTATCTGCATCGCGCGCGTGACCTCGACGGGCGGCCGTCTGTCAAAGGTGCGCATCATTCTTGAGGCTTCAATGCATGAACGAATTACAAGATCTGATTGATAACAACGAGCGCTGGGCTGACGCGATCACCAAAGAAGATCCTGATTTCTTCGCCAAACTGGCCCGCCAGCAGACCCCGGAATACCTGTGGATCGGCTGTTCCGACGCGCGCGTGCCGGCGAACGAGATCGTTGGCATGCTGCCCGGCGACCTGTTTGTCCACCGCAACGTGGCCAACGTGGTGCTGCACACCGACCTCAATTGCCTGTCGGTGATTCAGTACGCGGTGGACGTGCTCAAGGTCAAACACATCCTGGTCACCGGCCACTACGGCTGCGGCGGCGTGCGCGCATCGATGCAGGATCGGCAGTTGGGTTTGATCGACGGCTGGTTGCGCTCGATTCGTGATCTCTATTACGAGAAACGCGAAGAGCTGGCCAAGTTGCCGACCGAGGAAGAGCGCGTCGACCGTCTCTGCGAGCTCAACGTGATCCAGCAAGTGGCCAACGTCGGCCACACCAGCATTGTGCAAAATGCTTGGCATCGCGGGCAGAACCTGTCGATCCATGGCTGCATCTATGGCATCAAGGATGGTCGCTGGAAAAGCCTGAACGCGACGATCAGCGGTTTCGAGCAACTGCCGCCGCAATATCGTTTGCGTCCGGCCGGCGATTCCTAACGCTCGGCTATCTGCAACTGGCAACCTAAGCGCCTTCGCGTGTGAACCCTGGTTCATCCGCGAAGGCGTTTTGCGTTTTAGAGCTTAGAGCTGGGGTGCGGGAATGGCCGGCGTCGGTGCCGGCGCTTGCAATAGTTTGAGTTCGGATTTGACCGGTGGGGTCGCGCATTTGGTCGCTGCGTCTGCCGGGCTCAAATCGCGGATCGAGGTGTAAAACAGCTCACAGGTCTTTTCTTTCTGGGTCACTTGCCACGTCTGCGTGCAGCTTTTCAGCTGAACCGCTGCGTCGCTCCCCGGTTTACTGCCCATCCCGGCCTGCCAGCACGCGGCGCTCAAATCCTGGCCCATGACCTTCAGGCCGGCGGCATCAGCTTTCGCCTCGGCGTCGGGGCCGGTGTAGGTCGCCGGGTCAGCGGCGTACCAGATGTAACTTGGATGATTGGAACCCAGCACCGGCACCTTCACCCCGGCGCTCGGGCTGATGCTCGCCAGGCCCAGCACGCCGACGGTCGCGCCGTATTGCTGCTTGATCCAGTTGCGTACTGGCGCGCCGAACGCAACCATTGGCAACGCCACGCCTTTGGCATTCTGGCTGACGTCCTTGACCATGGTCGTCTGATAATCCTTGAAGTAGTCGTAGACGCCTTCCAGATCCTTGCCGGCGCTGGACGGCGCGGCAATCGGCGCGATATCGATGATGGTCTGGTAACCCGGCGTCTGCTCGGGCGCAATGCCATTGTCGGTGAGCAGCGTCGCCCAGCGATCGGTGGTCGCGGATCGCAGATAATCCTGCGCCTGGGTCAGCGAATAATCCGGTGGAAAGTGCAGCAATTCGACACTTTTGCGATTCTCCAGGGCCATGCCCAACGGCAGGAACAAATACCAGCTATACGCCCATTTGCCATCGGCATTCAGCTTGCTGGCGCCGGTGTAGGCCAGGTCGCCGGCATCGAGCAGCGCCGCCAGCGGTTTTTCATAACCCTTGGGCACGCCGCTGATTTCGACGTAAAGCTGATCGTTGTCGGTTTTTACCAGGACCTTCGCCGCACTGTAACCGTCGCGCTGCACGCTTTGGGTCAGGTAATGCTCAACGGTCTGCTCCAGCGTCCAGTTGCGAAAGCAGATCACGTTGCAATTGTTGGGATACGCGAAGAGCCGGGTGACGCGTTCAGTACTGCCCAGTTTCAGATCGACATCGGCGTGGGCAGCGGCGCTCAGCGTGAGCGCGGCGAGGGTAAGTCCTGCGAGTTTGAACATGCTCAGATCCTTTTCAGCGTGAGCCCCTCTTGCGGGGTGAGCGCCATACTGGATCAGCAGAACTCGACAAAGAAGTGGTTGGAAAGAGTATTTTTGCGCCATGCCGAGTCTTCGCTGTTTCCCGTCAACCCGCGAAAGGCCCCCAGTTCATTGGACTGAGGGCCGCCGACTGTTGGCGATTTACAGCAAGTGCAACGCGAGATGACTTCCCACGCGCAGGTATTCGACTTGGGCAATCACGGCGTCTCTGACGATGGCTTCGCCGGTATCGGTCAACTTGGCTTTCTTCGCATCGATCACCGCCAGTTGCAGCAACTGCATGGAGACATCCATGGATTTTTGAAACGCGGTCAGATTGTTGTGCTGGCCAAACTCACAGATCACTGCGTCCATGCGCCGGTCGGCGTCGTCACGAAGCGTCTGGTATTCAACCAATGAAATTCGGCCGTCCTGGTACATCTCATTGATCATTTCTTCCAGCGATTTGGATATTGCAGGCATTGTTCAGGTCGTCCTTGGATAAAGCGGCAAGTAGTTGAAGATTCCATTTCTGCGCACAGCAATGCGCCGCCAGAGTCTAATTCAGCGGTCTGTGGATAAGAGATAGGAAGGGGCCGAGATTTATGTCAGGTGATGGCAGAGGTATCTGTAGGAAGAGTCCAATAGCAATGCCCGATGATTCGCGCTCCTTTGAGTAGCCACAGCGGCCGATGTCTACCATTCTCTAACGCTGCTAGACTCGCTCTATGCCGCTTCTGGCCAATGGTGATTCATGAAACCTTCTACAGCGCTTGACCTGAAACGTGCAGCCGTCCGCGAAACCGTCGGCCGATTCCGCACGTCCAACCCGCGGGTATTCGGTTCGGCTCTGCTCGGGACGGACGAAGAGGGCAGTGATCTTGACCTGTTGGTGGACGCGCTTCCCGGAGCCACACTGTTTGATCTCGGCGAACTTCAGGTCGAGTTGGAAGACTTGCTGGGGGTCAGTGTTGACCTGCTGACCCCAGGTGATCTTCCCTTGAAGTTTCGGCAACAGGTGCTTGAGCAGGCTCGGCCCGTATGACCGAAAATCGGCTCGATGATTACCTTGACCACATGCGCCAAGCGGCGAGCGATGCGCTGATTTTTGTCGAAGGGCTCAATAGAGATGAGTTCTTCGACGACAAGCGTACGCAGCAAGCCGTCGTCATGAGCCTCATTATTATCGGCGAGGCGGCAACCAAGATCATGGACCGTCATGCTGAGTTCGCAACGCAGAATCCCCACGTGCCGTGGCGCAGCATGCGCGGTATGCGCAACCGTATCGCTCACGGCTACTTCGATATCAATCTTGAAGTGGTATGGGACACGGTCCAGACAGCTTTGCCGGAACTGTTGAAAGTGTTGCCCACCGACCCAACCTGACCGCATCCGCTTCTCCACGCAGATGCGGTCATCACCCTCAAGGCATCACCGGCGCCGTATAAACCAGCGTCGTCCCCAACGCCCACAGCAGCAGCAACACCAGCGGCGTATGCACCAGCAATTGCACGAACGAGAACCCGATCAAGTCGCGCGCCTTGAGGCCGAGTACGCCGAGCAGCGGCAGCATGTAGAACGGGTTGATCAGGTTCGGCAGGGCTTCGGCGGCGTTGTAGATTTGCACGGACCAGCCGAGGTGATAGTTCAGATCGTTGGCCACTTGCATGACGTACGGCGCTTCAATGATCCATTTGCCGCCGCCGGACGGGATGAAGAAACCGAGGATCGCCGAGTACACGCCCATCAACAGCGCGTAGGTATCGTGGGACGCGATCTGTACGAAAAAGGTTGAGATGTGGTGGGCCAACGTCTGCGCGTCGGTGCCTTTGACGGTGGTCATCAGCGCGGCAATCGAGCCGTACAGCGGAAACTGGATCAGCACGCCGGTGGTGGTCGGCACCGCGCGGGACACCGCATCGAGGAAACTGCGCGGGCGCCAGTGCAGCAGCGCGCCGAGCATCAGGAACAGAAAGTTGTACGTGTTCAAACCGGAGATCGCGCTGATTGCCGGTTTGGTCGAGAACTCGTGAAACAGCCAGCCTGCCGCCAGCAATACCAGCAAAATCGTCAGCAGCGGGCTGTGCTCCAGCCACTCGCCGGGACGCGTGCGCGGTTGCAGCGGCGGCAGATTGAAGCTCGGATCGACCCCGCACGCAGCGGCGTCACGCGCAGTGTTCGGGCCGGGCGCGGTGGCGTAGGCGATGATCAGCGAGACCACAATCAGCGCCAGCAACAGCACGCCGGATTGCCATAGAAAGATCGTTTCGGTGAACGGAATAACGCCGGTGATCGACAGAATCGACGGCGGCAGGCTCGCCGGGTTCGCCTGCAATTGCGCGGCGGACGACGACAGGCCCAGCGCCCACACAGCGCCGAGGCCCAGATACGCGGCGGCACCGGCGGCGCGATAATCCATTTTCAGGTCGACGCGGCGGGCGAGCGCGCGCACCAGCAAACCGCCGAATACCAGCGACAATCCCCAGTTCAGCAACGAGGCGACCATCGAAATCAACGCCACCCATGCCACGGCGGAACGACCGTTTTTCGGAATCCGCGCCAAGCGGTCAATCAGCTTCACGGCCGGCGGCGAACTGGCCACCACATAACCGCCGATCACCACGAACGCCATCTGCATGGTGAACGGAATCAAACTCCAGAAACCGTCGCCGAACGCCATGGCGGCGTCGGTCGGTTTGGCGCCCATGGCCATCGTCGCCACGGCAACAATGATCACCGCGAGCGCGGCAAACACCCACGAATCGGGAAACCAGCGTTCGGCAAAACTGGAGCAGCGCAGGGCAAAACGGGCATAGCGGCTATCGTCGATATCAGCGGCCACGGGACTACCTCGGATTCTTATGATTATTGTGATGTTCCGGGCCGCAAGTGCCCGGCGGGTCAGGTGCCAACAGTAAAACAATCGACCGATTGTTGTGAGGGTGTTTTGGCCAAATCGGACTTTGGTCTAAGGCCTGAGGCACGGTTGTATCGGCGAAGTCGCGCGCGCGCCGGTCGTCATTATTTTTGGCCAACCCCCGCGCGCACTCTTCAGAAAATATCCACAGGGCCGATGGCTAGGCTGCATCCCGCACAATTTCCTGCCCATCGGTGCTTTCCTCATGTTCAACAAACGCTTGAAGCAGGAGCTCTCGGCTCTTCGCGAAGAACTCTCCAGCCTCCTGCAAGTGAAGCAAAGCCTGGAAAGCGAGATGCTGGTTCTGACCCTCGAACCCGATGGGCGGATTCAATCGATCAACCAGAATTTCCTCGACGAGATGCTCTACAAAAGCAGTGATCTGGTCGGGCGGCCACTCGAAGACATCGTGCCGGCGCACGTGAAATCCGATGAATTCCATCACCGCTTCAAATCAGCGCTGACCCGTGGCGAACACTTTGCCGGCGCCGTGCGGCTGCTGCGCGGCAACGGTAACGAGGCGTGGCTGCGTTCGATCCTGCAACCGGTGCGTTCTTCTGACGGGCGGATTCGGCATTTCTCGATTTTTTCCAGCGACCTGACCCGCACCATCGAAGCGTCCCGCGAACACGAAAACCTGATCGGCGCGCTGGTGCGTTCGACGGCGGTGATCGAGTTCGACCTCGATGGCAATGTGCTGATGGCCAATGATCGCTTCCTTAATGGCATGGGTTACAGCCTGGCGCAGATCCAGGGCAAACATCACCGCACGTTCTGTGAGCCGCAGGAATACAACAGCGCCGAGTATCAGAACTTCTGGCGGCGCTTGAACAACGGCGAGTTTGTCGCTGATCGTTTCAAGCGCGTCGACAGCCATGGCCGCGTGGTGTGGCTGGAGGCGTCCTACAACCCGGTGGTCGACGCCAATAACAAGCTCTACAAAGTGGTGAAATTCGCCACGGTGATTACCGATCAGGTCAATCAGGAACAAGCCGTTGCCGAGGCCGCGAACATTGCCTACAGCACGTCGATCCAGACCGACAGCAGCGCCCAGCGCGGCACGGCGGTGGTCACGCAAGCGGTCAGCGTAATGCGTGATTTGGCCAAGCATATGCAAACCGCCGGGGAAGGCATCGAAGCGCTGAACGAGCAATCGCAGGTGATCGGCAATATCGTCAAAACCATCAGCGGCATCGCCGAACAGACCAATTTGCTTGCGCTCAACGCCGCCATCGAAGCAGCGCGCGCGGGTGAACAGGGACGCGGCTTTGCCGTGGTCGCCGACGAAGTGCGGCAACTGGCCTCGCGCACCAGCCAGGCCACCGAGGAAATTGTCAGCGTGGTGCGGCAGAACCAAGACATGGCGCGCAACGCCGTGAGCCTGATGAGCGGCGGCAAACTGCAAGCCGAGCAAGGTTTGGCGCTGGCGGCGGAGGCGGGCACGGTGATCGTCGAGATTCAGGACGGCGCGCAGAAAGTGGTGAATGCGGTCGGCCAGTTCGCCAATCAACTGGCGACTTGATGCGCGGCGGGCGGTTGCCGTTACAATCGCCGCTTTATCCTTGGAGCAGACATCCATGACCGTTTCCCATCGCCGTCCGGTGCCGTTATCCAAGGCCTATCGCCTGCTCAATCACGGCCCGACCGTGCTGGTCAGCGCCGCCCACGATGGCCAGCGCAACATCATGGCCGCCGCATGGGCGATGCCGCTGGACTTCGAACCGCCGAAAGTCGCGGTAGTGCTCGACAAGTCCACCTGGACCCGGCAACTGCTCGAAGCGTCGGGCACATTCGTATTGAACGTGCCGTGCGCCGCACAAGCCGATATCGTCCAGACCGTCGGCTCGACGTCGGGCCTGGCGCTGAATCAACAGCACGGCGAGGACAAGTTTCAGGCTTACGACTTGCAGACTTTCAGCGGCGAATTGATCGACGCGCCGATGCTCGAAGGCTGCGTTGCGTGGCTCGAATGCCGACTGCTGCCCGAACCGCACAATCATCAGCAATACGACCTGTTCCTCGCCGAAGTCATCGCCGCGCAAGCGGACGACCGCGTGTTCAGCGAAGGGCGCTGGCACTTCGAAGGGCACGATGATTTGCGCACCTTGCACCACGTCGCCGGCGGGCACTTCCTGAAGATTGGCGATCCGCTGGACGGCAAGACGCTGGTGAAATAAGCCAAACGCAAAACCACCTGTAGGAGTGAGCCTGCTCGCGATACCGGAGTGTCAGCCACCATCAATATCGCCTGACCCACCGCCATCGCGAGCAAGCTCGCTCCCACAGGGAGACCGGCGATCCGCTGGATGGCCAGGCATCAACCAGTAATCCCAAACACCCAAAACCCTGTAGGAGTGGTGGTTTAAATTCACAGGGTTCGCCGTGGAAATTGGTGATCCGCTGGGCGGCCAGGCGTTAACCTCGTAATCCCGAACACCCAAAACCCTTGTGGGAGCGAGCTTGCTCGCGATGGCGGAATGTCAGGTGACATTGATGGCGCCTGACACACCACAATCGCGAGCAGGCTCGCTCCTACAGGGATCTGCTGGCCAATCGCTGATCAATTCAGCGCGGCAACTGCCGGTTTATCCACCACCGCAGCCTGCCGGTCCAGCGTTTCCGGCATCGCCACCAGCAGCAATACCAACGCGGCCGCTGCGACCGCCGCCAATGTCAGGAACGCCGCGCTGTAACCCGCTTGCTGAACCACCAGACCAGCCAAGCCGTTGCTCAGCGCGGCGCCGAGGCCAAATACCGTCGACAACGCGCCGAGGCTGACATTGAAGCGCCCGGTGCCTTGGGTCAGGTCCTTGATCACCACGGGAAACAACGCGCCGAAGATTCCCGCGCCGACGCCGTCGAGCAATTGCACGGCGACCAGCCAGTACGGGTCGTCCGACAGCGTATAGAGCACGCCGCGCAACGGCAGAATCAGGAAACCGGCGAGCAGCAACGGTTTGCGTCCCCACACATCAGCTTTCCAGCCCACCAGCAACGCCACCGGCACCATCACCAACTGCGCAGCGACGATGCAGGCAGACGTCAGCGGCGTGGCCATTTGCAGATTGACCAAGGACAACTTCTGACTGACCAGCGGCAGCATGGCGGCATTTGCCAGATGAAACAGTCCGCAGCAGATCGCAAAAATCAGCAGCGGCCGATTGTGCAGCAGCACGTTGAGCCCGGAAGGCTGTTCGCCGTGCGCCGGGCCTTGCGGATCGAAGCCTCGGGCGACGTCATGGTCGATGGCGTGCGGCGCGATAAAACTGATCGCAATCACGCTGGCCAGCGCCATCACCGCCATCAAATAAAACACCGCCACCGGCCCGAACAGGTAGGCAAATCCCCCCGCCAACAACGCCGCAGCCGCGTTGCCGGCGTGGTTGAAGGTTTCATTGCGTCCGGTGCGGCGGGTGAAGGCGCGCGGCCCGGTAATGCCCAGCGAAATCGCGGAAATAGCCGGGGCAAACGCCGATGCGGCGACCGCGCTCAATGCTTGGGTCAGCGCCACCCAAGTGAAAGAAGTGATGAAGGGCAGCAGCAGACAACTCACCGTCACCAGCAGCGCGGCGGCGATCACGACTGTGCGTTTGCGCCGGGTGCGGTCGATCAGCGCGCCCGCCGGGGTTTGCGTCAGCAGCGCGGCGATGCCGGCAACGGTCATCACCAGGCCGATACTCGCCGGGTCCCAGTTGTGCACCGCCAACAGATAAATCGCCAGGTACGGCCCGAGGCCGTCGCGCACGTCGGCGAGAAAGAAATTCAGCCCGTCGAGTGAGAGGGCGTTGCGACGATCGGTCGAAGCGTTCAAGGGCGGCCTCACAGGACGGGGCGCAGGCGCGTGCTGCGCATTCACAAAGACTCTTCAGCAATGACCGCCGACCGCAGCGCGAAGTTGCAGTCGCTTTAAATCATCGGTGCCGCCGTGTTATGAAGCAGCACGTTCACGATGAGGCCAGGCAATGAGCAAGTTACGCGTTGGGATTATTTTTGGCGGCCGCTCGGCCGAGCATGAGGTGTCGCTGCAATCGGCGAAAAACATCGTCGATGCGCTGGATCGCTCACGCTTCGAACCGGTGCTGATCGGCATCGACAAGCAGGGCCACTGGCACCTCAACGATCCCTCGAACTTCCTGCTCAACCAGGAAAACCCGGCGCTGATCGCCCTCAATCAATCCAATCGCGAGTTGGCGGTGGTGCCGGGCAAGGCCAGTCAGCAACTGGTCGAAACCTCCAGTCAGGAACTGCTCGGCCACGTCGATGTGATCTTCCCGATTGTCCACGGCACCCTTGGCGAAGACGGTTGCCTGCAAGGACTGTTGCGCATGGCCGATTTGCCGTTCGTCGGTTCCGATGTGCTCGGTTCGGCAGTGTGCATGGACAAGGACATCACCAAGCGCCTGCTGCGTGATGCCGGAATCGCCGTCGCGCCTTTCATCACCCTCAACCGCGCCAGTGCTGCGCGTATCGACTTCGCCGAGGTGCAAGGCAAACTCGGCTTGCCGCTGTTCGTCAAACCGGCGAATCAGGGTTCTTCGGTCGGCGTCAGCAAAGTCACCCATGAAACCGAATACGCGGCAGCAGTCGAACTGGCGCTGGGCTTCGACGAAAAAGTCCTGGTCGAATCCGCCGTTATCGGTCGCGAAATCGAATGCGCGGTGCTCGGCAATGACCAACCGATTGCCAGCGGCTGCGGCGAGATCGTGGTGCGCAGCGGCTTCTATTCCTACGACAGCAAATACATCGACGACCAGGCCGCCGAAGTCGTGGTCCCGGCCAACATCAGCGCCGAGTCCAGCGAACGCATCCGCACCTTGGCGGTAGAAGCGTTCCAGTTGCTCGGCTGCTCCGGGCTGGCGCGGGTCGACGTGTTCCTGACCGATAGCGGCGAAGTGCTGATCAACGAAATCAACTCACTGCCCGGCTTCACCCGCATCAGCATGTACCCCAAACTTTGGCAGGCGACGGGCATGAGCTATAGCGAACTGGTGAGCCGCCTGATTGATTTGGCGGTGCAGAGGCATGAGGTGCGCAAGGGGTTGAAGATTAGTCGGTAGCGGATTGTTTGCGCCCCGAGTTCGTCGGCTCTATCTGAACATGCATCGACTCAAATGCCTCGATGAGGGTGATCATGGCTTCAAAGTAGACACCTTCCAGCGTTCCTGGCTCAGGCTCGTTGTCGAAGAGAGCGGACACGGTCCGTAACACCGCGCGGTATTGGGCGTCGGTGTTAATCGGATGGATATCGCTGTTCATGAATGACTCCATCTCGACGTTATCAGCGCCGATGATTTTTGGATTACCGGGAATGTGGACCGAATTTTACGTGCGTGTCTTCAAGTTGCGTGTAGGAAAACGCTGCGCTTGCCGGCAGGATCGGGAACATCTTCCACCAAAAAAGGCTTACCTCGCGGTAAGCCTTTTCTCCTGCCAGCGTAAGAATCAATCCCCCAATGCTTCTCCCTCACGTCGCGGGTCGGCCCCGCCGGCCAGTGCAGATTTTCCCTGCGCGTCCTTGACCCGAACGATCGCTTGGGTGCCGCTGGTCATGTCGATTTCGTTCACCGCGTGTCCCTTGTCCCGCAGCGCCTGGATCAGCGCCGGGCTGAATTGTCCTTGTTCGAGTTCGGTCGGGCCGTTGCGGCTGCCGAAGTTGGGCAGGTTGATTGCGGTTTGCGGGTCGAGGTTCCAGTCGAGCAGGCCGATGGCGGATTTGGCGACGTATTCGATGATCTGCGAGCCGCCGGGGGAACCGAGCGTGGCGAGGAATTCGCCGCTCTGGCGGTCGAAAATCAGGGTTGGCGCCATCGACGAGCGTGGGCGCTTGCCGGGTTCGACGCGGTTGGCGACTTTCTGCCCGTTTTCTTCGGGGATGAACGAGAAGTCGGTCATCTGATTATTGAGCAGGAAGCCTTGGACCATCAGGTGCGAGCCGAACGCCGATTCGACGGTGGTGGTCATCGACACCGCGCCGCCCAGATCATCGACCGCGACCACTTGCGAGGTGGAAATGCGCAGCGGCGAACGGTCGGGCGCGTAGGCCACTTGAATGCCCGGTGGCGTGCCGGGTTTGGCCGTGCCCGTGCTCCGCTCGCCGATCAGCGCGGCGCGGCTGGCGAGGTAGTTCGGGTCGATCAGGCCTTTGACCGGCACCGGCACGAAGTCGCTGTCGGCGACATATTGCGCGCGGTCGGCGTAGGCCTGGCGTTCGGCTTCGGAGATCAGATGCACCGCTTCAGGCGTCGGTTCGATGCCGGCGGGTTTGTTGGTTTTCACTGGTTTCAGCGGCGCGAGCGCGAAGCGCGGGTCGCGGGTTTCCAGTGCTTGCAACGTGCCGAGAATCTGCGCGATGGCGATCCCGCCGGAGGAGGGCGGCGGCATGCCGCAAACTTGCCAGCGCTTGTAATCGGTGCACAGCGGCGCGCGTTCCTTGGCCTGATAACCCTGAAGATCGTTCAGCGACAAACTGCCGGGGTTTTGATGGCCCTGGACTTTGGCGACAATTTCTTCGGCAATCGGCCCTTTGTACAACGCGTCGGGACCTTCTTTGGCGATCCGTTTCAGCGCGGCCGCGAGGGGCGGATTCTTCAGCAATGTGCCGGTGGCTTTCGGGCTGCCGTCGGCGTTGAGAAAGTACGCCATCATGTCCGGCGAACGGCGCATCGACGAGTCGGAAGCGATCAGTTGATGCAAGCGCGGCGAGATCGCAAAGCCTTGCTCCGCGAGTTTGATCGCTGGTTCGAACAGCGTCGCCCACGGCAGGCGCCCGTGTTGCTGATGCGCCAGTTCCAGCGCGCGCAGCACCCCCGGCGTACCCACCGAACGACCACCGATTTGCGCCTGAGTGAACGGCATCGGTTGGCCATCGGCCTGCAGGAAAAGTTTCTCGGTGGCGCCGGACGGAGCGGTCTCGCGGCCGTCATACGTGCGCACAGCCTTGCCGTCCCACAACACAATCAACGCACCGCCGCCGATGCCTGAGGATTGCGGTTCCACCAGGGTCAACACCGCTTGCATGGCAATTGCCGCATCAATCGCCGAACCGCCCTGACGCAACATCGCCCGCCCGGCCTCGGCCGCCAGTGGATTGGCTGCCGCCGCCATGTGTTTCGAGGCGTGACGAGTTTGCAGATCAGTGCGAAAACCCGAAGCGGCTTCCGGGGCGAGGGGCAGAGTAGCGGTGGGTGGGGCGTTGCATGCGGCGAGGGTCAGCGCGGTGGCGATCAACGAAATCGCTGACAGGCGATAGCGACTGAGGTGGAAGGCTGAGAACACGTGAGGCACTCCGTCCGTGGGAAAGGTCTGGCGACTGTATCGGCCGACCGGGCAGGACGCAAACCAGCGCCGAGCGCGACAGTGCTTTTGTCCTCCATCAACCGGTGGATTTTCTGTAGGGGCGAAGGCCACCGCGCCGTCAGAAAATCAACTCTTCCCGGCGCTGGCTGCGATGCGTGCCCAACGCTTTGATTTACGAGACTTTTTTCGAGGCATAAAAAAACGGCCTACCTTTCGGTAAGCCGTTTTTAGTACTTGGTGGCTACACAGACATTTGAACCCGTTATTTAACTCGCTGTTTTTGTTGGTTATTTGTTTGTTCGTATTTTCAAGGGATACACATGGGGATACACGGCGCCGTCTGCTGGGCAATTTTCGGCCATCTCCATACCGAACGAAAGTTACGCCCAAGGCTGCCCACTGTTGCCGACGAGCGGTAAAGAACCCTATCCAGATAAAGCGAAAGCATCACCGCCGGGGTCGCTTCGACGTAATGGTGTGCGGTGGGAAATGTGGTAGCACCCAAGGCGCACGCCGGAACCAAGGCACGATGGTAGCGGATGATCCGAGCGGTAATGGTAATGAGTTTTTTCAAGCGGGTGCGCTTCGCTCATCGGCAGGCTGTTATCAGAAAGAGGCGGGGGTACTCCGTGGCTTGGTGAAAGTTCATTAATTCGTAAGGTTATTTACTCGCCAGACTAAATAGAGAGTAAAAGAGACCAAACTTCTCGAAGGCCACGGCAGATGTATCTGAAACAACGAAGACGGGTTTTTTGGGAATGGTCGGATAGCGAGCTTCACAATCGATGTCACGATGGCTTGCTATCAGACGGTGGACAGATTGATGTGCAAGTACGAACCTCCCGCGCTGGTGCGGTTCAGCTATTTGTCGGAGCCTATGACGGGAAGGGATCAATGCTTTTCGAGGAGTACTACAAGGAGCGGCCGGGAGAATCTATGAGCGCTGCGCTAGCCTTCGGTGTGGCTCGGGCAATCATTCTCACAGCGACAAAGCTGATGCCACTTTCATCTACGGCGCGACTAGGCGTCTACCGAAAAGTTTAAGGCTGTGCGCCCAGCAGGGCACTTTAAGGCAGGGTGTAACAGCCGATGTAACAGCAGAACGCGCAGTCGTCACGCCCGACAACCCCGGATCAGGCTAGTGGTCATTCATGAGGTGTTTCGCGAAAGGGTATTGTCCTGGATTCTCCGTAATTAGTCTGGGCTCCCATTTCGGTATGGCAGGTACTGGAAAAATACCGAGATCCCGGCAGTTCCTTTTCCCGCCTACAGGCGCATTGCCCTGATGACGCGCCGCGGGTCTGAACCATGCTTCAAAGCACGGCGCGCATCCTTGGTCAGTTGGTCAAGCGCCTGCTCCTCGAATGCTGCCGCCATTGCGCTGGCCTTTCTGACAATCAGCAGCGCCAGTTCGGGCGGAAACACAACTTTGTCGGCGGGTAGATAAACACAGTCAATAACGGACACGGCTCTATCCTCGAATGTGCGCTCAGTCATGTGCTAGCGGCTGTTAATGCGCAGATGGTCGTACCTTGGGCTAATTGGAAACTTCGAAGTCTGCCAAGGGTCATTTATAAACATCGTTACAGATTTCGCCTGATTTTTTGGAATGCAAGCACATGACTCCCTCCGAAAAGCTTTTCGCATGGCATTCAAATTGGTCGATTTACCAGGCCACGATCACTTGCAAAAATTGCAATGCAAAGCAGCCAGAGTCAAATCGAGAGGTTGCGTTTCCTCATAAGCCGCAGTGCGCTCAGTTGAGATCTGGGGCAAACCCTTGGGACGAACTGGACGGCCTACGGCCAAGGTAATCAAGCTAGGCTTTGATCGTCCGCGACCTGCTGCTAGGTCGCCGTAAGCCCCCCGTAAATACTTGACCAGTATCAAGCACCAGCACACCACCTATCAGGCTGTCAGCGACGTATTGCTTGGGCTGCGGGCAGTTTAGCTCTGGTCTGTCGGCGAAAATCCGTCTAGAGCCTGTCTAATATTGCTTGGCGCGCTAAGGATTATCTGACCCGGTATTTCACCACCCCATCCCGCCAGCAGGGGCTTGATATTGATCGCGCAGTCACCTTGACGGCCGCCTCTCGATTTTTAGACGAGGCTGGTGCTGGCCAGGCTGCCAAAATGCTCGCAAAGCCTTGACCTGCTTGGCTTTCAGCGTTCAAGCCGTTGGTAGTGCCGGATAAATCCGTCAAGACCTGTCAAGAATTTGGTCAAGGCTCCGTCAAGGATGGTCAAGGATTTGAGGGCCATATTTCCATCTCTGGACTTCTGAGGTGGCTCTCGGTACCGCCCGAGGCGGGACACACCCCTAATTCTGGACGTGGTGACTATCCGACCTGCTAAGCCGATCTGTCGGAGCCCTTGATCGCTGAGGCTCCCGGCCTGAGTCAGGTTGCGTGCCGCGCCGCGATCCGTCCAGAACTGTCCAGAATCCTACCCAGCGTCACGACTGCCCCAGGCTGCCGGCGACGGTCAGCTCAGCAATGCCCTGGCGAATGTACACCAGGTTCTCGTCGAGAGTTTCCAGCACGCCGCGCACGTTGTTGGCAATGCCCGCCGATCCGCGCTGCTCGACCCAGTTTGAAAGCTCCTCCACCGCGGCGCTCAGGGCGAGTTGATTTTGATTGAGGCGGTCGAACAGGCTGGCAATCAGTGTGGTATTCGTCATGGTAGCTCTCCGTGTTTCGACAGAGCGTACCACCGGCGGCGTGAATGCCCGGGATCACCTTTACGTGGTCTGCGTCTGCCGGCGGAAAAGTGCCCTGGCGATGTGATACGGGATTTCCCCGCATCTAATGCGTGAGCCCCGCCCGCTGGGGCCGCTGCGGGTTCTCAGGCGGCCACGCTCGCCGCATCCGTCTCATGCCTGTCTCACATTGGCCAGCGATTCGGTAAAGGCCAGGTAAAAGTAGGAGGGTCGAAAGCGCCGTATTCGTCTGGGGTCTGTCAGGGGTATCAGTGGCCGTGGCGCGCTTGTTTGACGGGTTGGCCACGCAATAAGCCTCAGACGCCCACTGGCCTGGATTCCGTCTCATGCCGGTCTCGCATTCCGTCAAAGTGGGGTCAAAGTAAAAGCTGGCGCCAGGGCATAGGCATAGCCCATCACCTTTGCGCGCTCGAAACCGTGTTGATTCCTACACAGAGTGTCGTTTTTCACACGCTCGGACCTGACAAAACCTGACATGGAGTCGACTTCGGTAAAGCGTGCGAACTGGTAACCATCAGTGGTAACCGCGCTGGTAACCACGAGCCAGGTTTGCGCCAGCATCGCGTAGAAGGGGGCGAACCAGAAGTGCGAACCTCGGGTGCGCAGGTTCGCGGCAGGCGCAAGCTCGAGGGCTATCATGGATAACGGATATGAATGGGAGGTCGCAAACATGTCGATGTATCGCCTGACTCAAGCTGGACACGAATTGAATTACGGCTTTCGACGCAACGCACGATTAGCATTAGAGGCACTTGGTTCGACATTCACTAAGGATCAGGCGCTGGAAGGGCTTCAAACACTTTATGAGCTAGGGCAACTTGGCAAAGGAACCCCGCAAAGCTTCTGGCATCGGTTCGCCGCACTAGGGGCTCATGCCAAAAAGAAAGCTTTCATAGAGACTGCGGAGAGCTAACAACTGTGAACCTGCTGCCGATATGCACCCCAGAGTGCGTACCGATCGTGCGTACCTAACTGCGTACTTGGTGTGCGCAATTTGCGCGATCACTGCGCACCCATGCGATGGACCTTCGCTGGCGCTGGAGCGGCTTTATGTTGGCTTGGGCATTACGCGGTCCCGATCTGTAACAGCGGGTTCTGCTGTTACACCGACTGTTACACGGCTCCAGTGCGTGAATATGCTGCGTGAATTCTGCGTGGAACCTCGCTGGGGAGGACGTCGCGCATTGGCCGGGTGCGCGACGTTCGTGCGCGAAGTACTGCGCGAAAACCTCTGGGCCGCGCTTGACGCCTGTCATTCATGGGGTTGGTTTTCGCAGGCAAGGGTTCGATGGCTGGTGACCAGTGAAATGTGGTCACTGATGGTGGTCACCGCGCCTGGTCACCGCCTGAATCAGCGCTAAACCGTGGATACCAGCATGGATACCGGCCGATCTGGTCAGCGCTAGCGACCTAACAAAACTTAACCTTTTTTCGAGGCGGGAACCTGTCAAAACCTGTCATCGAGCGACTTATCAAAACTTAACATTGGACTGCCCGAAAACCTGACAAAACCTGACATTGAAACTGCTACGTAATAGCAGTTTGAGGCGTACACGGATGGCCTCAACCAGTCCTCGGAGCGGTGGCAGGGCAAATGGTGAATCCCCGCCCGTGAAAAAATTAATATCTCCAAAAGGCTGGTGTGAAAAGTACCAGAGCCGTCAGAATTTCCAGCCTCCCCAGAAGCATGCCAATGGTCAGCAGCCATTTTGCCGCGTCGGGCAAGCTTGAGAAGTTGCCAGCCGGTCCAATTATCGGGCCTAGACCGGGACCAACGTTACACACCGCTGTGGCGGCTCCGGTCAAAGCGGTCGTCCAATCAAGACCGAGTAGGGCTAAACCCAGGGCGATGACGCCGATGGTAGTGCTGAAAAAAAATGTGAAGGTCAGAAGGGATCGTGCGATGTCTTCGTCAATGAGATGGCCGTTGTATTTCTTACGGATCACCGAGCGGGGATGTATCAGTTTATTGAGGCTGCCCGACAGTAGTGAAAAGGCCACTTGAAAACGGAATATTTTAAGGCCCCCTGCTGTAGATCCGGAGCAACCTCCCACGAAGGTCAAATAAAAGAACAGCATCACCGCGAAGCTACCCCATAAGGTGTAGTCCCCTAGGGCGACCCCCGTCGTGGTCACAACCGAGGTCACATTGACAGCCACAATTCGAAAAGACTCCCACCAACTGTAATCGCTGTTGAAGCACAACCATGTGCCGAATAGTAACCAGGTAATCACCAAAAAGCCGAGAAACCCCCTTACTTGCTGGTCTTTGATTAGCGCACTTTTGTTGCCCCTTGCGGTGGCGACATACAGGGTGAAAGGTAGACTGCCGAGGATCATGACCACCACGGCCACCCAATGGATAGCCGGTTGAGGCCAGTGCGCCAAGGAGGCATCCGAAGTCGAGAATCCCCCGGTCGAAATTAACGACATTGCGTGATTAATCGCTTCGAATAGCGTCATCCCCGCCGCCCACAGTGCCAGCGTGGCAATTCCCGTAAGGGCGATATACAGCCAGAGAATGTATGTGGCCGCTACATGTGAGCGAGGCGTTACCTTTTCCGACCAGTCTGAAGATTCTGTTTGGAACAAGCGCATACCGCCGACTCTCAGCAGAGGCAAGATCGCTACGGCCATACCAATGAAACCGATCCCCCCCAACCAATGGAGCATCGAGCGCCAGATCAGTAAGCCTGGGGACGCCGTATCCAGCCCCGTAAGAATTGTTGATCCAGTCGTAGTGATGCCGGACATCGTTTCGAAGAAAGCGTCGGTGTAGGTGATATTGCTTATGAACACCATGGGCAAGGCTGCGAACGAGCACACGACCACCCAGCTGGCTGTGGTTAACAAGTACATATCTCTGGGTCGAAGTTGGGCAAGCTCCGGACGACCGCGACTAATCAGTGCCACACCGCTCGCGAAGGTGATTAGGCTCGACCAGAGAAACGCATGCAGATCATCGCTGCGGTCATAGCCCACCAGCGTCACCAGGGGAATCATCATGCTGATTGCCAAGGCGATCAAAAAAATACCTAGGATAAATCCGATAAGCCGCAGAGCTGCGATGAACATAGACAATGCTCTGATAGAGAAGCGCAGCAAATTACCAGTTACATCGCGCTGCCTACCACTGAATATTTGGTTTCATCCACTCGAAAAGAGCGAGCCCGATCATCACTGCTGCTAGTAGCCACCGGCCAGCCTGTTATCAAAAGTTATGGTGCGGGCTGGTGCTGATCGGACAACCTGTTAACAATTGTTAAGGTTGGAGCGGGCGTGACGTACGTGGCGAAACCCCGGGTGAAACTTCCCCAATCCCTGTTACACCCTAGGCAGTAAGGTCAGTTCCTAGTGGATGGATTTTTCGGCTTGTGCGGCCTGACTCAATCAAAAGTATATTAACCAGGCTGGTAATCGATCGCTGCATCCAGCCCATACCGTGTTTACCAACGTGGATACCGATCGATCCATGTCATCCGTCGCGACCGATCGTCTAATGAGCTGGGAATGTTGTTTGTTCCATGTGTCTCCCTAGAAACAGCAAAGAATTCGGTGCGCTATGTCTTCTCTCCTTCATCCACGCTCACTCCTTGGAACAACTCAGTCGCCCGCCTGTGGTGTACGTCTTCTAGTTGCCTATTCTGCCGATCAGCGGGCACTGGCCCGTGACCTAATCGCTGAGGCCCGTATTGGGCGACTGCGCTTGGAGGAACAAGAGGAGATATTCAGGGAACGAATGCTCGCATTAAGAGAGCTGCTAGCGAAGCTGCAAAGGTGCGGCGATGCTCATCGGGGGCGGCTACCAGGGTGGTCTGATCGCTGCCTGCCGGGATGGCCGAAATCGTAGGTGAACTATCAGTTGGCGGAAGGCAGGGACTTAGCAAAACTTAACATCGCCCTGGGGGGCGAACCTGAAAAATTTTGAAAAGTAACCCTCAGTTGAAGAGTGGGCGCGCTATTGCATTACCGCTGTAATGGCTTGCTCTAGCTGGTCCAGGTTATAAGGCTTTTGTAGGTAGGTCGCTGACGGCGGTATGACCTGCTCGTCGACCAAGTCGCCAGATGTGAGGATGGAAGGGATCACTGGCCACCTTTCATTTGCTATGTGGATTAGCTCTATTCCCTGGATTCCTCTAGGAAGTCCCTGGTCCACGATGATCAGTGAACAAACCCCCTTCAAACTTATGAGATGCGCCAGCGCTTCAGTGGTGTTGTCGAAGGCGGCTGAGCTGAATCCAATTTCTGCCAACGCTTCCTCCAAAAGCATTCTTACAACCGGTTCGTCTTCAATGACGATTATGTGTCCGAGGGCGGTGCCAATTGCATCTCGACTACCGATCACGCTAGGTTCCTTCTACGGGGTGCCCGTGGGTTTGAGTGTCGAGTGTAAGCGCATTCTCAGAAATAGGCTGTGCGCCGTGGTTACTTTTGGTGGTTACCGGCAGTGGTTACCACGCTGCGTGAAACAGACCATATGGTCCCACTGGGATCATATGGGCTCTCTCGGACGCGTTACAAACAGGGTTTGATACTTGCTGCTCGGCGGTCTGATATCCAGCTCATGCCCCCGCCATTGGTAAAAAACTCGACTTTTGTTTTTGCCTTGCTGCCGATTACATCTGTCATCTCCCTATTGCCAGCGTTAACGACAGACTTTCCGCCGCCCGGCCTTGGCTGGAGACTCACATCATAGTGAACGCCCGCCAATGATTCGTTTTGCCAGGCATACAGAATGCATTCCGCCACTTCCTGCTCTGGTTTTGTGGAGGTGAAACTCTTCTGCGGGCCTCGATCCCTCATCTCCTGAATGGAAGTTGCGCATCCACTCAGCGCGACAACGCAGACCATCGCGAGAATCCGTAATTTCATTTGCCTACTCCTTGAAGTGAATGCGCAGCCTACCATCGGCAGGCCTCTGCTACTGCTGATCTTCCGCGACGACGCCGAGCGATACGCAAGCGGAGCCCACCACCATCTCGCCGTAACAGAGCGGCACGGGGTTTCCTTGGGTCACTGTGTTTTTGATGCCGCTGAAGTTGTAGCTGGGCTGGTTATCTGCGGCTTCCGAACTATCAATGCCCGGCGCGGTACCGGCGACCATCTGAGCGACACCGCCAAGGGCAAGCGAGATACCGACCGTGCCGACAACGCCCCAGGCACTACCCGCACCAAACAATGCTGTAGAACCACCGGCACCAGCAGCCAAGCCGCCAGAAAAGTAGCTGGCGGCCACGACGAGCGCAATACCAACTATCGTCTGGAGGCCACCACTGTTTTTGCTTCCCTCAACGACCGGGGTGATTCGCATGACCCCGCTGCCCGGCGGGTCGCGTAACTCACCAGGTCCAATGTTCCGATCGCCGTAGTAAACGGCAAATACGATTCTTTTTTCCCTTGATTCGTTCAGGTACTGAGTAAAGCCCTTTTCCAGCACGCCCAGCGCACGTATACCTTCCGCAATGTTGGCCACCGCGAGGAAATGCTGTTTCCCAAAACGCTTTCCTAGCGCGCCGTCCAGACGTATCTCCCTGATGCGATCATTCGGGACGGAATTGAATTCACTCATACCTTGTCCTCTGCAAAGATCGATGCCGAGATGATCATGCCGCCCCACCGGCGGTCGCCGATGCAGATCGGCACAGGGTTGCCGCTCGCCGTGGTGTTCCGAGCCGAGCCGAACGCGTAGCTCGGCCGGTTTTCAGGGGCCGAGCTTGACTGAAGCCCGCGCTGTTGAGGGCTAGTCATTTGTATGACGCCGCCGATGACTGCGGAGGCGCCCGCAGCACCCACAGCCCCCCACGCTCCACCAGCAGCAAACCCACCCGCCCCGCCTGTCGCGATCGTCGCCGCGATGATCATCACAACACCGATGATCGTTTGCAGGCTTCCTGCGCGCTTACTCCCACTAATCACCGGGACGATTTTCAGCGTCCTTATGCCGCCCAGCTCGAAACCCTTCTCACCAACATTCTTGCCGTTGCGGATAATGGCGAACCTCATACCCAGACGTTGAAGGCGGGCGACCTCCTCAGTGAACCCTTCGACCGTTGCCCTCAACGCCCTGAACACTTCCCATGCGTTGCCGGTTTCGAGCAGGTAATCCTTCTGCCGGAAAAACTTTCTCCCCAATATGCTGCTGAGCTGGATCGTTGTCCGTGGTTTGTAGTGCGCTGCTGTTGCGGCCATGGTCTTTCTCCTAAGTGTTGGTAGCTGGCATGGATACGCCGAGGCGGATGGCGAGTAGCGATCGCGACATACGCGCTTGGTCGAATGTCACCTGCTCTCGCTGAGGGTCGTAGTTCCAAATCCTGTCGTAGATAGCCTTGTAAGCTCTGGCTCCACGAAACGTTCCTCGCAGCAGGTCCGCCGAAACTCGCGCCTCCTCCTCAGTAAAAAACGGTCCGTCGATGGTCACCTTCATGCCATCGCGGACATGCTGAACATCCCAAACCAAATAGCCGGAATCTGGTCCCTGACTCAGAGGGTGCGACTCAAACCGATTGGTTTTGCATGCCTCCTCGAAGCGATCCCGATGTGTCGGCGGTTGGCTAGCTGCGTTGCTGTCCTGTTCCGTCATATGTACCTCTGGTGCGCCACTGGCGCTCGTTATGGGCTGATACCCGGTCGTGTTGCTCCGTGTCGCGACACGTTTTCGTGATTCACAAAACGTGTCGCGTAATTGGGTTTCTACTTGCCGACGATGCTCAGGGTGGGCGGGAGCTTTGGTCCAAACGGTGCGCCAGGTGCAAAAGGGTCTGGTCGTAAATGCGCTGGGCAGTCCCTGATGAAGTTGGCGGTCGCGATCTGACAGGCGTTGAACAACGGCGCGTCATTCCATTCCTGCCCTCGGCGTGCGGCGCTGTCCTCCATGGAATGGGCGAACACCAGCTCCGCCAAACCGTTCACGCCGTCTTTCCTCGCCGCCTCACGCTCCACGGTGTTCACCGCGAGCAGATCGCACACCCGGTCGAAGCCCAGGCCATCCATCAGCCCTTCGGTGTCCAGCATGAGCGACCGGCCGAACGCCCCCAGCACCTTGCGCAAGTCATCCCACTCGGCGCGCCGATGGTCCGTGGACTGCTGTTGAATCTCGTAAATCTTGTTGGCGGTGAACGGGAGGTAGTGGCGCAGTTTGCTGGCCTCACGACGTATGGCTCGACGCTCGCTTCGTATGGCGTCTGCCCGCTGCCCGAAGATGCGGCAGATCCGGCGCGTAGTGATCAGGCTCGTACTCATGCTGGCGCCTGGCTTCTGTGCGATTTCCAGCAGGGCGATAACGACATTGGTCTTCAAGGCTGCGTCTCCATGGGCGTGCGGTCGTACTCGGCGCGCAGCTCGGCGCCAGCGGGGCAATAGCGACTGGTGGGCGCGTAGCACGATGGGCAGGCCATAACGTGGTTTAGGTAGGCGTCGCGCGCCAGCCGCCATTCAGGCGTGGCTGTGGCGGCGCTTGCGTGAGGCTCAGTCACAAACCGGGGGCGGCGTTCCGCGTTGGTGTCCAGCGCCAGCGACGGACGGGGCGCAGGGCGGCGGGCTTCCTCCGTGGTGGTACTCGCGATGGTCGGCGGCACCTGATCGAGCAGGTTGGAAAGTAGGCTCATGGCTTCACCTGGCCTGATTTGCCCCATTGCCCAAATGTGTCTGTGAAAAAAAAACGGGGGAACGGGGGAACAGTGGGAACAACCAATGATTCCGGGGCTTTCAGAGGGGGGTTCTGTACCCCACGTTTTTTTGTGGGGAACAGTGATAACCAAACATCAATAAAGCGCTGTTCGCTTATATTCAAAAACATGTTTGTGTTCCCCCTGTTCCCCAAACACCAAATAAGGGGGAACGGCTACAGGCCGCGTCTTTGCTGGCTGTTCCCCCGTTCCCCCTGTTCCCCACGTTTGTAGGTTCCTGTGAAGTTGGGCATTCGTCTCTGGTGTTGGTGGAGGTCATACGGCACCGCCTTCGCCGTCCAGAGCTTCAGGGTCGATGACGTACAGCCGAGCAGATCCGCCGGCGGGGATGCGGTACTTTTTCGTCTTGCGGCTATCCCGATCGGTGTCGCGCTTGGCCAGGGCGCCGCCAACCTCCAGCGCCTTGATGACGCGGGTAAGGCCGAAACCGTGGGCGGCTTCGATGAGTGCGGACTTGTTGAATAGGAACAGTCGCTTGTTGGCGACTACCTCCCAGTACCCGGCACGGTTGAACACCTTGGCGTCGGCCTCCGGTGCGTCCACGTCCGAGAAGCGGCTGCTGCCGTGCTTGTCGATAAAGTCGATGATGCCGGCCAGGATCTGGCGGTCTTCGGCATTCCCTCCGCCGACACGGGAGAGCCATTCGCCATAGAGCAGGCGGCAGTCGGCGAGGGCGGTGCCGGGCTCCCACGGGAGCAATCCGAAGGCGATGGCCATCTCGCCCGCCAGCGCGATCACGGCGAACCGGTCAGCCACCCGGCCGGCCTGGGCATTGTCCTCGACGAACTGCGCGCGGATGCCGTCAAAGTCACTGAGCAGGCCAGGCTTGTCATCGGCCGCGACCAGATGCTCGACGAATGCCGGGCCGAGATGTCCGTGGTGTGCGCCGACCGCGACGGTCAGCTGCCGGTGGAAGTCCGCGCCTTCAAGGCCGTGCAATTCATCGAAGGCGCGATGGGTGCGGGTGCCGGCGTTCACGTCGACCATGCGCAGTTCGGCGCCAGCGTGAGCAGCGTTACCGGATATGGCGGCGTGCTCGGACAGCGACCGCTCGCCGCTGGAGAGCGTGAGGAGGCGCCAGCTCAGTTTCGCCCGGCCTTCACGTTCTCGGGTCATGGTGCCTTTGCCCTGACCGTTGGCGAGGGAGTAGGCCATTTCCTGTACCCGCTTCGGGTCGGCGCGCTTGATCTCGTCCAGCGGCAGGATGGTGTCGTTACGGCTCGACGCCTCGATCTCAAGCCCGCCCTTGGTCATATCCCAGCTGGCGGCGAATACGCCAGGGTCGCCCCATACCGACGAGCCGATCAGTTGCGCCAGCGACTTGCCGCTCGAGCTATCGCCCACCAGGTGAACACCACCGCCCAGTACGCCCACCAAACTCAGCAATGGGCCAGCCAGTGAGCAGCCGATCGCCAGTGTAAGCACCGGGTTGCCCGCGCACTTGGCGGCCACCTCCGATTGCCACAGCGCCAGCTCGCCGCGCCGGCTGAAAAGTACCTGAGCCTTGTTGCTGGCCTGGTACCGCACATTAGCGCTGCCGATGGTTCGCCCAGGCAGCACGAATGCGCCCGACTCATGCCAGCCCGGCCGGCAGGTAGTGGCGAACACCTCTGCAGGATGCTGGTCGAGCAGGTACTCCATGAACGTGCCGCGTTTCTTGAGGGCGATAATAACGCCCATCCCGAACAGGGCGCGTCGGGCGTCCTCGCCGCTGCCTCCGAACACTTCCATGGCGATGATCCATTCCTTGATGCCGCCTTCCGTGACCAGGCGGAGCAGTCGCCCCTCGCTGCCGTCGTCGCTGTTGGTGGTGCGGGCCACGACCGTGACGGGGCTGGAGATCCATTCATCGGTGATCGGTCGGTCCGTGGCATCGTTCTCAGCGTCGTCCTGATCAGCGGCGGTGCGCTTGAAGCTGTGCCAGTACACGCCGGGGCGCAGCTTGCGGCCGTTCTCGTTGGTCACCCAGTGCTCGTACACCGCCCAGCACGGCCGAGCCGGAGCGATGGTGGCGGCTTCTGGCCGAAGGTTGATCACGTTGGTGTCAGGCTTGGCCATTGGCGAGTTTCCACTGTGCGAGGTCGTTGAAGTCGGTGAGGTCATCGGGAGCGCCCTCTGGCCACTCGGGGAAAGCCACTTGGCCACCCACTGCCGCCGCCGCTGCGTTTGCCGCTGCGCGCCCCGGGTTGCCATCGGTAAGCCGGTCGTCGTCGCCGGCGATGACGATTGGCTGGCCCGGGTAGCGAGCGCAAAGGGCCATCGCCGCCGGGATCAAGTTGCCCGCGTTCATGGCAGCGGCAACGACGTAGCCGCCGTGCTGGTGGAGGCTTGCGGCCGTCGCCCACCCTTCGCAGATGCAAAGCACAGAACCGGGCTCGATGATGCCCAGCGGCGAATACGTGCCCTTGATACGGCCGCCGAACAGGAAGCGCTTGTCGCCGTCGGGAGCAATTCGTTGCAGGTTGACCAAGCGCCCATCTAGGTACAGCGGGATCAGCAGGTCAGTGCCACGCTGGCGCAGGCCGTAGGAGCGAACCGCCTTGGCTACCAGATACGGGTGGTCGGGTGAGGCGCGGCGCGCATTGCGCCACCAGTGATTAGCCTTCTCGGCGGCCTGCTGCTGGCGCCGGTGTTGCTCGGCTTCGCGCTGGCGCCGGGCCTGGTCAACCCGCTCGCGGATCTGGGCCGCTTCGCGAGCGTCCACCGGCTCACGACTACACCAAGTGCTGGCGCCACCGGTTTTCCAACTGCCGAAAGCGCCGGAGGCAATGCCGTCCAGGTACAGCACATACCAGCCGTTGAGCGAGCCAGGCTTATCCTCCGGCACACGGAACCGGTGGATTGCACCGTCGGGCTCTGGTAGCCAGTCGAGAGGGCCATAGACTGCCTGGAGCGCATCACGGAATAGGATCGTTGCGTCAGTCATGCGGCCCCCTTTGGCGGGGTAAGCCGCTTGGCCAAGTTCTCCAGTTTCTGAGTCAGGCGCTCCAATTCATCGCACTGGCGGCCTTGGTCGCCTTCCGAGATGCGCAGTTCCAAGAAGCCGACCAGTGTTTCCACCAGCAGCACATAGCTGGCGCTGTCGATGTGGGCGCCAGCAGCGGGTGGGCCGTCACTGCCCTTGCGCTTGATTGGGGTCACGTCACCCATGGCTGACCTCCCGGCGATCAGCGCCAGCAAAGGCCCGGCAAACTTGACCGTTGTTCACTCCGTGCCAGCGGGTAATGTCGTCAATTGCGTCAACCAAGCAGGCCGTCACCTGGGCGCCAGCGCTACGCATAACAACGCGCCCACACTCGGCGTCGGCCTCGGTCAAGAACGGTCCCAGCAATGCCTTGGGCACCTTTGGGTGCGTGACGTAAAACAGCTCGGTGGCTTTCTTCAGGCAAGCCGATCCCGTCGACGCAGATGCGCCGTTTTGAATTTTCATGGTCTTAACCCTTTATCGAATCAGCGTTCGAACTGCGTGTTCTTTGTTTAACGGCACTGCCTCGACTCGCTCCGGATGCTGGGAATCCAATGCCCGCGTTGGCTGTTTTGAGTTCGGTCTTCTCGTCGCAATCGGCCAGTTTGCAGCTCGATTGAGCCGCTGCGGAATGTGTCCAGATGCCAATGACTGTCATGAACCCCAGCACCTGCCCCTGCAGAGTGTCGAGCTCATCGGGTGTTGCAGTGCTGGCCCGTTGGAGCCAGGCGGAGGCGATGCTTTTGAGGTGGCCACCATCGCCGTCGTGATCGTGCTGGCTCATGTGCTTGATCGCGATGTTCCCGAGCGCCCGACCGGTCTGCCATCCGCCGTTATATCCGCCAGCCAGAGGCACATCCCAATAGCCGATGCGGCCGTAGCGGTCGACATAGTTTTCGCAGCCGACGTAGGGGAGGCGGTGAAGCGGATGTGTTTTGCGCGGCTTGAACTTCATTGGCTGGATCATTGGGCACCTCCCTTGCGCACGCCGGTCGTTTCTTGATCGCACACCAGGTTATCCGCCTCGGCCGCCACGTCGGAAAGGTTGCTGATGAGGCCGCCCAGCGCGTCAAGCATCCAGCCGATTTTCGTAACCGCCTCCGGATCGAGGCCGGAGACGCCATTCGATGCCGTACAAGCCAGCAGGTTGCCTATGCCAGAAATGCCTTGTGCAATGGAGTGGAGATAGCTGTCGCCGGCGCCGCTGATCGCATCGAGGTCGCCCAGAGGCATTTGCTTCATCTCTTGGCCGCTGATGAGTAGGTCTTTCCAATTCGCAGTTTTCATTGGGTACTCCCAGCGCGCAGCACTTCACGGCGCAGGCTCTTCTGAATGTAGGCTTGGGCTTCTACCGGGAAGCCGTCCAGTTCATCATCCAAGCACTCAGCCCACTGAGCCGCTTTTGTGGCCCAGTCATTGTTGACGGCCTGTCCCAACTGCGCGAGGTCATTGGCAAGGCTACCGGCCGGGTACTTCGAGGCGAGAACTTCAAACACAGCATCCATCTGTTTGAACGCGTCCTGTATCTCGTACAGGTCATCGAGGGATGCATAGGCGACGTCGAACAGATTGCGGCTCATTGGGCACTCTCCGGAGATTCCAGCGAGCGAACGATGGCCATATGGGCGTTGTAACGGGCGAGGCGAACGGACAGGGAAGAGTTTGCGCGGAGGGCGCTCAAGGCCATGCGGCGGTGAGCAAATGCGCGAATTGCGGACGGAATTAGGGCGTGTTTCATGGGTGGAGCTCCGTTTACTTCATTGGAGCCACTCCGGTCTGCCGCCAAGCAGATAAGGGTGGCGAGTTGCACAGGATTGGCGGACCGGGGTAAACGGAACCCGGCGCACCCAAGGGTGCTCCTGCGCAACCCGCCATAACACGAGAATGCGGGCACAAAAAAAGCGCCTGCAATCGTAATGGGGGCGCTGTTGCGCCGTTTACTGAGCGACCCGCCAAGGTCGGTCGCTGAATTTGCAGCGACTGGCAAACCATACCGACGAGCACGACTGCTTGCAAGAAAACTTATCGACCGTTTATCGCTGATCATGAGCATCGCTGTCATGGGCAAAAGTCCTCAGAATCGATTGGCAGCTTCAGTTGCTCCCTCAAATGGGCGACGTGCGCGTACACGCCTGGCTTGTCGTAGCGCCAGTGCGCAAGGCGCCGGCCGCTGTTGCTAGCGTCATTCTTTCGGGCCTCCAGCGTCTGGCAAGCGTGCCCGTAACGAGCCTCGCGAAACGCCATGATGAGGCTCGCTTTAAGCTCCACAACGCGGTCGGTATTGCGGGACAACGACAGCAGGAAGAACGCTTGATCTTCGTTCAGCAGGGCGAAGCGCTCCGGCCTACCACCAGCAGTTCCGGCCAAGGGTTTCTCCGTTTGAAAAGGAACAACCCCGAACTCTTCAAATTTCGCCAGGTAGCGCTCAATCAGCGCCATTGGGTTTTTGTGCTTGGTTCCCAGTTGCTTCGCGAGCTGGCGGCTATCCACGCGTGGTTCGTTCCCGGTGTGGGTCAGCGTGATTGCATTCATGCTGTCACCTGCGCTGGCGGGTTGGTGCTGAGGTAGTAGAGCGCCATGCCCTGATGAGTGCGCCCTTGATCGTCGGTCAGGGTGAGGCGGTGGGTCAGGATCTTGTGGCCCAGGCCGCGCAGTTCATTAATGCGCGCACCAGGGCGGACGATATTCAGTTCGCGGATGGCGGTGAAGGTATCAATCGGGCCAGCTTGCAGGCGCTCCAAAAGGCGAGCGCGTTGTGCGGTTCCGCTGGTATTCTCGACTCGAGTATTTTTGTGGCTGGCCTGTTGGTCGGCCTTTTTTTTGTTCATTAGGCGGCCACCTCGCGCAGTGCAATACGTTGGCGCACCCATGCGTGTACTTCGGCCAGGACAAAACCTACCGGCGAACCACGCGACTTGCTGTTGCTCAGCGGCACAGGGCGGGGGAAGGTCGGATCGTCTTTTAGGCGTTTGTAGACGGTGGGACGGGCGAGGCCGGTGATGGCTTCGAGATCCGGCATGCGAATCAGGGTGATTGCTGGGTCGAAGTTCTGCGCCGACGCGGTAGATGATTGGTGCGGTGCGTGAATTGTGTGCATTTTACGTTTCCCGATACTGATGTAGACAGGAAACACATTGGAGCGGGCTGCTTAGTGTCGGGAATACATGACATGCCGACGTGTCGACACGTCATGCCGGCTTGTCACTTCCCGGGCGACGTGTCAGGTCGGTCTGACACATTGTCAGGCTTGATGGCGCTGGCCAGTTCAGCCGCTTGTCGGGCCGGAATTCCCCGCTCCGCGATGAAGCTTTGAACGCTTTTCTGCAATGGAGGGCGCTCCGGGTCGTAGTCAATCCAGAACTTCAAAGTAGCCTGTCTTGCGGCTTCTAGGGCCTTTGTCGCATAAGGAAAGGTCATCGACTCAATCAGCGGATCATCGATAACCGGGGGAATGTAGCTAGATGGCGAGGCTGGAAGATTTGGAGATTTATATAAAAGTGAATCTGTTGATAATTGCTCCTCCTCGTCTAAAGCGTGAATGTCTTTCAGCATTCTAGACATTGCGTAAGCAGCAGCAATCATCCCCGCCGACGATGCCATGATCACCCAACTTAGCGTTTCGTAACCGGATTTTTTCAATGCTAGGAAAACGACGATTTCTGACATTCCAGCAATCGCCCCGATCATAAAAAGGCCTAGCTCTCGGTTTAAATAGTCTCTCTTCATCGTCGCCGTTCCCATGCGTCCCATTGAATAGATCGGCCGGTCAGGCGGAAGGAAAGTCCGCTTTTCGCTCCGTCGAGCTAGGCCAGCCAAAACCTTTTCCTGTTCGGATACTGGCTATCCGAACAGTAGTGGCTTTCAGTCTATATCGGTCTACAAGCAAGAGGGAAGCGCAAGGTCAAGCACGCTTGCCGAAGTCACCCTGAATGACGACGCCACCGGCGATGCCGTCGAGGTAGTTCGCATACCATTGCATCATCGTTGTGCGCTGCGGCAGGTACTGAGCCTTGTTGTAGACGCCGGCGACCCCAGGCTTTTTGTGTGATAGCTGGGCCTCGACGTGGTTCTCGTCGAATCCGTTTTCGTTGAGCACCGTCGACGCGATGTGTCGGAACCCGTGCCCGGTCTGACGCCCCTCATAGCCCATCCGGCGCAGCGCCATCAGGAACACGGTGTCGCTACGGGGCTTGGTGCGATCACTGCGCCCAGGGAATAGGAGTGGATTACCGCCGGTGTAGTGGCGCAATTCTTCCAAGGCCTCGATCGCCTGCGTGGAGAGAGGCACCAGATGCTCCAGTCCCTTTTTCCGTCCCTTGCGATTCACCGGGACGGTCCAGACCTTTTTGTCGAGGTCGAACTCCGACCACTTTGCCTCGCGTAGCTCGCTAGGGCGCACGGCGAACAAACTCAGAAGGCGCAGACCGAGGCGTACATCGTGGGCGTGTGGATAAGCAGCGATGGCACGGATCAGGCCGGGAAGTTCATCGGGTGATACGTGTGCATAGTTCTCGGCCTTGCCTGACTGGAGGTATTTTTGCAGCCCCTCAAGCGGGTTATGGGTTGCCCGGCCAGTTACCCTGGCCAAGTCATAGGCATCTCGGCAGTACGAGCGCACCCGGCTCATTTGCTCAAGAATTCCCTGTTGTTCCATGCCGCGCAGAAACTCCATCCACTCAAGGGGGGTGATGTCGGCATAGGAACGCTTGCCGAACACCGGGAAGACGTGACGTTCCAGGGCGCCAATGATTCGCTTTGCGGTGCCCGCGTCCCAGTTGGTGAGGCGTGAGGCGTACCACTCTCGCGCCAGTGGCTCGAATGTTTCGCCGGCGATATCCCTCTCCGCTTTCTTGCGGGCTTGTTTGGTGACGATCGGATTTTTGCCGTCGGCGGCGTCGGTGCGCAATTCGGCAGCTTTCTGCCTGGCAACCAATCCGCTCACCTCGGGGTAACCGCCAAGCCCAAGCCATGACCATTTGCCGTCGGGCTTCTTGTAGCGAAGCTGCCAGGACTTTTGGCCATCAGGCTTCACGCGGAAATAAAGGCCGCTCCCGTCCAGCTCGCGATACTCGTTGGCATCAGGCTCCAGGCCGGCCAATGCGGTATCGGAAAGGGGGCGGCGTTTTATCTCGGATCGCTTCATTTGGGCTTGTATCCCCTCGGTTCAATTATTTGTCGAGGATACACAGGGGGATACACGGAGGGAAGATATAGGGGGATACAAGGAGAGATAGCCAGAAACAAGAAAGCCCGCACTAGGCGGGCTTCTTGAGGTTGTTTAGAGACTCATGGAGACATCTGTAAACAGGTACTTGGTGGCTACACAGGGACTTGAACCCCGGACCCCAGCATTATGAATGCTATGCTCTAACCAACTGAGCTATGTAGCCAAGTGGCGCGCATTATTCACCTGGAATGCAGATGCGTCAAGCGTAAATCTAAAATATTTCTCTACACTTTCAACCGCTTATCCTCCTGGCCTGAAAATACGGGGCGAAACGGCGGCTCAACTCAGCTGAAATCTCCCGGTATTGGCGCTTAACGCCTTGCTGCCCTGGCTCAACGTGTCGGCGGCGAGGTTCACGGCGCGTGCGCCTTCGAGCAATCTCACCGCAGCCTGATCGACTTGTTGAATGTTGCCGCTGACTTCGTCGGCGGTGCTGGCCTGTTCTTCGACGGCGGTGGCGATTTGCGCGAGGGTGTCGGTGACGCTTTGCACAGCGCTGGCGATTTCGCCCAGGCGTTCGCCGAGGCCGGTGACGGCTTCCGCATCGGACTGCGCCTGGCCGCACGCCGCTTCCATCAAACTGACTGCTTCGTTGACCGTGTTGCGCAGGCTGTCGACCGTGCCGGCGATTTGCGCGGTGGACGATTGCGTGCGCTGGGACAAACTGCGCACTTCGTCGGCGACCACCGCAAAGCCGCGACCTTGTTCACCGGCGCGCGCCGCTTCGATGGCGGCGTTGAGCGCCAGCAGGTTGGTCTGCTCGGCGACGCCACGAATGGTGTCGACCACCAATTGAATCTGTTGCCCTTGCTCACTGACTCGGCCCAACGCGGCGGCGGTGTCGTTGAGGCGCTGATTGAGCTGCTGAATGCTTGCCGTCGTGCGTTGGCTGTCGCGGCTGCTGTCGGCGGCGATGCGTTGCGTATGCTGCGCGCTGCCGGACGCCTGTTCGCAACTGTGGGCGACGCCTTGCGAGGTCGCGGCCAATTGCGTGGCAGCGGCGGCGATCTGGCTGATCTGAATCTGTTGCGCCTCGACTTCGCCGAGGGCGCCGCTGGAATGATCGTTGAGCGTGCGCACCGCGTTGCTCAGTTGCAGCGTCTCGTGATCGACGCCGAGCAAACTGTTGCGCAGTTGCACCACGGCAACGTTGAGCGCGGTGCTGATCGCCGCCAATTCATCGCGTCCCTGCACCGGCACTTGCACGCTCAAATTGCCGTCACGCAGCGCTTCGGCGAGCACGGTGATGCCGCTGGCGCTGCGGCGGATCGACGCTTGCAGACACACAAACAGATACAGCGCCGCCAGCAGCAGGCAACCGAGCACGCTCGCAACAAGGATGAATTGGCGGATCGCCGAGTTGTGGTAGTAATCCAGGCGTTGATCCAGCGACGTCAGCGATTGTTGACGCAGCGACGCGAGGTCGCCGAGCAGCGAATCGAGATTGCGCTCGAAGTCTTCAGGTTTGAGGTTGATGCTGCCGCCGAACACGCCGTCATCGAGCACTTTGAGGCTGGCATCCAGATGTTGCAGGCTGTCGTGATATTGCCCGGCCCAGGTTTGCAGCGCGCTCGGCAATCGCGCTTCGAGCAGGCCAGCAGTTTTCACCAGTTGCTCGCGGGCGTCACCGATGCGGCCACGCAAATCGCGCAATTGCAGACGGCTTTGCAAAGTGAATTGCCCCGACACCACCGACGCCTGGCCGACGGCGGCGAGGCGGCCGACGCGTTCAATCAGGTCCGGCGCATGCTGGGTCGAGATCTGCGTGAGCAAATAGGTTTCCAGCCACGGCGCCAGCGTCAGGCGATTGTCCAGGGCGATCTGTTCGCGCAACGCTTGCAGGGCGCTCAGGGCATTAGTGAAACGATCGTAACCGTCCGGCCACCAGCCGACGCTGCTGAGGCTTTTCGAGTCGAGGCCATTCAGCGCGGTTTGCAGGGCTTGAAAACGCGCCAGCGTTTGCGCTTCGGCGCCTTCATTATTCAGCGCGTTGCCCAGGTCGGTGGTGGCTTGGGCGACGGCAGGCTGCACTGCATCGAACGCGCCCATCGCGGCGATGGTCGCCGGGGTTGGCTGACGATTGGTTTCGGTGGCGCGCCAACGAGCGGCGCGATCACGTTGCGCGGCGAGCAGGTTGTCCAGCGCATCCAGCGCAAGCAGTTGCCGAACGCCAGCACGTTCGCCGGAAATAAGCTGCAGTTTGTCCCGATAATCCAGGCCGATCATCCACAAGCTGCCGGCCAGCGGCAGGATGAACAGCAGAAACAGCAACTGAAATTTGCGCGCGAAGCCAAAACGCCCCAGCAGCCCGATCCCCGGTGATAAAAAAGCCTGCATGCCCCATGACTCCTGTGAGCACCACGCACCATTGGCGTGCGCCGAGGTCGTTGCGACCGCGACTTGTGCCCTTTTAAAAGGCCTCGAAAGTTCACCCTCGCCAGCTCTGTAGGCCGGCTCTGTAGCGAAACTTCCCATTCTCGACTGCCTTTGTAAGGCGGCCGCGTTGAAGCGGAGAAGCAAGGCAAGATTCAGACCATGGCGTTGCGCTATCACCCGCTGATCGACGAAAGTGCAAGTCGTTAGCTCGCTAAGGGGATGGCGCTGCTGCACTTAAAAATGGCACATTGGCGAACCTGCCCGCGTGCACCCATCTGCTGTATGGAAACTCTCATGGCTCTCACCAACGTCCAAGCCGGTGCTACGCCGGCACCTGCGACACCGCAAAGCAGCCCGCTGGTCATGCGCATCATCGGCGCGGTGGCGCTGGCGCATTTGATCAACGACCTGATTCAGTCAGTGCTGCCATCGATTTACCCGATGCTCAAAGCCAACTATGGCCTGACCTTTACCCAGGTCGGTTTGATCACCCTGACGTTCCAGCTGACAGCGTCGCTGCTGCAGCCGTGGGTCGGTTATCACACTGATCGACATCCGAAACCGTGGCTGCTGCCGGCCGGTACGGTGTGCACGCTGATAGGTATTTTGATGATGTCGGTGGTCGGCAGTTTCCCGATGATTCTGCTGGCGGCGGGGCTGATCGGCATTGGTTCGTCGACCTTTCACCCGGAAGCCTCCCGCGTGGCGCGACTGGCTTCGGGCGGCCGCTACGGTTTGGCGCAATCGACGTTTCAGGTCGGCGGCAATGCCGGTTCGGCGTTTGGTCCTTTGCTGGCGGCGGCGATCATTATTCCGTTCGGCCAGGGCCATGTGGCGTGGTTCGGACTGTTCGCGGTGTTTGCGCTGTTTGTGCTCTATCGCATCAGCCGCTGGTACGCCAATCACCTGAACCTGTTCAAGCTCAAACAGGGCCAGGCTGCAACGCACGGCTTGTCGAAAAATCGGGTGATCAGCGCGTTGGTGGTGCTCGGTTTGCTGGTGTTCTCCAAGTATTTCTACATGGCGAGTTTCACCAGTTATTTCACCTTTTACCTGATCGAGAAATTCGACCTGTCGGTGGCCAGTTCGCAACTGCACCTGTTTCTGTTTTTGGGCGCGGTGGCGGCGGGGACGTTCTTCGGCGGGCCGATTGGCGACAAGATCGGGCGTAAAGCGGTGATCTGGTTTTCGATTCTCGGCGTTGCGCCGTTCACGCTGATTCTGCCGCACGTCGATCTGTTCTGGACCAGCATCCTCAGCGTGGTCATTGGCTTCATCCTCGCCTCGGCGTTCTCGGCGATTGTGGTGTACGCGCAGGAATTGGTGCCGGGCAATGTCGGAATGATCGCCGGGGTATTCTTCGGTTTGATGTTTGGTTTCGGCGGGATTGGCGCGGCGTTGCTGGGGCACCTGGCGGATGTTCACGGGATCGAATACGTGTACTTCCTGTGCTCGTTCCTGCCGCTGTTCGGGGTGCTGGCGATCTTCCTGCCGCGTACCAAAAAGGCCTGATGCATCGCCAGGCTTCAATGATATTGGCAGGGCTGCGCGACGCAGCTCCTGCGTTTTTTTCTAGTGTTTTCAATCAATTAGAGTCATGAATTAGATTGTAGAAGGTTCTTTTTGATTGCCAATGACACAATTTGTCATATATAGTTTTAAGTGTCATGCGTGCTGCGGTGTCAATTGTCACCCATCTGGTGGGCGCCGCACCGGTGACACATTCCAAGGTGACTTCTAAGGACGGATATGGCCAAGACATTGGCGTTACTAAAAGGGCAGAGCACAGGCTGGCACCTGCGCAGAAGCACGGCCAGCGGCTCGTCAGCTGCGGGGCTTGCTCGCAAAAATTGGCTTCTGCTGGACGATACCAAGTCGATGGCAGGCATCAACATCTATACCAGCTCTGTCGAGTCGTTGATTGACCGGATCGGGTTGAGCGGCTGATGGATATCCTGCATTTTCAAGAGATCGTCGGGATCTCTCCCTATATCGTTCTGTTTCTTATCGTCGGCGCTACCGCCGCCGGTTTTATCGATTCGATCTGTGGTGGCGGAGGGCTGATATCGGTTCCTGTGCTATTGCTTGCCGGTTTCAGCCCTGCCCAGGCTATTGCGGCCAATAAACTTCAAGGAACATTGGGTGGGCTTGCCTCTACCCACTATTACTTGAATAAAAATATTATCGAATGGACGGTCTTGCGCAAGATGACTATTGGCTCCGTCATCGGCGGGGCGTTCGGTACGTTGATCGTTAATTTCGTGGGCAACGGTTTTATGGAGACAGCGCTCCCCATCATGTTGGTCGGCATGGCGTTCTATTTCGCATTTTCGCCGAGTGTCAGTGATGTTGGCGGCAAAGCGATAATGCCGATCAGCATGTTGGGGGCCTCTGTCATACCCTGTATTGGCATATACGACGGCTTCTTTGGTCCCGGAGCCGGAACGTTTTACTTGATGGCCCTGGTGTCACTGGGCGGTATGGCGATGACACAGGCCGTCGCTTATTCGAGGGTATTGAATCTTTTCAGTAATGCCATTTCGCTGATGATTTTTATTGCCTTGGGGAAGATGGTCTGGGCCGCGGGTTTGGCAATGTCTCTGGGCGAGGTCATCGGTGTTTATCTGGGCTCGCACCTGGTACATAAAAACGGCGTCAAACTCGTCAAGCCGTTAGTGGTCGTGGCCTGCATTGGCATGGCAATAAAATCTATCTACAGTTGATCTCAAATGCACAATAGAAGTTTTCTACGCTGTGAGAATGTTACCCAGGATACGGCTTCGGTCAGGACCTTCGGGTTACGCGTACTATCTGGATGAACTGTTGGCGATTGCACTGTCGAGTCCATGGTTCGAACTCAGGATCTTTCTGACGCAAGCGAAGTTCATTAGTGAATCGCGAATCTTTTCTTCAGGCCGGCCGGCAGTTGCAGGGTCAAGCTGCGGGAGGGCACTGTTCGAAGTGACGGTGATTTCGCCCTGACACCCAGAGAACGGGAGAGCGGTTTTATTCTCACGTGTTGCTCTTACCCGACGAGCGAGAGCATCTGCATAGAACTTTGAGGCCGCGCCTGTCTCGCGACTTGTGGCCAATCAAATGACACAAAAAAGCCGCGCATCAAGCGCGGCTTTTTCTTGCACGGGTGAACGCCGTCAAACCTTCGCGGGGTTTTGCTTCTCCGGATCGATGCCATACAGCGCAATCGCCTCGGCGACTTTTTCCCTTGGCAAGGTGCCTTCGTCGGCCAACGCTTTCAACGCGGCGACCGCGATGAAGTGGCGATCAACTTCGAAGAATTTACGCAACGATTCGCGCGTGTCCGACTGGCCGAAACCATCGGTGCCCAATGCGACGAAGCGCCGTTTTGGCACGAATGGGCGGATCTGATCGGCGAAGATCTTCATGTAATCCGTCGCCACCACCACCGGCCCTTGCTTGTCCTGCAGGCAGCTTTCGACGTAGCTGACACGTTGCGTGTCTGCCGGGTGCAGCAGATTCCAGCGCTCGACATCCTGACCTTCGCGGCGCAATTCGGTCAGGCTGGTGACGCTCCACACGTCGCTGGTGACGCCGAAGTCGGCTTCCAGCAACTGTGCGGCGGCGTTGACTTCGAGCAGGATCGAACCGCAACCCATCAACTGCACATGCTTGCCTTCGCTCGGCGACGCGCTGGCCGAGAGCGTATACATGCCTTTGAGAATGCCTTCCTCGGCACCTTCGGGCATGTTCGGGTGGGCGTAGTTTTCGTTGAGCAGGGTGATGTAGTAATAGATGTCTTCGTTGTCGACATACATGCGGCGCATGCCGTCCTGGATGATCACGGCCAATTCGTAGGCGTAGGTCGGATCGTAGGAAACGCAGCACGGCACGGTCGATGACAACACGTGGCTGTGGCCATCGTCGTGTTGCAGGCCTTCGCCCATCAGCGTGGTGCGGCCGGACGTTGCGCCGAGCAAAAAGCCTCTGGCGCGCGCATCGCCAGCGGCCCAGGCGAGATCGCCGATGCGCTGGAAACCGAACATCGAATAGAAAATGTAGAACGGCACCATCGTCACGCCGTGGTTGCTGTACGACGTGCTGGCGGCGATCCACGAAGAAACCGCCCCGGATTCGTTGAGGCCTTCCTGCATGATCTGGCCGTCACGGGCCTCTTTGTAGTAGCTCAGTTGGCCAGCATCCTGCGGCGTATACAGTTGGCCGACGTGGGAATGAATGCCGATCTGGCGGAACAGGCTTTCCATGCCGAAAGTACGCGATTCATCCGGCACAATCGGCACGATCACCTTGCCGATATTCGGGTCCTTGAGCAGCGTGCCGAGGATGCGCACGAACGCCATGGTGGTGGAAATTTCGCGGGTGCCGGTGCCTTTGAGTTGCGTGTCCATGACCGACAACGGCGGGATCTGCAGCGGCTCGGAAACACTCACCCGAGCAGGAATGTAACCGCCCAATTGTGCGCGCCGGGCTTGCAGATAACGCGCTTCGACGCTGTCCTCGGCGGGCTTGAGGTAAGGCATGTCGGCCAATTGATCGTCAGTGATTTCCAGCGAGAAACGGTCGCGGAAGGCACGGATCGCGTCTTCACCCATCTTCTTCAATTGGTGATTGATGTTCTGTCCTTCGCCCGCTTCACCCATACCGAAACCTTTGACGGTTTTCGCGAGGATGACGCTCGGCCCGCCGGTGTGGCGCATGGCGGCGGCGTAGGCGTTGTAGACTTTTTCCGGGTCGTGACCGCCGCGCGAGAGCTTCCAGATTTCGTCGTCGGTAAGGTCGCTGACCAGCTCCAGCAGTTCGGGGTATTTGCCGAAGAAGTGTTCGCGAACGTAAGCGCCGTTCTGCGATTTGTAGTTCTGATATTCGCCGTCCACGCATTCCATCATGCGTTGGCGCAGCAAGCCGCTTTTGTCCTTCTCCAGCAAAGCATCCCAGCCACCGCCCCAGATGACTTTGATCACGTTCCAGCCAGCCGCGCGGTACAGGCTTTCGAATTCCTGAATGACTTTGGCGTTGCCGCGCACCGGGCCGTCGAGGCGCTGCAAGTTGCAGTTGACGACGAAGATGATGTTGTCGAGTTTCTCGCGGCCGGCAAGGGAAATCGCCGCCAGTGATTCCGGTTGATCCATCTCGCCATCGCCGAGGAACGCCCAGACTTTGCGTCCCTGATGTTCCTTCAAGCCTCGGTCTTCGAGGTAGCGCATGAAGCGCGCCTGGTACGCGGCGGTGATTGGCCCCAGGCCCATGGACACAGTGGGGAATTGCCAGAAGTCCGGCATCAGCCGTGGGTGCGGGTAGGACGACACACCATCGCGGTCGGTCTCGCGGCGGAAGTTGTCCAGTTGTTCTTCGCTCAGACGCCCTTCGAGGTAGGCGCGGCCATAGATGCCCGGCGAGGAGTGGCCCTGGATGTACACCATGTCGCCGCCGAACTGCTCGGTACGGCCACGGAAAAAGTGTTCGAAACCGACGTCATACAGGACCGCAGCCGAGGCGTAGGAGGCGATGTGCCCGCCGACGTTCGAATGCTTGCCGGCGCGCAGCACCATGGCCAGCGCATTCCAACGGATGTAGGCGTTGATGCGCCGTTCCACTGCCAGATCGCCGGGGTAGGGTTGCTGGCGGTCCACTGCCACGGTGTTGACGTAGGGCGTGGTCACGCGCCCGTAGAAATCGCCGTGTTGGGCGACATCGAAGTCCAACAACTGGTCGATCAGGTAATGGGCTCGAGGGCGGCCTTCGACGCTCAGAACCGATTCGATGGATTCGAGCCATTCGCGAGTTTCTTGTGGATCCTCGTCGCGAAACATTGATTGTTGTGCCATCGTCGTCTCCTTGAAAGTGCAGCGGCAGCACCGGTTTATCGGTACCTGGCGAAGGGGATTGTCAGGCGCCAATCCCTTGGAATGCGTGTAGTTGCAATTGCAACCAGTTGCGGAATTTATCGTGCTGCGCGTTACAATTGCAACTAAATCGATTTCATTGGAAGGGTGCAGCATGTCTTCAAGCGAGCCGGATACCTGGTTCAGATTCGTCAGGGCGCATCGCTGTCTGATCCGCGAAATCGAACGTCGTCTGGCCGCCGCCGGGCTCCCGGCCTACGCTTGGTACGACGCGCTGTGGGGGCTGGAAAGCGGTCCCAATGGCACGCGCCGCATGAATGAGCTGGCCGATGTCATGGCCATCGAACGCTACAACCTCACTCGTCTGATCGATCGTCTGGAGGCCGAAGGCCTGGTCGAGCGCAGCCGTGCCAGCGACGACGGGCGTGGCGCGTATGCCGCGATCACCGAAAGCGGCAAAGTGCTGCGCAAGAAGATGTGGCTGATCTACGAAGGCGCGGTCGATGAGTTGTTTCTGGCGCAATTCGATGAACAGCAACAACGCTTTTTCAGTGATGCGCTGGAGCGCGCAGCGACGGCCGCGCGCAACAGTTCCAAACCGGCGTAAGCGCTGGGTTCATTGCAATTGATAACGCTGCATTGCTTGCTCGACATACACCTGCGGGACTTTGTCGTCCTCGGCCAGGGCGCGCAGGGCCAGGGTGACAATCCAGCGTTTATCCACGGTCTGGCCCGGGGTCGGTTCGGCTGGCATTGAGGCGGTCGAGTCGGCGCCGAGTGCAACGAAACGCGCGTTAATGTGCGCGCCGATCTGATCGACCACGTGCTGCGCATAACCGGTCACCGCAATCACTGGGGAATTCCCGGCGTTCAGGCATTCGCGCAGATGCGAAGAGCGCCGGGGCACGTCCGGATGCACGCGACTCCAGCGTTGCGCGCTATCGGCATCCCGCGCCAGGCGCGTGTAGCTGGGGCAACTCCACAATTCGCTGGCCACGCCCCAATCCTCGCGCAGCATCTGCGCGGCAGAAATCACTGAACGCAAGGCCAGTCCGGCGCCAAGCAGGCGCACTTTCGGCTGCTCGGCGTTGCCCACGGTTTCGCTGATTTTGTACATGCCTTTGAAGGCCTGGTGTGCGCTGTGGTTGCTCATCGGCCCGGTGAAATCGTTGGGCTCATCGTGCAGCGCCATGTAATAAAACCCGTCGCTGCCCTCGACATACAGACTCTGCAACGCGGCAATCGCAATCGCCCGGGCTTCGGCGCCGCTGGCCGGGTCGAACGGCAGACATTGCGGGTTGGCCGCGAGCCACAGCGGCACCCACGGGTGCGCGCCTTTGGGCCAGGCGCTGGACAGTGTTTCGATGTCATTGCAGACAATCCCGCGTTGCGCCGCTTCGCTCGATAACGCGCACAGTTCGGCCGACGTCGCCGAGCTGGTCAGGTACAACAAGGGTTTTTCGCTGGCGCAGGCTTGTGGGCTGAAGCGCAGCGGCCAGGCGCTGATGCGGGTGTGGGTATGGGTCTGGTCAGGGCTGCTTTCGACGCCCGGTGGCTGGTTGGATCGGACCACCCAGACGTTCTTTGAAGTCTGCGGATCGCGTTCCAGACGGTCAGCGATATCGATCATGGTGTAGAGCGGCGAAGCGCATTGCGCGTGGGATTGATCGGCGAGGGCCTGGATTTTTTCGATGCAGGCCTGGGCTGCCAGGCCGGTCTCGCGGGTGGTGTTGAAGCTGGAAAAACCGATCATATTTCAACTCGCTCCGTGCGTTCCGTCGTCCTTGCACCATACTGCACGCCTCAATATGATTGCAAATGCAATGACATTCAACGCCGCCAAACGGAGTTTTGTCCGATGAATACGTCTTACCCACTCACGCTCTACACCGCCGATACGCCCAATGGGCAGAAGATCAGTATTTTCCTCAAAGAGGCCGGCATCGACTGCGAACAGGTGAAATTCAATCTGTCCGAAGGGCGCCAGCATTCGCCGGAATACCTGCAGATCAACCCGAACGGCAAAATCCCGGCAATCGTTGATCATGAAGCCGGAGTGTCGGTTTTTGAATCGGCGGCCATCCTCGGTTATCTGTCGCAGAAGTTCGATTGCCTGCAGCCAAAATCCGCCGCAGAGCAGCTTGTCGTGCAGCAATGGCTGTACTTTCAGGTCGGCGCCATTGGCCCGATGCTGGGCCAGTTGTGGTGGTTTTTACACGGCACTACATCGGCGAATGAGCAGGCGATCACGCGCTATCGCAACGAGGCGTTGCGCATCTATGGCGTGGTCGACAAGCAATTGGCGAAAAGCACCTATCTGGCCTCGGACAACTATTCGATTGCCGACATCGCAGCGTTTCCCTGGTTGCGCACCCACGAAGAGCTCGCGCTGGATATCTCATCGTTCAGCCACGTCAACCGCTGGTTGCAGGCCATCGAGTCGCGACCGGCCGTGCAGGCCGGGCTGGCTGACTCGCGGGAAACGCGCGCAAGTTAACGTCCTACATTCAACACGAGCCTGATGTCCGAGAGCCGCGTTATCCCGTCGGGAAAGGGCGGCTCTGTTATTTGAAGTATTTACACAATCAATTAGCGTATGCTTTTATTCGATTAATGATCAGCCCGAAGTTAATACGTTCAGTGTGCAACCATGCTATTGCGGCGATCCCGCTTGAACGCAATTAGGTAGTGATCATTTATCTTTACTACAAGAAGGACTCTTGGGTTGGATATCGAAACATAATCGATGCCAAACGGGGATTCAAGAATCTGAATACTATAAGAAAACAGGATTTCTGATGAGTACTCGATTATTAAATTGCGACGTTATGGCCAAGCACGAGTCTGAGCCGGATTACCAATTGCGTTGTGCCTTTGAAAAGCACTTGCAGTCTCTCAATGGTTGTCACTATGCGTATTTTGTTACGCATAAAGGCCTGGACGTCAAACCGCGAATCATTTCCAACTACCCTGAGCGTTGGCTCAGGGCTTATAGAGCTGCCAACTATCATTTGATCGACCCGGTGATCAATCACGGGCTGAAATGCGTGGCGCCGTTCTCCTGGCGAGAAGCGCTCGAGGCCAAGGAGTCAGCCCAGAGCGATGATGTATTCGCCTTGTCGCAGAAGTACCAGATCTCGATGGGCTACACCTTCAACCTGCATGACTCCAACGGGTTGTTCGCCGCGCTGAGCATTTGCAACACCGAGCGCCGCGTCGATTTCGAGCAAGTCATGAAGCAGCGCGCGGCAGAAATCCAGATGACCCTGATCCAGTTTCACAACAGCCTGACCGCCACTTTTGCGCCGAACGAGCTGTTTCCCGCGTCGGCGGATACCAGCCTGTCGGACCGCGAAATGGGCGTACTCAAGTGGGTGGTGATGGGCAAGGCTTATCGAGAGATCGCAGCGATGCACGCGATTTCCGTGCGCACCGTGAAGTTTCACATGTCCAACGTGGTTCACAAACTTCAGGTGCGCAACGCCAAGCAGGCAGTCTACAAGGCCGTCAGCCTGGGCCTGGTCTGACCGGCAGGCCGCTTACCTGGGCGCCGCTGGCTGGCAATTGATGTCCACCACCGCGCTCAGCGGCTGGCCGTTCTTCGCCTCGATCGCCTCGACGAGGCGCTGATCGTTTTCGCGCGAAACCGGCATATTCAGCAGCAGCACCTTCTCACCTGGCGAGGCTTCGCCGCTGTCGAGAATTTCGTAGTGCCAGCCGGCCTTGCGCACGATGCGCGACATGGCCTGACTGACCACCGTGATGATCGATTCCAGACCGGCGCGGGCGGCGTAGGTGTGCATCGCCAGCAAGAGCATTTCAGTCAGGCCCAGTTGCCCCAGTCCCAATGCACGGGAGCGCGTCTTGTCGACGAAAAATCGGCTGGACTCGGCGATCCGGCAATTCTTCGGCAAGTTGTGCCCGAAGAAACTGCGGAACGGGCCTTCGACCATATACGGGTAAACGGTGTTGATCAGGCGCAGGCTGGCGAGTGAAACGCCTGAGCAGGTGCCGACAAGATAAGTCGAATGCGCATTATCGTATTCATCGACTTCATGCCCGCCGCAAATATTGACTCGCCAGTTAAGCCGGTCGGCGAATACTTCTTTTCTTAATCCATACAAGTTTCCCAATAACTCCGGGGAAGCTTGCGAGTGCTCGACGTTATAAAAACTTACTTTATTCATAATTGTTATTGTCCATCCCTGGAAGAAAAGGCGGTCGCGATTTTTATCCCGCGCGCGGGGAGGATGAAGTGAAGTGCCGGGAAAATCAACTGTACCTAGATACAGTTACCAAGGTTCATTGGTCAGTTGCTCGGTTAAATGCTCAATCGTTGTTGATTCGCACCAAGGTACAGTTGTCGGTTGTATTGGCAGCGTCAAGTATAGGCGGGCGATATCCAACGGCTGGTCATTCAACTCTTACAGGAATAACAATATGAGTGTCGTGAGCACGCGTCTGAAAACCAAAGAAGACATCACGCAACACGAAATATCTGCCTTGAAGACCCGGTTCAATCTTGCAGATGCCCATACGCACCAGGATCAGAGCCTCACCCAACAAAAGATCGTCGATAGCCTGCCTGAGTTGTGGTATCGCGCTCAGGGGCAGACTCAGTACAAGAGCGAACAGGAATTCATCAAGGCCTTCTTTACCTTTCACGGCCAGGAACATGCGCTCAAGCGCCATGACGAGATTTACCTGGTGTACGCCGCGTCGGTGGCCATGCACATCACCGCGACTTACCTGCGCAAGCGCGACATGAGCGTCGGCCTGATCGAACCGTGTTTCGATAACCTGCATGACTTGCTCAAGCACATGGAAGTGCCGTTGTCGCCACTGGACGAATCGCTCTTTCAGTCACCCCGCGATGTCTATGCCAACCTGCAAACGGCGGCGGCCAAGGTCGATGCGATATTCCTCGTTGATCCCAACAACCCGACCGGTTCGAGCATGTTCGCCAATGGCGCGCAGACGTTCATGGAAGTGGCGCGTTACTGCCGGGACCATGGCAAGTTGCTGATTCTGGATTTCTGCTTTGCCGCGTTCATCAAGACTGCGGGCGGTAACCGCATTGACGCGTATGCCATTCTCGATGAGATCGGCACCCAATACATCATCATGGAAGACACCGGTAAAACCTGGCCGCTGCAAGACACCAAGTGCGCCACGATCATGTCCAGCCGCGCGCTTAATGCGGACATTTACAGCATCGTCACCAGCGTCCTGCTGAATGTGTCGCCGTTCATCCTCAATGTCGTGACGCAGTACATCAACGACAGCAGCGACGACGACTTCGAGTCTGTGCGCTCGGTCCTCGATATCAATCGCGAGGCTGCGCAAAAGCACCTGCACGGCAACTTTCTCAAGTACCTGACGCCCATGATCGAGACCAGCGTGGCGTGGTTTGAAATCCTGCGTGACGGTGTATCGGCCGACGATCTGCAAGCCTATCTGATGAACTACGACGTCTACGTCCTGCCCGGCAAGTACTTCTTCTGGAGCAAACCGCAGACCGGGCAGAAGTACATTCGCCTGGCGCTGGCGCGCAAACCCGAAGAGTTCAAGTTGGCAGTCGAGACCATTGCCGTGGCGCTGGAGAATTATCATGAGTGAGGCCAGTGTGCCGATTATCGATGCCACGGTTTTCATGGGCATGCATCACAGTGATCCAGACATTCATGCGAAATCACTGGGTTTCTTCAAGCAGTTTTACCAACGCCAGGCGCTGATGAGCTTCGGCCAGATTGGTATCTGTGACGCGATCATCTGGAAAAAGAGCCGCGAGTTGCAGGATCTGTATTACCCGTTCATGGATGTTCTGCACACGGAAATGAACATCCAGCGTCAGGGTTACTGCAATAAGGTGCTGCGCCGCGCCTGCCTGGAAGCGGATTGGGCGCATTTGAACGTCGAGCAAAAACTGCTCGCCGCGCAAGTCGTCGAACATCGCCAGCCGCTGTATACCCACGACCAGGCGTTGCATCAACTGACTGCGCTGAAGCCATTCCTGCAGTCTTTCCCGCAATGGACTTCCGGCGCGGCATTCCCACCCTCGTTGCAGGCACTCTTCGAGCAATCTCGGGACATGCTGATCGAGCAAGAGGACTTCCGAAATGTCAGCTAAGAGTATTTTCGTTCCGCTTATCACACCACTCGATGAGCACTCGCGCATCTGTGAGTCGAGCGTGCGCCAGTTGTTGCAGTGTTCACATCCGTACGTGGACGGCTACATTCCGTGCCTGACTTCCGGTGAAGGCTGGCGACTGGAGCGGCGGGACTGGTTGCGCATGCTCGAACTTACGCTGGCGCATGCCCAGGACAAAACGGTGATCGCCGGGATCGAGCGCGCCACTACCGCCGAAGTTCTTGAATACGCACTGTTGGCGCAAGAGGCGGGGGCGCACGCCATCATGTTTACCTCGCCGTTTGCGCCGGGCACCACCCAAGAGCAGATCATCGAGCACTATCGTGAAGTTCATGATTCGACTTCGCTCGACCTCTACATCTATAACGAGTCGGCGCTGTCCGGTAATGAAAAAACCTTCGAGACCTTACTTGCCATTGGCGAACTGCCACGGGTGATCGGGATCAAGGATTCGCCTTCCGAGCCGCGCACGCAAAGAGAAATCGAGCGGCTGCGCGCTGAAGGTCTGGATTACTTCATTGGTTGGGAAATGCTCCTGGCGCGGGATTTGGAGTCTGACGGCAATGTTGTTTCGTTGGCCAATCTGGAGCCGGCGCTGTGCCGGTTGGCGATCAGTGCGCGGCAACAGTCGGTGGGCGAAATGATCGAGACACTCAATGGCTATTTCGACTTGGGCGCCGATGACTGGTACGCCCAAGTCAAGAAAGAACTCAAGGCCCGAGGTGTGATCAGCACAGACAAAGTGTTCGCAGAAAAGGGGTCGGCATAATGAGCGATCTGCAGAAAGAACTGTTCCTGGCCAATCGCGCCTGCATCAAGAAACTTGAACCGCTGAATAGCCGGATTGCTGCGTTCGAACATGACTGGATCTATTCCACTATCGAAAAGACGCGCACGGCGGATGCACCAACCGATCTTGCCGGATTACGTCAGCGCCTGGCCGCGCTGGTTGAAGAAGATCGCAGCGAAGTTCCGCCGAGCGCAGTGTATGTGGCTGAGCAGATGACGCGGGACGAGTTCAAGATTCTCGTTCAGGAGTTTGCCCTGGACGGACTGACCGAGGCGCAGGTGTTTTATCACTTGATGCCCCGACTTAGCCTGGCGGCGCAAATGCCGGTGTTGCGGATGATGATCGACGAGTTCGGCTCCGGCAATCTCAAGCGCTCGCACACCACGCTGTATGTCGACTTGCTCAAAGAACTGGAAATGCCGGTCGACCTGGAGTTTTACATCGACGCCAACTCCTCGGCGGGTTACTCGTTTCCCAACATGTTTTGCTGGTTGGCGATGCGCGCCGATGATCCGTCGTACTTCGCCGGGGTGATTACGTACTTCGAGACGGTCGTGCCGTTCTTCTTCGAGTGTTACACCGCGATTTGCGAGCGATTGCAGATCAAGGCGCACACCTATTATTCGGAGCACGTACACATCGATGTATTCCACGCGATAGAAGGCCAGCGCTTGCTCAAAGCGATGGACGTCACCGGTGATCTGGATCCGGTAAAAGCCTGGAACGGCATTTGTATGGGGCGCGATATCACTAACGCTGCATTTGATGCCGCCGTGGCAAAGGCGCAACGTCAAAAGCACTTCGATAAGGAGCGAATGATTGAACGAGCCTTCTGAATTTGATCATTCCGGCACTTTCACCGTCACCGTCGACAATCAGCAATACCAAGTGCCGCACGCCTGTCCGCACCGGGATGGCTGGTTAGTCCACGGCACGATCAATGAGCAGCGCAAAAGCATTACCTGCCCGTTGCACTTCTCGGTGTTCAGTCTGGAAACCGGTGAGCAACTAAGCGGCCCGCCGTGCGGCCGTCTCGATGTGAAGCGCATGGCTTAAGGCTCTTCATTGCGGCTGCTTGACGGCACTTATCTGCGCCCATAAAAAATCCCCGTATCAATTAATGATCACGGGGATTTTTTTGGTTTATCGCGATTCGTGGAAAACCACGTCCTGCTTTAAACGTTGAAGCGGAAGTGCATCACGTCGCCGTCCTTGACGATGTAATCCTTGCCTTCCAGACGCCATTTGCCTGCTTCTTTGGCACCGGCTTCGCCCTTGTACTGGATGAAGTCGTCGTAGGCGATGACTTCAGCGCGGATGAAGCCTTTTTCGAAGTCGGTGTGGATCACGCCAGCGGCTTGTGGTGCGGTGGCACCGACGCGGACGGTCCAGGCGCGGACTTCTTCGACGCCGGCGGTGAAGTAGGTCTGCAAGTGCAGCATCTCGTAGCCGGCGCGGATCACGCGGTTCAGGCCAGGTTCTTCGAGGCCCAGGGCTTCGAGGAACATGTCTTTCTCTTCGCCGTCTTCCAGTTCGGCGATTTCGGCTTCGATCTTGTTGCAGACCGGAACCACCATGGCGCCTTCTTCTTCGGCGATGGCTTTGACGATGTCCAGCAGCGGGTTGTTCTCGAAACCGTCTTCAGCGACGTTGGCGATGTACATGACCGGCTTGGTGGTCAGCAGGTGGAAACCGCGAATCACCGCTTTGTCGTCGGCGCCCATGGTTTTCATCAGCGTGCGCGCTGGTTTGCCGAGGGTGAAGTGCGCGATCAGTTGCTCGAGCAGGGCTTTCTGGACTACGGCGTCCTTGTCACCACCCTTGGCGTTGCGCGCGACTTTCTGCAGTTGCTTCTCGCAGCTGTCGAGGTCGGCGAAGATCAATTCCAGGTCGATGATTTCGATGTCGCGTTTCGGGTCGACGCTGTTGGAGACGTGAATCACGTTCTCGTCTTCGAAGCAGCGGACCACGTGGGCGATGGCATCGGTTTCGCGGATGTTGGCGAGGAACTTGTTGCCCAGGCCTTCACCTTTCGAGGCGCCAGCAACGAGGCCGGCGATGTCGACGAATTCCATGGTGGTCGGCAGGATGCGCTTTGGATTGACGATGGCTGCCAAAGCTTCCAGACGCGCATCCGGCATCGGCACGATCCCGGTGTTCGGCTCGATGGTGCAGAAGGGGAAGTTCTCGGCCGCGATCCCGGATTTGGTCAGGGCGTTGAACAGAGTGGACTTGCCGACGTTAGGCAGGCCGACGATGCCGCAATTGAATCCCATGGTGTATCCCCTCGGATTAGAGTCAGGCCTTCTGGCTGTGCAGGTTTTTCATCGCGCGGTTCCATTCCCCGGCGAGGATATCCGGCAGCACGCCGAGGGCAAAGTCGATGCTGGCATCGAGTTTTTCCTGTTCGGCGCGTGGCGCTCGACCCAGGACGAAATTTGAAACCATACTGGCAACGCCCGGGTGGCCAATGCCAAGCCGCAAGCGGTGAAAGGTATTCTGATTGCCCAGTTGCGCAATGATGTCGCGCAACCCGTTGTGACCGCCATGGCCGCCGCCCTGTTTGAGCTTGGCAACGCCCGGAGGCAAGTCGAGTTCGTCATGCGCCACGAGGATTTCTTCAGGCGTAATGCGGAAGAAATTAGCGAGTGCCGCGACGGCCTGGCCGCTGCGGTTCATGTACGTGGTGGGAATCAGCAGACGAACATCCTGACCCTGATGCGAGTAGCGCCCGGTCAGGCCGAAATATTTACGATCCGCCACAAGGTTTACGCCTTGCGCGTTCGCGATGCGCTCAACAAAAAGGGCCCCTGCGTTATGCCGGGTCTGTTCGTATTCAGCGCCTGGATTTCCCAGGCCAACGATCAGTTTTATGGCAGTCACGATAGGGGCCCTTCCTTGGAGTGGTGGATAACATCGCCGCAATCAGGGAGTGCGGCGAAAGTGGACGACAAGTGCTCATTTACCATTATGTAAACTCCGCGTTTTCGCCCGCTTTCTCGCTACGTACTAGTCCGCGATGTTACCGGTCACTCCGGCGAACAGAGTGAAATTACTCTGCTGCGCCTTCTTCTGCTGCTTCGTCTTCTTCTGGAGCAACACGTGGAGCGTGAACGTTGGCTACTGCCTTGTCGTCACCGTGTGCCAGAGCAACAAACTCAACGCCTTTAGGGGCTTTGAGGTCGGACATGTGGATGATGTCGCCGATTTCGGCCTTGGACAGGTCGACTTCGATGAACTCAGGCAGGTCCTTCGGCAGGCAGCTAACTTCGATTTCCGAAGTCACGTGCGAAACTTCGCCGCCTTTCTTGATCGGAGCTTCTTCGCCGATGAAGTGTACAGGCACGATAGCGGTCAGCTTCTGACCAGCTACAACGCGTACGAAGTCAGCGTGCAGTACGTGGCCTTTAGCCGGGTGACGCTGCAGAGCCTTGATGATGACGTTCTGCTTTTTGCCGCCGATGTTCAGCTCGATGATGTGGCTGTAAGCCGCGTCGTTTTCGAGCAGTTTGGCAACTTCTTTAGCCAGCATGCTGATGGATTCAGGGGCTTTTTCGCCACCGTAAACTACAGCAGGTACCAGGCTTGCGAGACGACGCAGGCGGCGGCTCGCACCTTTCCCCAGGTCGGAACGCACTTCAGCATTCAGAGTAAAATCGTTCATGTTGTATCTCCAAAATAACCACATTCGCCCCAGCGGTTGCGACCAGCGCTAAAGGCGATATGGGCAAAAAAGCCCCGCCCCGACAGGAATGCCGGGGCGGGGCGCTTTTCGTCAACGAGACATTCGAGAAGGGCAGGGCCCTTAACGGAACATCGCGCTGATCGATTCTTCATTGCTGATGCGGCGAACCGCCTCGGCAACTACCGGCGCGATATCCAGTTGACGGATACGCGAGCAGGCTTGAGCAGCAGCGGACAACGGGATGGTGTTAGTCACCACCAGTTCGTCCAGCATGGAATTTTCGATGTTTTCGATCGCCCGACCGGACAGCACAGGGTGCGTGCAGTAAGCGAAAACCTTGGCAGCGCCATGCTCTTTCAGGGCCTTGGCCGCGTGGCACAGAGTGCCGGCGGTATCGACCATGTCATCGACCAGAATACAGGTACGCCCTTCGACATCACCGATGATATGCATCACTTCAGAGTGATTGGCTTTCTCACGGCGTTTGTCGATGATCCCGAGATCCACGCCCAGGGATTTGGCAACGGCACGTGCACGCACGACGCCACCAATGTCCGGAGAGACGATCATCAGGTTTTCGAAGCGCTGATCTTCAATGTCATCCACCAATACCGGGGAGCCGTAGATGTTATCTACCGGAATATCGAAGAAACCCTGGATTTGGTCAGCATGCAAATCAACCGTGAGCACACGATCGATGCCGACTACGGTAAGCATGTCAGCGACGACTTTCGCGCTGATAGCCACACGTGCGGAACGCGGACGGCGATCCTGACGGGCATAACCAAAGTAAGGAATAACAGCAGTGATACGAGTAGCCGAGGAGCGGCGGAAGGCGTCAGCCATCACTACCAGTTCCATCAGGTTATCGTTGGTCGGAGCGCAAGTCGGCTGAATAATGAAGACATCTTTACCGCGGACGTTTTCATTGATCTCGGCAGTAATTTCGCCGTCGGAAAACTTGCCGACAGAGATGTCACCGAGAGGGATATGCAGCTGACGTACAACACGCCGAGCCAGATCGGGGTTAGCGTTCCCCGTAAAGACCATCATCTTGGACACGCGCAGTACCTGAAGGCTGAGGGTAACCTGGATGAGTATAGGAAAATGGCAGGGGCGGCTGGATTCGAACCAACGCATGGCAGGATCAAAACCTGCTGCCTTACCGCTTGGCGACGCCCCTGTATCTGTTGCAACGATTACCCAGTAATCGGTTCTTTTAGAGCAGACTTTGAAGCTTGCGATGCAACATCGAAATGTTGCTTCCCTTTGCTACAAACCCTGTAAGGGTCTCTGTCAGAAGGGCCGAGACTTTATCAGCTTCAGCTTTGCTTGGGAAGCCCCCAAACACACAACTTCCAGTTCCGGTAAGTTTTGCTTCGGTAAATTTACCTAACAAATTCAATGCGTTACGTACCTCTGGATAACGCCTTGCTACTACCGGCAAGCAGTCATTTCGACTGTTTCCCTTGGGAACGGGGCGCACTTTAATGGCAGAAGAGTTACGTGTCAACAACGGATCGGAAAAAATTTCTGCTGTACTTACAGATACTTGCGGCACCAGCACGAGATACCAAGGTTCTTCGGGCTCTACGGGGGTGAGTTTCTCGCCGACGCCCTCGGCAAAAGCTGCGTGCCCACGGACGAAAACCGGCACGTCGGCGCCCAGGGTCAAACCCAGCGTGGCCAGGCGATCTTCATCCCAGCCCAGTTGCCACAGGTGATTAAGCCCGAGCAAAGTGGTCGCCGCGTTGGAACTGCCGCCGCCGATCCCGCCACCCATCGGCAAGACTTTGTCGATCCAGATGTCGATGCCGAGCGTACAAGCGGACTGCGCCTGAAGTTGTTTCGCGGCGCGCACGATCAGGTTGCTGTCGTGAGGAACGCCGTCGAATTCAGTGTGCAAACGGATCACGCCGTCATCGCGCACGGCAAAAGTGATTTCATCGCCGTAATCGAGAAACTGAAAAATCGTCTGCAACTCGTGATAACCGTCTTCACGGCGCCCGAGAATGTGCAGCATCAAGTTGAGTTTGGCCGGGGAGGGCAAGGTCAAACGCGCAGCAGTCATGTTCACTGCCCCAGTTTGCGTGGTTGCCATTCCTTGATCACCAGCGTGACATCAAGGTCGGTGCCGTGCAGTTTGATCCGCTCGGGCAACCAGTAGCCGTTTTGCTCGGCGTAACTGAGGTATTCGACTTTCCAGCCATCCTGTTCGAGGTTGGCCAGGCGGCTGTCAGTGTCCAGCGTCAGGCGGCTTTTGGTGTCCGGCGCCGGGAGCCCGCGAACCCACCAGGCCAGGTTGGACACCGGCAATTTCCAGCCCAGTTGCTCTTCGAGCAAGGCTTCCGGGGTCGGCGCTTCGTAGCGACCCTGATTGGCGACTTCCAGCGATACCTTGCCCGGGCGACCGGTCAGGCGAGCGGCGCCGCGACCCAGCGGGCCGGACAGTCGAATGTCGTAGTAATCCTGACGCTGCAGCCAGAACAACGTGCCGCTGCCCGAATCCTTCGGTGCGCGAATGCCGATCTTGCCGTTGATTTGCCAGCCGTCGAGGCTGGTCATCTGCTGTTTGTAAACGTTCCATTGGGCCGGGTTGCCGTGGCCCTGGACGGATTCACGAGCGCCGAAACCCGCGCAACCGGCGAGCAGGGCAATAAAACTGAAAACAATAACGTGGCGCAAAAACATAATCTTAAAGAGTCTCTGATCCGGTCAAGCGCTTGATGGTGCCGCGCAGGGTAGGGCTGTCGGGTTGATCCTTGAGGAACTTGCCCCAGATCTGTTTGGCTTCGCGTTGTTTGCCGTTGGCCCACAGGACTTCGCCGAGGTGAGCAGCGACTTCCTGATCGGGGAAGCGCTCCAGCGCCTGGCGCAGCAAACGTTCGGCTTCGTCGAGATTGCCGAGGCGGAAATTCACCCAGCCAAGACTGTCGAGGACCGCCGGGTCTTCCGGATTGATCTGGTGCGCCTGTTCGATCAGCACTTTGGCTTCTTCGTAACGGGTAGTGCGGTCGGACAAGGTGTAGCCGAGGGCGTTCAGCGCCATCGCATTGTCTGGATCGCGCTTGATGATCAGGCGCAGGTCTTTTTCCATTTGCCCGAGATCATTGCGTTTTTCCGCAAGCATCGCGCGGGTGTAAAGCAGATTCAGATCGTCCGGGTATTGCTGCAAGGCTTTCTGCAACACGCCCCAGGCTCGGTCGCCCTGTTTGTTGGCGGACAGGGTTTCGGCTTCGATCAGGTACAGCTGAATCGCGTAATCGGGCTGCTCATCGCGTTCGGTGGCGAGTTTTTTCTGCGCTTCGGCGGTCTTGCCGTTGTTCATCAGGATATCGGCCTGACGCAATTGCGCCGGCAGATAATCGTTGCCGGGGCCGACCTGGGCGTACTCGAGCAGTGCGCCTTGCGGGTCGTTGCGCTCTTCAGCGATGCGGCCGAGGTTCAAATGCGCCGAATCGACGTGGCTTTCGCGAGCGATCAAATCTTCGAGGTAGCCTTTGGCCTCTTCCCAGGCCTTGGCTTCCAGGCACACCAGCGCCAGTGAATAACGCAACTCGTCGTCTTCCGGGTATTGCTGAACCAGGCTGGAGAACTCGACTTTGGCGTCGTCCATGCGGTCCTGCTCGACCAGCATGCGCGCGTAAGTCAGGCGCAGGCGTTTGTCGTCCGGGTACTTCTTGATGCTTTTTTGCAGCAGCGGCAGTGCTTCGTCGCCACGATTGAGCGTTTGCAGCAAACGCGCGCGCAGCAGGATCGGGGCAATTTCGCCGTCGTCCGGCGGGTTGTCTTCGAGCAGGGCCAGCGCGCCTTTGGCGTCGCCGTCCTGTTGCATGAGCAAAGCCTTGCCGAAAATCAGTTGGCTGTTCTTCGGATGACGCTGCAGCAAACGGTCAAAACTTTTCATCAAACCGTTGCGCGTGTCCTGGTCGGTATCGGCCGCAGACAAGGCGAGGAAGTCGAAATGGGTGTCGCCCTTGCCCAGCAGGACTTTCTCCATATACACCATGGAGTCGTCATAACGCCCGGCACGCGCCAGTTGCACGGCGGCGGCGCGTTGCGCTTCGAGGTCGTCCGGGGCGTTTTTGGCCCAGATCAGTGCGGTATCCAGAGCAGCCTGATCGGCGCCCAGGTACTCGGCGATCCGGAAGGCCCGCTCGGAAATGCCCGGATCCTGCGTGTTGATGGCCTGGGTCACGTAGTTGTCCAGCGCAATGTCGAAACGATTGCGCTGGCCTGCCAGTTCGGCGCTCAACAGGCTGAACACGGTTTCTTCACTGAAGGAACCGTAGACCTTGGGCTTTTCAGGGGCCGGAGTGCTGTCTTCGACCGGCGGCGTACCGTCCGACGAAACGGGTGCCATGGCCTGGCAGCCGCTGAGGAACACAAGGGCAAGGAGCAACGCGGAAGATCTATTCATATAAGAGAAGGACGACTAACCTGCGGTCGGAGCATCATGACACAAGCCTTCGGCCAAACATAACCGAGTCTCAATTGATGCCTTTATAGAGGCAAGACATTGGGACAATAGTCAGCGGTAGTTGTTCTGGCTGTGTCGAAGTAGGACAATTGCCGGCTTCACGTCACCATCAGCGACCTTGAATGGCCTTCCTTGCACTCGGTATCAACCACAAGACTGCTTCAGTAGACGTCCGCGAGCGCGTGGCCTTTACCCCTGAGCAACTGGTGGAGGCGTTGCAGCAGCTCTGCCGACTGACCGACAGCCGCGAAGCTGCGATCCTTTCCACCTGCAATCGCAGTGAGCTGTACATAGAACAGGACCACCTTTCGGCGGACATCATCCTGCGCTGGCTGGCCGATTATCATCATTTGAGCCTCGATGAGCTGCGTGCCAGCGCTTATGTGCATGAAGATGATGCGGCAGTTCGTCACATGATGCGCGTCGCCTCCGGACTTGATTCGCTGGTGTTGGGCGAACCGCAGATTCTCGGCCAGATGAAATCGGCTTACGCCGTGGCGCGCGAGGCCGGGACCATCGGCCCGCTGCTCGGCCGACTGTTCCAGGCAACGTTCAATGCCGCCAAACAAGTGCGCACCGACACCGCCATCGGCGAAAACCCCGTGTCCGTGGCGTTTGCCGCCGTCAGCCTGGCGAAACAGATTTTTAGCGACTTGCAACGCAGCCAGGCCCTGCTCATCGGCGCCGGCGAGACCATCACCCTGGTCGCCCGCCATCTGCACGAGTTGGGCGTGAAACGCATCGTCGTCGCCAACCGCACCCTCGAACGCGCGAGCATTCTCGCCGAACAGTTCGGCGCCCACGCCGTATTGCTCTCCGACATTCCCGCCGAACTGGTGCGCAGCGACATCGTCATCAGTTCCACCGCCAGCCAGTTGCCGATCCTCGGTAAAGGCGCGGTGGAAAGTGCGCTGAAACTGCGCAAGCACAAGCCGATCTTCATGGTCGACATCGCCGTGCCGCGCGACATCGAGCCGGAAGTCGGCGAGCTCGACGACGTGTACCTGTACAGCGTCGACGATCTGCACGAAGTGGTCGCGGAAAACCTCAAGAGTCGCCAGGGCGCTGCGCAAGCGGCCGAAGAAATGGTGTCGATTGGCGCCGACGACTTCATGGTGCGCCTGCGCGAACTGGCGGCGGTCGATGTGCTCAAGGCTTATCGTCAACAAAGCGAACGCCTGCGCGACGAAGAATTGCAAAAGGCCCAGCGCATGCTGGCCAACGGCAGCAGCGCCGAAGACGTGCTGGTGCAACTGGCGCGTGGCTTGACCAACAAATTGCTGCACGCACCTAGCGTACAGTTGAAAAAGTTGACTGCCGAAGGCCGCCTCGATGCGTTGGCCATGGCCCAGGAACTCTTTGCCCTCGGTGAGGGCTCGTCGGATAGCTCGGATAAAAAACTGCAATGAAAGCGTCACTGCTCAATAAGCTGGACATCCTCCAGGACCGTTTCGAGGAATTGACCGCTCTGCTTGGCGATAGCGAAGTCATTTCCGATCAGAGCAAATTCCGCGCTTATTCCAAGGAATACGCGGAGGTCGAGCCGATTGTCGAAACCTATAAACAGTTGCTCAAAGTGCAAGGCGACCTCGAAGGTGCGCAGGCACTGCTCAAGGACAGCGACCCGGACATGCGCGAAATGGCCGTGGAAGAAGTGCGCGAAGCCAAAGAGCAACTGATCGAACTCGAAGCGCAGCTGCAACGCATGCTGCTGCCCAAGGATCCGAACGACGGGCGCAACGTCTTCCTCGAAATCCGTGCCGGCACTGGCGGCGACGAGGCGGCGATCTTCTCCGGTGACTTGTTTCGGATGTATTCGCGTTACGCCGAGCGACGTGGCTGGCGCGTGGAAATCCTCTCGGAAAACATCGGCGAGCACGGCGGCTTCAAGGAAGTCATCGCCCGCGTCGAAGGCGAGAATGTCTACGCCAAGCTCAAGTTCGAATCCGGCGTGCACCGCGTGCAGCGGGTTCCGGCGACTGAATCCCAAGGCCGCATCCACACCTCCGCGTGCACCGTCGCGGTGTTGCCCGAGCCGGATGAGCAGGAAGCCATCGAGATCAACCCGTCCGACTTGCGCATCGACACCTACAAGTCGTCCGGCGCCGGCGGCCAGCACGTCAACAAGACCGACTCGGCGATCCGCATCACGCACTTGCCGTCCGGCATCGTCGTCGAGTGCCAGGAAGAGCGTTCGCAGCACAAGAACCGCGCCCGCGCGATGGCCTGGTTGTCGGCCAAACTCAATGACCAGCAGACCAGCGCCGCCGCGAACGCCATCGCCAGCGAACGCAAGTTGCTGGTCGGTTCGGGTGATCGCTCTGAGCGCATCCGTACCTACAACTTTGCCCAGGGCCGGGTCACCGATCACCGGGTCAACCTGACGCTGTATTCGCTCGACGAAATTCTTGCCGGCGGCGTGGAAGCGGTGATCGAGCCGTTGTTGGCCGAATTCCAGGCTGACCAATTGGCGGCGATAGGTGAGTAAATGACGATCATTGCCAGTTTGTTGCGGGCTGCCGATCTGCCCGATTCGCCGTCGGCGCGCCTCGATGCCGAGCTGTTGCTGGCCGCCGCGTTGGGCAAGAACCGCAGTTTTCTGCACACCTGGCCTGAGCGCATCGTGCCGAGTGAAGCGGCGCTGACGTTCGCCAGTTATCTGCAACGCCGACGTGGCGGTGAGCCGGTGGCCTATATTCTCGGCCAGCAAGGTTTCTGGAAACTTGATCTGGAAGTCGCGCCGCACACGCTGATCCCGCGTCCCGACACCGAACTGCTGGTTGAAACCGCGCTGGAATTATTGGCCGCGACGCCAGCCAGGGTTCTCGACCTCGGCACCGGCAGCGGCGCGATTGCCTTGGCGCTGGCCAGCGAGCGTCCGGCGTGGAAGGTCACCGCAGTCGATCGGGTGATCGAAGCCGTGGCGCTGGCCGAACGCAACCGTCAGCGCCTGCACCTGAAAAACGCCACGGTGCTGAGCAGTCACTGGTTCAGCGCGCTGGACGGTCAACGGTTTGAATTGATCATCAGCAACCCGCCCTACATCGCTGCCGCCGACCCGCATCTGGTCGAGGGTGACGTGCGTTTCGAACCTGCCAGTGCGTTGGTCGCCGGTGTCGACGGGCTCGACGATCTGCGTCTGATCGTCGCCCAGGCGCCGGATTACCTCGAAGCGGGCGGCTGGTTGATGCTCGAGCATGGTTACGATCAAGCCGAAGCGGTGCGTGATCTGCTGCTGAGCCGAGGTTTTGCAGAAGTCCACAGCCGCAGCGATCTGGGCGGCCACCAACGAATCAGCCTGGGACGCCTGCCGTGCTGAATGATCAGGAATTGCTGCGCTACAGCCGCCAGATTCTGCTGCAACACGTCGACATCGAGGGCCAATTGCGGCTCAAGCAAAGCCGTGTATTGATCGTCGGCCTCGGCGGACTCGGCTCGCCGGTGGCGCTGTACCTCGCGGCTGCCGGAGTTGGCGAGTTGCATTTGGCGGACTTCGACACAGTCGATCTGACCAACCTGCAACGCCAGATCATCCACGACACCGACAGCGTCGGCGTGAGCAAGGTTGATTCGGCGATCCGCCGCTTGAGCGCGATCAATCCGCAGATTCAATTGATCGCCCATCGTGCGGCGCTCGACGAAGACTCGCTGGCCGCCGCCATTGCCGCGGTGGATCTGGTGCTCGACTGCTCGGACAATTTCTCCACCCGCGAGGCGGTCAACGCCGCGTGTGTCGCTGCCGGCAAACCGCTGGTCAGCGGCGCTGCGATTCGCCTCGAAGGGCAGTTGTCGGTATTCGACCCGCGCCGCCCCGAGAGCCCGTGTTACCACTGTTTATACGGGCACGGCAGCGAAGCCGAACTGACCTGCAGCGAAGCCGGGGTCATCGGCCCGTTGGTCGGCCTGGTCGGCAGCCTGCAAGCGCTCGAAGCGCTGAAGTTGCTGGCCGGTTTCGGCGAGCCGCTGGTGGGGCGCTTGTTGCTGATCGATGCCTTGGGCACGCGTTTTCGCGAGCTGCGCGTCAAGCGTGATCCGGGTTGCAGCGTCTGTGGGCCCAAACATGCGTGAAGCGCCGGTTGGCGTGTTCGATTCCGGCGTCGGTGGGCTTTCGGTGCTGGCCGAGATCCAGCGCCTGCTGCCGAACGAGTCGCTGTTGTACGTCGCTGATTGCGGCAACATTCCCTACGGCGAGAAAACTGCGCAATTCATCCAGCAACGTTGCAGCACCATCGCCGGGTTTCTTCAGCAGCAGGGCGCCAAGGCCCTGGTGGTTGCCTGCAACACGGCGACCGTCGCTGGCGTCGCCGATTTGCGCCGCGATTATCCGCAATGGCCAATCGTGGGCATGGAACCGGCAGTGAAACCGGCAGCGGCGGCCACGCGCAGTGGTGTGGTCGGCGTGTTGGCCACCACCGGCACCTTGCAGAGCGCCAAGTTCGCCGCGTTGCTCGACCGTTTTGCCACCGATGTGCGGGTCATCACCCAGCCGTGTCCGGGCCTGGTCGAGCTGATCGAGAACGGCGATCTGCACAGCCCGGCGTTGCGCCAGTTGTTGCGAGGTTATGTCGAGCCATTGCTGGCGGCCGGTTGTGACACGATCATTCTCGGCTGCACGCATTACCCCTTCCTCAAGCCATTGCTCAAGCAGATGATCGCGGACGATATCAGCCTGATCGACACCGGCGCCGCCGTCGCGCGGCAATTGCAGCGGCTTTTGGCCGAAAAAAACCTGCTCGCCGCAGGCCCGTCGCGCACGGCGCAGTTCTGGACCAGCTCTGATTCAGAACATTTCAGAAATATCTTGCCAATCCTCTGGAATAACGCCGGGAATGTGCGAAGCTTCGATTTGTAAAAAAAATGTGAAATAAGCCTAAAAAGGGCTGAACTTCTGAGTAACCGACGGCTTCTATAGCTTGTCTGTTGAGCTGTAAAAAAAATCCACACGAAATTGTTATGGGAAAGGATGTTTCTAAATGAAACGACTGTTCTGCTTGGCTGCGATTGCGGCCGCACTTATGGGGCAAAGTTTGACTGCACAGGCGGCAGGTGTTGAGTTTGGGGTGGGCGCTACCAGCGACTCAACCATGACTTACCGGCTGGGCATGCAATTTGATTGGGATCAGAGCTGGTTGCAGAGCGACGTCGGTCGCGTCACCGGTTACTGGAGCGGCGCTTACACCTATTGGGATGGCGACAAGACCTCGGGCACTTCCAGCCTGTCGTTTTCGCCGGTATTCGTTTACGAATTCGCCGGTCAAAACGTCAAGCCGTATGTCGAGGCAGGCATCGGTGTTGCGTTGTTTTCCAATACGCAAATGGAAGACAACAACATCGGCCAGTCTTTTCAGTTTGAAGACCGCATCGGTTTCGGCCTGCGCTTCGCCGGTGGACATGAAGTCGGGATTCGCGCGACGCATTATTCCAACGCCGGGATCAGCAGCGACAACGATGGTGTAGAAAGCTACGCGCTGCACTACACGATGCCGCTGTAAGGTCAAAAGCCGTGGGAGCATGGCTTGCCCGCGATAGCTGTCTCAAATTCAACAGAGATGTTGACTGATTGATCGCTTTCGCGGGCAAGCCTTGCTCCCACAGCCTCGCTCCCACAGCCTCACTTCTAAGCGGGCTGCGCGTTAATCAACGATAAACCGACACAATCCCCTGCCGCTCTTCAATGCATTCCGGTGAGCCCGTTTCGAACTCCCGGCAAATCAGCGGACGCTTTTCGTAAATCGTGCACATCATCGTGTTGCGATCCAGCGCTGCACACCAGCCGTCGTCCAGACGCAACATCACTTCGCCGCCCCAATCATCGACATCGATAAACCGTTCGGGCACGCCTGTTTCGGTGATCAGCATGACTTCGAGCTGACAGCAGCACGCTGAGCAGGTCGAGCAAGTGATCGCCGGTTCGGCGATTTGCGTGTGTGGGATGGTTTTCATGGCGCGCAGTGTAAGGCAGTGCGCCGCGGCTGTGTGAAAGGCCTGACGGACGCTCAGTCGTGAGCGTCTGCCGCCAAGCGTTGCGCCATGAAGTGCAGCGCCGGAAACAGCAGCGCCCAGAGCACCCCGAGCCCCAGCAACGTCACGACTTGGCCGTAGGGAAACTGCACGCCGGCCAATTGGCTGCCGGCGTAATACGACAGCGGCCCGCCGATGGCGCCGAGCAGGCTGGCGAGCCACCACGGCTTGGCGCTCCATTGCAGGCAATGGCGCAACGTCGTCGCCAGCAGCGCCCAGAGCAACATCAGCCACAGCGGAATCAGCGGCGCGACGTCGGTGAACTCGAACACGCCCAGCCAACGCAACGTACTGTCGACCGTGGTCCCAAGCAGCACCACGCTCAGAATCAACCGGCCTTCATCGACCCAGCGACTTATCCACAGCAGATGAATCACCAGCGCCGCCACTGCCACCCATAACCACAGGCTGTCGCCGCCGAGCACGCAGGCGAACCAACCGAGCTGAAACAGCGCCGCATTGACCAGGCGTTCAAGCATCAAAACGCCCCAGCAATGGCGCGGTGATTGCCGCCGGTTTTGCCAGCAACAACTGCGCGGTGCCGATGGTCCGTTCGAGGAAACCACCTTCGCAGTAGCACAGGTAAAACTCCCACAAACGCAGGAAATAATCGTCGTAGCCCAATTCGGTCAAACGCCCGTGGGCGTGGCGAAAGTTCTCGTGCCACAGCCGCAGCGTCCGCGCGTAGTGCAGGCCGAAATCTTCCATGTGCAGCAGGTTCATGTCGGTGTCGCGGCTGACGATTTCGAGCATCTTGTGCATGCACGGCAACGCGCCGCCGGGGAAGATGTAACGCTGAATGAAATCGACGTTGGTCCGCGCCTGTTCGTAGCGTTGGTCGCGGATGGTGATCGCCTGCAACAGCATCAAACCGTTGCTCTTGAGCAACTGCGCACATTGCTTGAAATAGGTCGGCAGGAAACGATGGCCGACCGCTTCGATCATCTCGATCGAAACCAGTTTGTCGTACTGCCCGGTGAGGTCGCGGTAGTCCGAGAGCAGCAAGGTCACTTGCTTCTGCAAGCCAAGGGTTTCGATGCGTTGCGCGGTGTAGGCGTATTGCTCTTTGGACAGCGTGGTAGTGGTTACCCGACAACCGTAATGCTGCGCCGCGTAAAGCGCCATGCTGCCCCAGCCAGTGCCGATCTCCAGCAAATGGTCGGCCGGTTTCAGATCGAGCTTCTGGCAGATTCTTTCCAGTTTGTTCAGTTGCGCCTGTTCCAGGGTGTCTTCAGGACGCAGGAACTGCGCTGCCGAATACATCATCGTCGGGTCGAGAAACTGTTCGAACAGGTCATTGCCAAGGTCGTAATGCGCGGCGATGTTTTTCTGCGAGCCCTTGCGCGTATTGCGATTGAACCAATGCAGGCCTTGCACGAAGGGCCGGCCGAGTTTGGCCAGACCGCCCTCCATCGCATCCAGCACTTCGAGGTTGCTGACAAACACCCGGACCACCGCCGTCAGGTCCGGCGACGTCCAGTAACCGTGGATAAAAGCCTCGCCTGCGCCAATCGAACCGTTGCTCGCAACCATGCCCCAGGCGGCCGCGTCGAGAATTTGGATTTCTCCGAGCAGATGATCGCCGGCGGTGCCGAAGACGTGCCGTTCGCCGTCCTCGATCACCACCAGTTGGCCGTGTTTGAGGTGCGCCAATTGCCGCAGAACGCCCCGGCGCAGCAGCGAGCCGGACCAGCCATTGCTGCTGAGTAAATTGGCTTTGGCCGAAACGCTAGAGGATTTCATGATGGCGATCCTGTGGTGCAACGGTTGCGGTTTGAAAGCTGCCATCGGCAGCCTGATGGGCAAAAATCGGAGCTCGTTTGAATAACAGTCGCAGTGCCTGCCAATAGATCGCCAGGCCGGTTTTCGCGGTCATCCACGGAAAGCGCCGCAGGTAACGGTGCAGGCTGGCGCGATCGAGGGCTTCGCGTTGCAGGTTGAGCGTGGCATCGAACAGCTTCAGTTCGCCTTGCCAGTCCGCCATGTGCACGCCAAGCCGTTGTGCAGCGGGGCTGAAGCTCATGCGGTATTCGAGATCGCGCGGTAGAAACGGCGACACATGAAACGCCTTGGCCACCGCAAAGTGCTGATGCTGGCCGTGCAGCGATTCGGCCGCTTGCGCCGGCAGCACGTAGTGATAGCGCTCGCGCCACGGCGTGTTGGTCACTTCGCAGAGAATCGCCGCCAGTTGCCCGTCCGCCTCGTGACAGTAGAAAAAACTCACCGGGTTGAACGACAAACCCCAACTGCGCGCCTGGGTCAGCAAACAGATCGAGCCTTGCGGCTGATGGCCGATGGCTTCGCCGACCTGTTGGCGCACCGCATCGATCAGGCGCATGCCGCTGCCGGTAAACGCCTTCAGGTAATCGCGCTCGCGAAACGAGAACGGCGCGAACCGGCTGGCACCGGCAAACGGCGACAACCCGAGCACCGCATCCTGCTCGTCGAGGTCCAGGTACAGCAGCCCGATCCGGTAACGGAACGCATGCGCTCTGGGCGCAAAACGCCGATGGCCGATCCAGCCGCTGTAGAGGGCGCTGTTCATAGCACCTCACCCAACGACCGGGCCACGCGCAATGCGCTGACCACCCCGTCTTCATGAAAACCGTTGGCCCAATACGCGCCGCAGTAATAGGTGTGCTGCGCGCCGTCCAATTCTTCCCAGCGCTGCTGCGCCGCCACGGCTTTCAAGCTGTATTGCGGATGGGCGTAAGTGAACTTGGCGAGGACCTTGCTCGGGTCGATGCCGGCGCTTTGGTTGAGGCTGACGCAGAACGTGGTGTCGCTCTGCAAGCCTTGCAGGATGTTCATGTCGTAGGTGACGGCGGCGTGGGTGTTGCCGGCGCCATTGAGACGGTAATTCCAACTGGCCCAGGCGAGTTTGCGTTTCGGCAGCAGACCGATATCGGTGTGCAACACCACTTCGTTGTCGGCGTAGGGCAGGGCGCCGAGGATCGATTGCTCGGCCGAACTCGGTTCGGCCAGCAGCTTCAGCGCCTGATCGCTGTGACAGGCGAAAATCACTTTGTCGAAACGTTCGCTGCCGGCAGCGCTGTGGATAACCACGCCGTCAAGGTCGCGCTCGACGCGGGTTACCGGGCAATTGAGGCGAATCCGCTCTTTGAAAGAAGCCGTCAGCGGCGCGATGTAGGCGCTGGAACCGCCCTCGATCACGCACCATTGCGGCCGGTCGTTGACCGACAACAAGCCATGATTCTTGAAAAACCGCACGAACAGTTGCAGCGGAAAACCGAGCATGTCGGCCATCGACATCGACCAGATCGCCGCTCCCATCGGCACGATGTAATGCAGGATAAAACGCTCGCTGTAACCATTGGCCTGCAAGTAATCATTGAGCGTGGTGTCGGTGGCGATGCGTTGTTGCTCAAGGTCGCGCAAGGCTTCTTTGTTGAAGCGCAGGATGTCGCGCAACATCTTCCAGAACCCCGGCGACAGCAAATTGCTGCGCTGGGCGAACAGGCTGTTGAGGTTGTTGCCGTTGTACTCCAGGCCGCTGTCCGGGTCGTTGACCGAAAAACTCATTTCGGTCGGTTTGAACCTGACGCCGAGCTGCCCGAGCAGGCGGATGAAATTCGGGTACGTCCAATCGTTGAACACGATAAACCCGGTATCCACCGCGTGCGTCTGGCCATCAACCGTAACGTCGACGGTGTGGGTATGCCCGCCGACCCAGTCGCTGGCCTCGAACACGGTGATGTCGTGACGGCGATTGAGCAGATAGGCGCTGGTCAGCCCGGAAATGCCGCTACCGATAATGGCGATGTTCACGGTTGATCCTTGATCGGCGGACTGCTGCGAACCATGCGTTTGCCGATCGCCAGTTTTACCCGGTTAGGCATTTTCGACAGCGGCCACAGCGCGGCCATGAACAACGCCGGAAAGGCGATTTCCAGCGGCCGGTTCTGCAGTTTGTTGAAAATGTGCCGCGCGGCTTTATCCACAGGCCAGCTGAGCGGCATCGGGAAATCGTTTTTCTCGGTCAGCGGCGTATCGACAAAACCGGGGCTGACCACGGTGACTTCAATGCCTTCGTCGGCCAGGTCGATACGCAACGACTCGAACAGATAACGCAGCCCGGCTTTCGACGCGCCATAGGCTTCGGCGCGTGGCAGCGGCAGGTAGGTCACCGAACTGGCGACGCCGACCAGATGCGGCGCAGTGCCGGCGCGCAACAAGGGCAGGGCGGCTTCGATGCAATAACTGCTGGCGAGCAGATTAGTGCGCACCACGTGTTCGATGATCGAGGCGTCGAATTGCTTGGCATCGATGTATTCGCACGTCCCGGCGTTGAGAATCACCGTGTCCAGCGAACCCCAGTCTTCGGTAATCTGTTCGCCGATTTCGCGCACGGTCTGGCTGTTGGTCAGGTCGCCGGGGACCACCAGCACTTGTCCCGGATAACGCTGGGCGAGGACTTTGAGCGGCGCCAGCGAACGTGAACTCACGGCCAGGTGCGCGCCGGTCCTCAGTATTTCTTCGGCCAAAGCGGCGCCAATGCCGCTGCTCGCGCCCGTCAACCAATAACGCCGTGGCGGTGTAAGGCTCATCCCATGCTCCTTTTCAGCCAGGCAATGACCCGGCCCAATACAGGTAGATGTTCATAAAGCAGTGCGCCGGCATCGAAATAATCGCGGTGCCGATAAACCTTGTCGCGCCAGAGCAAATGCGAGCAGCCGTCGACTGTGATCAGCCGTCCGCCGTCGAGGCGCGGATGGCGGTAGCTCATCACCCAACGCAGATAACCTTCGCCCTCGCGGACTTGGTCGAAGCCGCGAAAGTCGAAACTCAGTTCGCTGACGTTAGCGTAGAGCTTGGCGAAATAGGCGTGCAGGTCGCTGAGCCCGTGCACGTCATGCAGCGGATCGGTGAAGTGCACGTCGTCGCTGTACAACTCGCCGAGGCGCTGCAAATTGTCCTTGTTCAGCCCGGCGAATTGCCGGGCGAAATGTTCGAGGAACTCACTCATCGCGACCTCCGGCAACCGCTTGGCGTGACGGCAGATTCTTGAACGCCGCCAGTGCCCGAGCGCGCGAATTGCTCAGGTTGACGATCGGCGATGGGTAATCGGCGACGCCAAACAAGCCGCCTACATTTGCCGGGTTGTGCACTTCTTTTTTGTTCAGCGCGGCCAGTTCCGGCAGCCACTGCTTGATGAACAGGCCCTGCTCGTCGAATTTTTCCGATTGGCTCAGCGGGTTGAAAATGCGGAAGTACGGCGCCGAATCGGTGCCGGTGGATGAGCTCCACTGCCAGCCACCGTTGTTCGCCGCCAGGTCGCCGTCGATCAAGTGGCGCATGAAAAAGCGCTCGCCTTCACGCCAGTCGATCAGCAGGTTTTTCGTCAGGAACATCGCCACGATCATGCGCAGGCGGTTGTGCATCCAGCCGGTTTCGAGCAATTGGCGCATCGCCGCGTCGATGATCGGCAGGCCGGTGCGCGCTTCTTGCCACGCCTTGAGTTCTTCCGGAGCGTCGCGCCACGCCAGCGCTTCGGTTTCCGGGCGAAAGGCGCGGTGCCGCGAAACCCGTGGATAGCCGACCAGAATGTGTTTGTAGAATTCGCGCCAGAGCAGCTCGTTGACCCAAGTCACCGCGCCGACCTTGCCGCTGTCGAATTCGCCCTGATTGCTTTGCAGCGCCGCGTGCAGGCACTGGCGCGGGGAAATCACCCCGGCGGCCAGATACGCCGAAAGTTGGCTGGTGCCGGGTTTGGCCGGGAAGTCGCGCTCGCTGAGGTAATAGTCGATTTGCGCATCGGCGAACGTCTCGAGACGCCGCCGCGCTTCGGCTTCACCCGCCGGCCACAGCGCGCGCAAGCTGTCTGGCGGCGTGGCAAAACCGTCGACGCTGGCGGGGATTTTGTCGCTGCTGATGGTCATTTTCGCCTGCTTGCCGGGCGCGGCGACGATCCCGGGCAGCGAGTGGCGCAGTCGCTCGTAGCAGACTTTGCGGAACTGGCTGAACACCTGAAAGTAGGTGCCGGTCTTGGTCAGCACGGTGCCGGGGGCGAAAAACAGCTGATCGAGATAACTGTGGAACGTCACGCCCACCGCATCCAACGCTTGCGCCACCGCTTGATCGCGCCGCGTCTCGTTGATGCCGTATTCCTCGTTGACGTGCACCGCGCCTATCTGCAGTTCCTCACACAGCTCGAGCAGGACTTTCGGTGCCTGGTCCCAATGCACCGCGCTGCGGATCAGCAACGGAATATTCAACTGGCCCAGCGCCGAGCTCAGTTCGCTGAGGTTGCGCAGCCAGAAATCGACTTTGCACGGCGCGTCATCATGTTCCTGCCATTGCTGCGGGCTCAGCAGATACACCGCAACGGTCGGGCCACGCGCGGCGGCGGCCGAAAGGGCGGTGTTGTCATGCAGGCGCAAGTCGCTGCGCAGCCAGATCAGTTGCATGGGATGGTCCGTGCCCGACATTAGATAAGTCCTCGCTGGACCAGCTCCTGATGCGCCGCCAGCGGATCTTCGGCGATGAACAGTTCAGCGATTTCAGTGGTTTTCGCCGACAGCTCGGCGTGGTGAATGACCACCGTTGGCCCGACGATGATTTTTGCGCAACTGACGCCATTCAACAGTTTCGGCAACTGCGCCAGGTTCATCGCTTTGCTTGAATACAGCAACACGCCGCGGGCTTGCAGGTGTTCGACCGCCAACGCCAGTTCGCCGACCGGCAACGGCCAGTCGAACACTTCCACCGGGCAATCGGCGCTGCTGATCAGCCACGCGGTCAGCCACAGATGCGGTTCCAGCGCCAGGTCCGAATGGTTGATCAGCAGCAGCGGGGCGCTGCGTAACTGGCGATTGTTGTGATAAATCCGCGCGCCGAACTTGCTGCGCAGCCACGAGTAAAAGAACACCCGTTCCATCTGCGCGCCGAACTGGCCTTGCCAGCGCTGTTCCAGTTCGCTCAGCAACGGCATCAGCAGTTGTTCGCACAAGGTCCGTGGCGGGTACAGCGCCATGGCTTGATTGACGGTGTCGTCGAGGGTGCGCTCAGCCAGTTCGGTGACGGCTTGCAGCAAGGTCTGGCGCAGCAGTTGCCAATCGTTTTCGACCGAGTCGGTAAAGGCTTGCGGGGTGTCGAGCAGTTGCTTGACCTGGCTGACGGCAACGCCACGGTTGAGCCAGGTGAGGATGGTCAAAATCCGCTGCACGTGTTCGGCCGAGAACAGCCGATGGCCCTTGGGCGTGCGTTGCGGCACGATCAGCCCGTAACGCCGTTCCCAGGCGCGCAGGGTGATGGCGTTGACGCCGGTCTGCCGCGCGACTTCGCGAATCGGCAGCCAGCCTTCGTCCAAGGCTTTCTTGAAATCGGCGCCGAGGTCTTCCTGGGCGCTGGTGTCGGGGATCGTATTCATTTAAATCGCATTTCGCAGACTGAGATTTTCCGGGTGCGGCTGCAGGTAAACCTGCTGCGCAATGTACGGATCAGGGTATTGGCGGAAATAATGTTTGAGCAGCGTCAGCGGCACCACCAACGGCACGATACCGAGGCGATATTGGCCGATGACGTGCAGCACTTCCTGTTTGTCTTCAGCGCTGATCACCTGTTTCAGGTAACCGAAAATGTGCTGCAAGACATTGGTGTGCGTGCGGCGCGTGGCGCATTTTTTCAGTGCCTCCATCAGCTCGCTGAAATAACGCGGACCGAGTTCTTCCGGATCGGTCTGGCCCATGTTGCCGAGCAGGTTGCCGAGGGCTTTGTATTGCACCGGGTTGTGCGCCATCAGCAGGTATTTGTAGCGCGAGTGAAAGTCAATCAGCGCGCGCCGGGTCAGGCCTTCGCGGCGCAGTTGCTGCCAGTCACTGTAGGCGAATACGCGGGTGAGGAAGTTCTCGCGCAGCACCGGATCGTTGAGGCGGCCATCTTCTTCGACCGGCAGGTCCGGATGCTCGGCGCAGAACGCCTGGGCATAGACGCCGCGCCCGCCACCGTCAACCGGCGCGCCGTTGGCGTGGTAGACCTTGACCCGCAACAAGCCGCATGACGGCGACTTCTGCATGAAGATATAGCCGCAGATGTCGTGCAGTTCGGCGGCCATTTGTTGACCGTACTCGGCGAGGGGTTGGGTGACGTTGATCGCGGGGTGGACGGTGCCGATGGCTTGCGGATGATCGGGGTCGCCGACCAGGCGAATCGGCTCGCGCGGGATGCCGAGGCCGATCGCGACTTCCGGGCACACTGGCACAAAATCGAAATAGTCGGTGAGGGTGCGACTGCACAGCCGCGACTCCTTGTGCCCACCATTGAAACGCACCTCGGCTCCCATCAGGCAGGCGCTGATTGCGATTTTCGGTTTGGCGGTGGCATTGGACATCGGAGCACCTCGAATCTAAACCTGTACAGAGCATGGGCCCTGTACAACATGTAGTTCATCATAGATTCAAAGCTGTACAAGTCAAATTGTTTGTATAAGTTTTAGCGAAGTGCCTGAGAATTAAGTAGGAGCGGCTGCTGCAGGAAGACCTATTTCCAGCCCAATAACCAACTGTCGCTGTTTTTCAGCACCTGCCAATCCAGCCGCTCGCTGCGCTGGGTCAGCACTGCTTGCAATTCAACCTGCAGCACCGTGCCTTCCTCGTCGCGGAAAACCTCGGTCACCAGAAAATGCTTTTCGCGGTTTTTCGGCAGGGCTGCTGTCCACTTCGACAGCAGCAATTTACCCGGATTAATGCGGTTCATTGCAGGTGCTCATGCAAACGACGGGCGGCTTCCTGGCCGCTGAGCCAGGCACCTTCGACGCGACCGGACAAACACCAGTCGCCGCACACGTACAAGCCCAGATCGGCATCGGCCAGCACGCCCCATTCATGGCTGGCGGCAGGGCGTGCATAGAGCCAGCGGTGGGCGAGGCTGAACGTCGGCGCGGGCATGGCGCTGTGCAGCAGTTCGGCGAACGCGCCGTGCAATTGCTCGATCACGGCTTCTTTGGACAGGTCGATGTGTTGCCGGCTCCAGGCGCTGGTCGCGTGCAACACCCAAGTGTCCAGGGTGTTGTCGCGTCCCGGTTTGCTGCGGTTGCGGGCCAGCCAGTCGAGCGGGCTGTCTTGCACAAAACAGCCTTCCATCGGCGTATCCAGCGGCGTGTCGAAGGCCAGCGCGATCGCCCAGGTCGGTTCCATTTTCACCCCGGCAGCGGCGCCGGCGAGTTTCGGCGCGGCAGCCAACAGCGCAGTGGCTTGCGGCGCCGGCGTGGCGATTACGACGTGGCTGAACGGGCCGTGAGTGAAGCCTTCGGCGTCCTGCAAATGCCAGTGTTCTTCACCACGAAAAACTTCAGTGATGCGGCAAGCGAACTGCACTTCGAGGTCGCCGAGCAGGGCGCGGGTGATCGCGCTCATGCGTGGCGTGCCGACCCAGCGCGTCTGCTCGTCCGGCGACAGATTGAGTTGGCCGCCCTGATAGGTATAAAGCTGCGGCGTCCATTCGGCCACCCAGCCATTGGCTTGCCAGCGCTGTACTTCGGTGACGAAGCGGCGGTCGCGAGCGGTGAAATACTGCGCACCCATGTCCAGAGCACCGGCATCGCTGCGTTTGCTCGACATGCGTCCGCCGCTGCCACGGCTTTTATCGAATAGTTGAACGACATGCCCGGCCTGCGTCAGGGCCTGGGCGGCGGAGAGTCCGGCGATGCCGGTGCCGATGATTGCGATAGGTACAGTCATAGGGGCCTCGTTTACCTTTCTGTACAGACTACGCCGTGGTTTAAAGCTGTACAATATTGTTTTTTGGTATAACTTTCAGCGTTCTCGTTCTGACAGGTTGGCCTATTGTTAAGCGCATAGCGTTGTTAAACACAGAGCTTTGTTAAACACGCAGCGTTGTTAAACATTAGCGTGCTAAACCAAGAGCCTGCCCGATACCAAAGATCCCTGCTTATAAAAATAGACTAGTGATCCGGGTAAAACGCCACGCGAGGAAGAAGTCATGCGCATATTGCTGACCGGCGGTACTGGTTTGATAGGACGTCAGCTCTGCCGACACTGGGCGAGCCAAGGGCATCACCTGACGGTCTGGAGTCGTTCACCGGAGAAAGTCGCCGGGATTTGTGGTCCAGAGGTGCGCGGCATTGCCCGTCTCGAAGACTTCGGGCAAGAACCGCTGGACGCGGTGGTCAACCTGGCCGGCGCGCCGATTGGTGATCGTCTGTGGACACATAAACGCAAGGCGTTGCTCTGGAGCAGTCGCATCACCTTGACCGAAACCCTGCTGGCGTGGCTGGAAAGCCGCGAGCAGAAACCCGTGGTGTTGATTTCCGGCTCGGCAGTGGGCTGGTACGGCGATGGCGGCGAGCGCGAGTTGAGCGAGGATTCGCCGCCGGTCATCGATGATTTCGCCAGTCAGTTGTGCATCGCCTGGGAGGAAACCGCGCAACGCGCCGAAGCCATGGGCATTCGCGTGGTGCTGGTGCGCACCGGGTTGGTGGTGTCGGCCGAGGGCGGCTTTTTGTCGCGGCTGTTGCTGCCGTTCAAAATGGGCCTGGGCGGGCCGATTGGCACCGGCCGGCAGTGGATGCCGTGGATTCATATCAAGGACCAAATCGGCGCGATTGATTTTCTTCTGCAGCGCATCGACGCCAGCGGTCCATATAATGCCTGCGCGCCGCAACCGGTGCGCAATCGCGAGTTTGCCAAGACGCTGGGCAGCGTGCTCCACCGCCCGGCGTTCATGCCGCTGCCGACGCTGGTGTTGAAGGTCGCGCTGGGCGAAATGTCATTGCTCTTGCTGGGCGGCCAGAAGGCTGTTCCGGCGCGCTTGCTGGAAGCGGGTTACACCTTCCAGTTCACTGATTTGCGCGCGGCTCTGGACGACGTGTCCAGCCGCCTCTGAAATAGGACGTTGCATGACCGATCACGCGTTGCTTCTGGTCAACCTGGGCTCACCTGCCTCCACTTCGGTGGCGGATGTGCGCAGTTACCTCAACCAGTTTTTGATGGACCCGTATGTGATCGACCTGCCGTGGCCGGTGCGGCGCTTGCTGGTGTCGCTGATCCTGTTCAAACGCCCGGAGCAGTCGGCCCACGCCTACGCCTCGATCTGGTGGGAGGAGGGCTCGCCGCTGGTGGTGCTCAGCCAGCGCCTGCAACAAGCGATGACCACGCAGTGGACCCAGGGCCCGGTGGAATTGGCGATGCGTTACGGCGAGCCGTCGATCGAGACGAAGTTGCTGCAACTGGTCAAGCAGGGCCACCGCAAAATCACTCTCGCGCCGCTGTATCCGCAGTTTGCCGACAGCACCGTGACCACGGTGATCGAGGAGGCCAAACGGGTGATCCGCGAGCGCAAACTTGATGTGCAGTTGTCGATTCTCCAGCCGTTCTACGATCAGCCGGAATACCTCGATGCGCTGGTCGCCAGCGCCAAGCCTTATCTGGAGCAAAGCTACGATCATCTGCTGCTGAGTTTTCACGGTTTGCCGGAACGGCACCTGACCAAACTCGACCCGACGGGCCAGCACTGTTTCAAGAATCAGGACTGCTGCAAGAACGCTTCTCCGGCAGTAATGGCGACGTGTTACCGCGCGCAATGCCTGCGCACCGCCGAGCAATTTGCCAAGCGCATGGGGTTGCCGGACGGCAAGTGGTCGGTGTCGTTTCAGTCGCGTCTGGGCCGAGCGAAATGGATCGAACCCTACACCGAAGCGCGGCTTGATGAGTTGGGCAAAAGCGGCGTGAAGAAGATCCTGGTGATGTGCCCGGCGTTTGTTGCCGATTGCATCGAGACCCTGGAAGAAATTGGCGATCGCGGTCTGGAACAGTTCCGCGAAGCCGGCGGCGAGGAGTTGGTGCTGGTGCCGTGCCTCAATGACGACCCGCAATGGGCCAAGGCGTTGAGCGTATTGTGCGAGCGAGCGCCGTTGGCACTCTAAAAGCATCGCGAGCAAGCTCGCTCCCACATTGATCATTGGTGATCACATATTCTGTGTTCACAGAAGATCCACTGTGGGAGCGAGCTTGCTCGCGATGGCTATCTAACTGGCAACAAAGACCTTGAGCCCTTACAGCAACGGGTCATCCGCCTTCTTGTGCTTCCAGCTGTCATTGCCCGGCAGCAACAGGTTTAGCGCAATCGCCACCACCGCGCACAGCGCGATGCCTTTGAGGCCGAAGTCGTCCGGACCGGTGCCGGTGCCGACCAGCACACCCCCAATCCCGAACACCAGGGTCACCGAGACAATCACCAGATTGCGCGCCTCGCCCAGATCGATCTTGTGGCGGATCAGCGTGTTCATGCCCACCGCCGCAATCGAACCGAACAACAGACACAGAATCCCGCCCATCACCGGCACCGGAATGCTCTGCAGCAGCGCGCCGAACTTGCCGACGAACGCCAGGCTGATGGCGAAAATCGCCGCCCAGGTCATGATTTTCGGGTTGTAGTTCTTGGTCAACATCACCGCGCCAGTCACTTCGGCATACGTGGTGTTAGGCGGGCCGCCAAACAGACCCGCCGCCGTCGTCGCAATGCCATCGCCCAGCAACGTGCGGTGCAGACCGGGTTTCTTCAGGTAATCGCGACCGGTCACGCTACCCACGGCAATCACCCCGCCGATGTGCTCGATGGCCGGGGCCAGCGCCACCGGGACGATAAACAGAATCGCCTGCCAGTTGAACTCCGGCGCGGTGAAGTGCGGAATCGCAAACCAAGGCGCGGCGGCAATCTTCGCCGTATCGACCACGCCGAAATAGAACGCCATGGCAAAACCGACCAGTACGCCGGAGATGATCGGCACCAGGCGAAAAATCCCTTTGCCGAACACCGCGACAATCAGCGTGGTCAGCAGCGCCGGCATCGAGATCAGCATCGCAGTCTGATAGTGAATCAGCTCCGAGCCGTCGCCAGCCTTGCCCATCGCCATGTTGGCGGCAATCGGCGCCATGGCCAGGCCGATGGAGATGATCACCGGACCAATCACCACCGGTGGCAGCAGCCGATCAATGAAACCGGTGCCTTTGATCTTCACCGCGAGGCCGAGGAAGGTGTAGACGAAACCGGCCGCCATTACCCCGCCCATGGTCGCTGCGAGGCCGAACTGGCCCTTGGCGAGAATGATCGGGGTGATGAAGGCAAAGCTCGACGCCAGGAACACCGGCACCTGACGCCCGGTGACGATCTGGAACAGGATCGTCCCCAGACCAGCGGTGAACAGCGCCACGTTCGGGTCGAGGCCGGTAATCAGTGGCATCAACACCAGGGCGCCGAACGCCACGAACAGCATCTGGGCGCCGGACAGCACCGTGCGCCAGAGCGGATCGTTGAACTCTTCCTGCATGCTCAAGCGTCCTTCTGCTTGGTGCCGAAGATCTTGTCGCCGGCATCGCCCAGGCCCGGGATGATGTAGCCGTGCTCATTGAGTTTTTCATCAATGGAGGCGGTGTAGATGATCACGTCCGGGTGCGCCTTCTCGACGGCGGCGATGCCTTCGGGGGCCGCGACCAGGACCATCGCGCGGATGTCACGGCAACCGGCTTTTTTCAGCAGGTCGATAGTGGCGACCATCGAACTGCCGGTGGCGAGCATCGGGTCGATGATCATGGCCAGGCGTTCGTTGATTTCCGGCACCAGTTTTTCCAGATAGGTGTGCGCCTGCAGTGTTTCTTCATTGCGGGCCACGCCGACGGCGCTGACTTTGGCGCCCGGTATCAGGCTCAGCACGCCTTCGAGCATGCCGATACCGGCGCGCAGGATCGGCACCACGGTAATCTTCTTGCCGGCGATTTTCTCGACCGACACAGTGCCGCACCAACCTTCGATGTCGTAGGTTTCGAGCGGCAAATCTTTGGTAGCTTCATAGGTCAGCAGGGCACCGACTTCCTGAGCGAGCTCACGGAAATTCTTCGTGCTAATGTCTGCGCGGCGCATAAGGCCAAGTTTATGACGGATCAGCGGATGGCGGATCTCTTGGATGGGCATGGGGAAAGGCTCCGGCGGCGGGCAAAAAAACCGGCCTAGATTAATCTATCCGAGGGTGTTGTCCTATAGACATACAGTACGTTAGTCCACAAACGCTTGATTCGGCCTCGCTGGATGCGTACCTTTGCCCGCTTTTCCTGCATAAGCCACCCCTTGGAGAGCGCCATGTCCGCTGATCTCGAGCATATCCGTCAAATCATGCGAGAGGCTGACTGCCTGTACACCGAAGCTGAAGTCGAGGCGGCTATCGCCCGCGTCGGTGCACACATCAACGAACAACTGGCTGACACTAACCCGGTGGTTTTCTGTGTGATGAACGGCGGGCTGATTTTCGCCGGCAAGTTGCTCACCCATCTGCACTTCCCGCTGGAAGCGTCTTACCTGCACGCTACCCGCTATCGCAACGAAACCAGCGGCGGCGACCTGTTCTGGAAAGCCAAGCCTGAAGTGTCGTTCCTCGATCGCGACGTGCTGATCATCGACGACATCCTCGACGAAGGTCACACCCTCGGCGCGATTATCGACTACTGCAAACACGCCGGCGCCCGCGCTGTGCACACTGCCGTGCTGATCGACAAGGACCACGACCGCAAAGCGCGTCCGGACCTCAAAGCCGATTTCGTCGGCCTGCCATGCATCGACCGCTACATCTTCGGCTACGGCATGGATTACAAAGGTTACTGGCGTAACGCCAATGGCATTTTTGCCGTTAAAGGAATGTAAGCAATGACCACGCCGAGCTTTCTTGATCAAACCCTGTTCGCGGAATTGGCCGAGAAGGCTGCGGCTAATCCTCGTGGGCGCCAGCATCACAACTTCCATCAAATGGAAGACGCCTGCCACCGCATGGCGGTGGGCTTGCAGCCGAGCACTTACATTCCGCCGCATCGACACTTGGGCGACAACAAGGCTGAAACCCTGTTGGTGCTCAAGGGCCGCCTCGGGTTGTTGATTTTTGACGAGTCGGGCGCAGTGCTGCGCAAGCAAGTTCTGCAGGCGGGCGGCGACTGTGTCGGCGTCGATCTGCCGACCGGGGTGTTCCACGGTCTGGTGGTGCTGGAAGCCGACAGTTTGATGTTCGAGTGCAAGGCCGGCCCTTATCGCCCGGTCGGCGAGGGTGAGCTTGCCCACTGGGCGCCGCGTGAAGGCGAGCCGGGTGTCGCCGAATACCAGGCGTGGATGCACGCGCAGTTTGATTGATCGGTAATCTCTGTAATTAATCTTCTGTAGGAGCGAGGCTTGCCCGCGAAAGCGCTGTGTCAGCCGACAAATATGTTGGATGTGCCGGCCTCTTCGCGGGCAAGCCTCGCTCCTACGGGGATCGGGGTTTGCCCATTCTTTTGCCATGTTAGAGTGCTCGGCCCCGTCCCCCGGAGCCTGTCATGAGCCTTTTGACCCGCTGCTGCGCCGTCCTGTTACTGTCCGCAAGCCTGCCGCTGGCCGCCGCGCCGGCGCCGATGCACGCGCAGTTTCTGCCGCCGGACGACTTGACCCTGCGCGACGCCGAGCCTGAGCAGCAACAACTGTTGCAGGTCACCGACTATTCGGTAGTGGTCGGCAGCCAGCGTCAATCCTCGCAACAGCCGATCCCGGTGACGTCGCCATTGCTGATCCGCCTCAAGGGCAAATCCCTGAACAAAGGCGCGACCATCAACCAGGTGCTGGTCAATTTTGATGGCGAAAGCAAAAGCCTGAAAAAGCCGATCTACGACGAAAAAAGCAAAACCCTGACGATGTATTACCCGCTGGCGCAATACCGCGTGGTGATTGACCTGCTGCGCAACGACACGGTGTATTGCCAGTTCCTCAGCTACGCCAATGGCCATGTCTGGGCCGATCTGCACACCGGCAGTGTGCGTCCGCGTTGAGCCCGGCGGCCAGTGAGGGGTAAACTGCCCGCCCCGTGAAATGTCTGCGAGCTGGAGTCGGCAATGCGTAAAGATAAGAAGCAAGTGATTGGTGACGAGATCGGCGATGAGCAGATCAAACTGTTCCTCGATTTTGAACCGGTCGACGCCACTTCACCGTCGCTGCACAAACTGATCAAAGCCTACCGCGGTCTGCGCATCGACGATTTCGAGCGCTTCCTGACGTTTTTCGTCGAGGCCGGTTTTGACCTGGACGGCAAGGATGAGCACGGCAATGACTTCGTCGCGGTGATCAAGGACCAGCGCAATGCGGCCGAGTACATCGAGCTGATCGCCAAGGCGCGCGGCTAAGATCAAAAGATCGCAGCCTCGTTTCACTCGACAGCTCCTACAGGTGCACGCGTTGTAGGAGCAAAGCTTGCTCGCGATAGCGCTCTGAAGGACGCCATCGCGGGCAAGCCATGCTCCTACAGGTAGGCGCATAAAAAAAACGCCCCGCTCTCAACCAGAGCGGGGCGTTTTTTGTGGAGCCGAATCAAGCGTAGCTTTCGGTCTCGGTACTGGCTTCAACCAGTTCCAGCGCGACGTTGTTGTGCGCGTTGATCTTGTGATACAGCGCTGCGTCGCTTTCCAGGACTTTTTCACGGGCCGGGAAGATTTCCGCCAGTTTCGCCGCCCATTCACCGGACGCCTTGTTCGGGAAGCACTTCTCGATCAGCTCAAGCATGATCGAAACCGTCACCGAAGCGCCTGGCGAAGCGCCGAGCAGTGCTGCCAGAGAACCATCCTTGGCCGCCACCAGTTCGGTACCAAACTGCAGAACGCCACCCTTTTTCGGGTCCTTCTTGATGATCTGCACCCGTTGGCCGGCCACTTCCAGGCGCCAGTCTTCAGCCTTCGCTTGCGGGTAGAAACGACGCAGCGATTCCAGGCGTTGCTCCATCGACTGCATCACTTCGCTGACCAGGTACTTGGTCAGGTCCATGTTGTTTTTCGCCACGGCCAGCATCGGGCCGATGTTGCCGGCGCGCACCGACAGCGGCAGGTCCATGAAGGAGCCGTGCTTGAGGAACTTGGTGGTGAAACCGGCGTATGGCCCGAACAGCAGCGACTTCTTGCCATCGACCACTCGGGTGTCCAGGTGCGGCACCGACATCGGTGGCGAACCGACCGCTGCCTGGCTGTACACCTTGGCCTGGTGATGCTTGACCACTTCCGGGTTATCGCAACGCAGCCACTGGCCGCTGATCGGGAAGCCGCCGAAGCCTTTGCTTTCTTCGATGCCCGACGCCTGCAACAGCGGCAATGCCGCGCCGCCCGCGCCGAGGAAAACGAACTTGGCGTCGACTTCACGGCTGTTGCCGCTGTTGACGTCCTTGATGCTGACGGTCCAGCCGTTGGCGTTACGTTTCAGGCCGGTGACGCGCTTGCAGTACTTGACCTGCGCATCGGGTGCGCTGGTCAGGTGCTTGAGCAATTGATTGGTCAGCGCGCCGAAATTGACGTCGGTGCCGTTCATCACGCGGGTCGCGGCGAGGACTTCGTCGGCCGGACGGCCCGGCATCATCAGCGGCATCCACTCGGCCATTTTGGCTTTGTCTTCGGTGTATTCCATGTCAGCGAAAGCGTGGTGCTTGCTCAGCACCTCAAAGCGCGACTTGAGGAAAGACACACCGCTGTCGCCCTGCACGAAGCTGAGGTGCGGCACCGGGCTGATGAACGATTTGCACGAGCCGAACGTGCCTTTTTTGGTCAGGTACGACCAAAACTGTTTCGACACCTCGAACTGCGTATTGATGTGCACGGCTTTCTTGATGTCGACGGAGCCGTCGGCGGCCTGCGGCGTGTAGTTCAACTCACACAGCCCGGCGTGACCGGTACCGGCGTTGTTCCACGGGTTGGAACTCTCCGCAGCACCGGAATCCATCAGCTCGACGACTTCCAGCTTGATCGCGGGGTCGAGCTCTTTGAGCAGTACAGCGAGGGTGGCACTCATGATGCCGGCCCCAACGAGTACTACGTCGACTGCTTCGTTATGCGCCATTTAACGCGTCTCCAAAATCTGCAGCACCAAATTGTCGGCATAGCTGCCAGGCGTGCCGGGGCGTGTCATGTGTGCCCCAGGTACTCATGGCCAGAATCGCCATGTCCGAATCTTCGCAATTTTTCGCAACTTCGACGGACGCTACCGGCCGGGTCAATGAGGTCTATGAACTCACTTCAACGCGCGACTGGCAATTCGACTTATGGTCGAGACATCCGTTTGTGCAACCAAATCCGTAGCGGACAGGCTTCAGGCTCCGGTATTCGAGGCGTACCCGGTCCTGTGTCGTTGGGCTGTTTCAGACGCTAATGGTGCATGTTCAGACGCAAAACTATTCATTTGCTCGCCACACTCTTGTGAAGTTGTGAAAACCCGTTTTTTTCACGCTCTTTTGAAGACGTGAACCTCAAAAAGGGCTGTCCCAGCCTGGCACCGTGCCCGGATGGATTGCCGCCATGAAGTACATGACAGGCAAAACGGGCAAACAGCTCAGTGACCGAGCGTAATGACAGCTCTGCAGATGCGCGAAAAGTGGGGGTTTTGCTCAGGGAACAGCAAGCACGCCAGCTTCACTCGATCTGTGTGGGCGGCTCTCTGTGGGCGATTCGGGGGGCCAATGCCTGGGCATTGACGATGCTGCGAGGCCCGATCAGGAGACGTCCTTATAATCGGGGGGAGATTGTATCTAAGAAACGCAGGGAAATGGTCGCGATTAATGACTTTTATTAGGCGTCCGGTCAGATGGACAACAATGCGTGCACCCGTGAACGAGGCTGACGCTGGCGCACACGGGCGCTTGGGGGCAGGGGATGGTGTAACCAGTTGAGGCGGATTTCTTCGATTTCGACCCAGCCATCGCCCATCGGCTGCAGGCTGCATTGCTTGAATGCCTGGCAATGACCGTTGCGATCGAGCAGGGCAAAGCTGCGGTGCAGCGGGCGTGGCGCGAACAGCGAGATCAGATAACGCATGGCGAAGTACCTTGTGGGGTGACTGCTGTGAAGGTTGCCAGTGCGCGATGACGTCAGCGTGTATGGGCGGTGACAGATGTGTGACAGGAACCGCTTTGCGCAGGGTTGGTCAGAGTTTGGGTTATTCGTTGAAGTCCCCTAGTTCGCTGCAGTGGCCCACCGCTATACTGCGGGCCTGTTTGTGCCTGATTCTGGAGAGAAGAGCATGTTGCAACGCCTGTTGTTCGGTTTGATCACTGTGACCAGTTTGACCCTGGTTGGCTGCGCCCACAGCCCGCAACAACTGAACCCGGAGCCGAAGCTGACCACTCAGCTGGCACCGGTTGGCCATGGCCAGCAAGTGGTGGTGCGGGTGGTCGACGGTCGTCCATCGCCAACCCTCGGCACCCGTGGCGGTTTGTACCCGGAGACCAGCGCAATCACCGTGCAAGGCGCGCAGATCCTGCCGAAATTGCAGGCTCAGGCCGAAGCGGCCGTGCGTTTGCTCGGTTTCACCCCAGTGTCCAACGGCATGAACGCGCCGCAGTTGACCGTGACCTTGGCCGAGCTGAAATACCAGTCGCCTAAAGAAGGCATGTACGTGACCGAAGCGACTATCGGCGCCACCTTCCGCTCCGACGTGCAGAACGCCAACCGCCGCTACAGCGGTCGTTACGGCGCTTCCCTGGACCAGCGTTTCGGCATGGCGCCGAACCAGGAAACCAACACCAAGCTGGTCAGCGACGTGTTGAGCGACGCACTGACGCGCTTGTTCAAAGACCCGACCGTCAGCCAGATCCTCGGCGAGTAACTTTTCCGCCGATGTGAAAAAGCCCGGTGCCAGTGATGGTTCCGGGCTTTTTTGTGTTTGCTGGTTTTCGCGAATACCCCCGATCCCTTGTGGGAGCGAGGCTTGCCCGCGAAAGCGGTGTGTCAGCCAACATCAATGTTGAATGTTCCGCCGTCTTCGCGGGCAAGCCTCGCTCCTACAGTCCTAAAAAGGGCTCAGGCGGCTTGGGAGTAGAAATCCAGCACACTCACCCCGGTCAGCAAATCCATCTCGGGCAAGTCCGCATGTTGGTGTCCGCCCAGCGCGCAATACACCAGCCAGTGGCGATCCTGAACATTGAAGGCGAGGCTGCCGACGAGGTTTTGCTGTTCTTCGCTTTGGGCGATGAGGTAGAGGCGGTCCTGGTTTTCGGCGTGCAGCATGGCGGGCTCAGTGTCGGTTTCGAGGGGCGACAGACTGGCGCATGCAGATGACGATGACGTGACACCGATCAGGAATCGGCCAAGTGGTTCGTTATTTGTCGCAGGCTTTCGGTAGAATCCGCGACGCGGTCGTCGGTCCGGCGCCTGTCATCTCAAGTTCTGCCGAGGTCCGTGATGTCGTTGCATTTGATTTCGTTGTTCACCAACCATCCCGCCAAGTTGATCAACCTGCTGGCCTTGCTGCTGGCGTTCCCCGGCAGTTGGCTGCTGCACGCCACGCGCCGCCGCGAACAGCGCGCCCAGGCAGTGCTTGAAGCCGCTGCACAGAACCGTCGCGTGGATGACGCGACACTGATGCACGATGGCGCGACCCAGCGCATGAACCGGTTTTTCTACCGATTCGGCTTCGCCTGCCTGGGCGTGGCGCTGATCATCTCGTGGGTCAGCACACAGTTCTGAATCGCCGGTAACAAATTCAGCAACACCCATTCATTTGTGGTGAGAGTCTTGCTCATGGCAAGGGGGCTTGCCTGTGGAGAGTGGGGCTTTTCTGTGGGGAGTGGGCTTTCCTGTGGCGAGGGGGCTTGCCCCCGTTCGGCTGCGAAGCAGTCGCAAGATTTTGGGGTCGCTGCGCAACCCAACGGGGGCAAGCCCCCTCGCCGCAGAAGCTCCCTGCCACAGAAGCTCCATTTGCCACAGAAGCTCCGCTGCCTCAAAAGCTCCATTTGCCACAGAAGTTGCCTTCCACAGAAGCTCCACCTGCCACAGAAGCCCCTCGCCGCAGGTGTGGTGCTTGGCCACTTATTACAGCGGCAACCCGGCCTTCACCCGATATTGATTTCTCACCGGTGTCGCATATTGCAGCACCAAGTACGGGCGATGCTCTTCAGGGCAGGCCTGCAACCGGCTTTGCCATTCTTCCTGAGCCTTGGCCAGTTCGTCCGCCGCAAACACCTCGGCGGCTGTCGGCACTTGCAGTTGCGGGTCGGCGTCCTGCCATTGCGCGTAAGCCAGGTAATGCACCGGGAACAACCGGTAGCCGCCGAGAATCTGCTTGTCCATTTCGACCGCCAATTGCTTGGTGTCGTCGAACAGCTCGGTAATCGGCGCGGCAAAGTTCACGTGGACCCGGCCCTTGTAGCCGGTAATGCCCTTGGCAATGCTGACGTCATCTTCGCCCGGCGCCTTGTTGTACGTGCCGGTGGTGGCGCGGATGAACAATTCGCGGGCCTTGGCCTGATCGCACGGGTCGTATTCATAGCTGATCGACACCGGGGTCAGGTTCAGCGACTGAATGACTTCGCCGAACGGCTCGTCCTTGCGGCTCATGTGGAACATCTTGAGGATCGCCGACTCGGTACGGTCGTCGCCGTCCTTGGCCCGACCTTCGGCCTGAGCGATCCAGATCGACGCGCAATCGTTGCGGATCGAGTGATTGATGTAAGCCGACAGCAACTGGTACGCGGCCATTTTCTCGCGGCGCCCGGTTATCGAGCGGTGCACGATAAAACTCTTGTTCAAGCGCATCAGGTCGCTGACAAAAGGCTTTTGCAGCAAGTTGTCGCCGATGGCAATGCGCGGCGTCGGCAGGCCGGCGTGGTACACCGCATAGTTGACGAAGGCCGGGTCCATGACGATATCGCGGTGGTTGGCGATAAACAGATAGGCGCTGCCGGACTTGAATTGCTCGACCCCGGTGTACGTCACGCCGTCGGTGGCGCGCTCGATGGTGTGGTCGACGTAGACTTCGACTTTGTCTTGCAAAGAGGCCACCGAATTGACGCCGGCGAACTCACGGCGCAGTCGATGAGCTATAAGAGGTTTGAGCATCCAGCCGAAAGCACCGGCGTAACGCGGGAAACGGAAGTGAATGAGGATATCTAGAAGCGCCTTGTCGCCGAGCAGCCGCGCTAGCACCGCTGGGACTTCGCTGTCGTCGTAAGGTCGGATGGCATCGAATTCGCCCATCATGCTCTCTTGTTAGAAACGGCTAGGGTAAGTAAAGGTTTTGATCGAAAACCAACAGGGCAAGGTCTGAAAAAAGTAACTGGACAAAAATAGCCCTGCAAATAGACCGGCGATTATACGCACAAGTCACCTGGGAGACCGCGATGCTGGAAAGCGCTGAGTATGAATGTCCGTATTGTGGGGAAGCGGTAGAGACAACGGTGGATTTGTCCGCAGGTGATCAGACCTATATCGAGGACTGTCAGGTGTGCTGCCGGCCGATAACCTTTGTGCTGCAGGTTCATGGCGAGGAGTGGCACCTCGAAGTGTTCAGCGAAAACGAATAAGGGGCGCCCATGCAGCGAATCTACGAACCGGAAAACCTGATGGAAGGCGAGCTGCTGCAAGGCATGCTCGCCAGCGAGGGGGTTGAAGCGCATCTGGTGGGGCGCGATTTGCTTGGCGGTACCGGGGAATTGCCGGTTTTCGGCTTGCTCGGTTTGTCGGTGGATAACGACCAGGCCGACTACGCCCGCGAGTTGATCGCCGCGTACAATGCCGCGCTGCCGATGCCCGGTGATGAACCGGAAAGTTTTCCCGGCACGCTGGTCTGTTAGGCTGGCGTTCGTTTTATTGAGAGTCGTGTTGCCCCATGTGTGGACGTTATGCCCTGTTTCGCTGGAACCCCGCCTTCGCGGCCCTGCCTGGCTTCCCCGCCGATCAGCAGGCCCAGTGGAATATTTCCCCCAACGATTCGGTGTTGATGCTGCGCGCCGGCGCCGACGGCCAGCGCGAATTGGCCCGCGCGCGCTGGGGCCTGACGCCGCCGTGGCTGACCGACCTGTCGCGTACCCCGGCGCATGCCCGCGCCGAAACCGTGGCGGAGCAACCGATGTTTCGCCAGGCGCTGCGCGAACGCCGTTGCCTGCTGCCGGCGAATGGTTTCTACGAATGGCGCGGCAACCAGCGCAAACGCCCGTACTGGCTGACGCCGGGGGAGGGCTCGGCGCTGTTTTTTGCGGCGATCTGGGAAGCCTATCCGGTGCAGGAACAAGTGTGGCTGAGCACGGCGGTCATCACTCAAGCGGCAGCCAGTCAGCGGCGACCGTTGATTCTGGACGAGGCAGGACAAGCCGCGTGGCTCGATCCTGAAACCCCGTTGCACGTGCTGCAAGGCTTGCTCGCGGGTGAACCGGCGGCGCTGCGCGAACGCGTGCTGGCGAATCTGGTGAATGATCCGAAACTCAACGGCCCGGAGTGTCTGACTCCCGGTTAGCCATTGATCGTTGCCGCGTGGGAACGATCGGTGGGGTGCGCACGTCTGAGATTTCCTGTCGGGCGCAACGCCTTTTCTGAAAGTGCGTGTTACACGTCTGTTGTATCTGGCGCCGATACAATTCAACCCCTACGATACGCGGCATCTTTCAGGGAGATTTTTGATGAACAAGACTTTGGTTGTAAGCGCACTCAGCGCAGCGTTGCTGCTCGCCGGTTGTCAGTCGGTCAACACCACCAGCGGCGGCGCCGTCGGGGTTGAGCGCAAGCAGTACATGTTCAGCATGCTGTCGAGCCAGGAAGTCGACCAGATGTACGCGCAGTCTTATCAAAAGACTGTCGGCGAAGCGACCACCGCTGGCGTGCTCGATAAGACCAGCACCGATGCCAAACGCATTCAGGCGATTGCCAACCGGCTGATTGCCCAGGCACCGAACTTCCGTCCGGATTCGGCGCAGTGGAAGTGGGAAGTCAACCTGATCAAGAGCGATGAGCTCAACGCCAACTGCGGTCCTGGCGGCAAGATCATTTTCTACACCGGTTTGATCGACAGCCTGAAACTCACCGACGATGAAATCGCCGCGGTAATGGGCCATGAAATCGCCCACGCCCTGCGCGAGCACGGTCGTGAAGCGATGTCGAAAGCTTATGGAATGGAAATGGCCAAGCAGGGCGCGGGTGCTTTGTTCGGTCTGGGCAAGGACAGACTGGCGCTGGCCGATACCGTCGCCAACTATGGCATGACGTTGCCCAACAGCCGTTCCAACGAGAACGAAGCCGACCTGATCGGCCTGGAACTCGCAGCACGCGCCGGCTACAACCCGAACGCCGCAATCACCTTGTGGAACAAGATGAGCAAGGCTTCGGAAGGTTCGCCACCGGAGTTCATGAGCACTCACCCGGCGTCGACCAGCCGCATTGCTTCGTTGCAGGCGGCTATTCCGAAGGTCATGCCGCTGTACGAGAAAGCGCCTAAGTCCTGAGTTGTAGCGACTGCCGCCATCGCGAGCAAGCTCGCTCCCACATTGGATCTCTGGTGTACACAGACCCTGTGGGAGAGAGCTTGCTCGCGATGAACGATAACGCGGTCTACCGACTTACCCCGTCACACCCACCCACTGCTCTGCATCGCCTTGTACACCGCGACAACCGCCAGCACCAGGAATGCCGATGCCGCCAACCGGCGAATCAACGTCAACGGCAATTTGTCCGCCGCAAAATTACCCGCCAATACCACCGGCACGTTGGCAATCAACATGCCCGCCGTGGTGCCGATAATCACCAGCCACAAATCCGGATATTGCGCCGCGAGCATCACCGTCGCGACTTGCGTCTTGTCGCCCATTTCGGCGAGGAAAAACGCAATCAACGTGGTCAGGAACGGCCCGAACTTGCGCGCGGTACTCGCTTCGTCATCGTCCATTTTGTCCGGCACCAGGGTCCATAAGGCCGTCGCGGTGAAACTCGCAGCGAGAATCCAGTGCAGCGTCGCATTCGAGAAGAAACTGCCAAACCAGGCACCTACCGCACCGGCGGCTGCATGGTTGGCCAGGGTGGCGGCAACGATGCCGGCAATGATCGGCCAGGGTTTGCGGAAGCGCGCTGCGAGAATCAGCGCGAGCAATTGCGTCTTGTCGCCGATTTCGGCCAAGGCAACGATCGCAGTGGGAACGAGAAGAGAATCCAGCATCAGGGTTTTCCTAAGGGGCGGGTCGACACGGCTATGACACGTACGACCTCCCCGCCCCGGGTAAGGTGTTCGTGTCATAGGTCTTGTCAAACCCTGGCGATCCGTCTGTGCGGACGCTTGGGTCGCATACGCCATGGTCTGTTGACCAAGTATGTTGACGTATGCCGGACGAGCATGGCGCTCGTGGGAGACTACTCCCCTAGGACGGAGCGGATTCTGCCTAGGCAAATCCGTTTGGGCAAGCCTCTTTTTTAAAAGAGTTTTTAGCTGCGTTTGGCCCGGTAGATTCGGAAACCCTGACCTTCAGCCTTGATCGCGCAGACCCCGAGGTGCTCCTCGATCAGCGGTTGATACTTCAAAAAGCTGTTGGCGACTAACCGCAGTTCGCCACCTTTTTTCAGATGTTTGGCTGCTTTTCGCAACAAGTTCTCGGTGGCGAAATAATCGGTGTGCACCCCGACATGGAACGGCGGATTGCTCAGAATCGCGCTCAAATCCATCGGCGCCGCATCAATTCCGTCACCGGTAATCACCTCGGCTTCCAGGCCGTTGGCGGCCAACGTCAGGCGACTGCTGGCGGTGGCAAACGCGTCGACATCGAGCAACGTCACCTGATTGTGTGGATAACGCCGTTTGACCACTGCGCCCAAAACCCCGGCGCCGCAACCGAAGTCGAGCAAGTGGCCGCTGGGCAATTTATCCAAGTGTTCCAGCAACAATGCGCTGCCGCGATCGAGGCGACCGTGACTGAATACGCCCGGCAGGCTGACGACTTTCAGCGGACCTTCGGCCAGTGGCAATTCGTATTCCTGCGCCAGACTTTCCAGCGATTTGGCTACCGGAGCGTTGGCCACGGTGACCAGCCACAGTTGGCAATGGCGTGCGCTGTCGAGTTTGCGCGGTTTGCCGAACGGGTTGAGTTGCTTGGCGGCGCCTTCGATGCCGCTGCGTTTTTCCCCGACCAGGTACAGCTCGCGTCCGGCCAGCCGCGAGGCGAGGGCGTTGAGAATGTAATCGGTCAGTTCTTTGGACTTGGGCAGAAACACCACCGCCGCGTCGAACTCGCGCTCCGGCGCGTTCACGCCAAAGTGGCTGCGCTCGGCGAAACGTGCGTCCAGTGCCGCTTGATCGCCGGCATGCCAGCACCAGCCGTGAGCATCGGGCAGGCGGCCGAGCAAATCGTCGGCGGGCAAACCGGCGAGCAACAGCGAACCTTGAAACAACTCGGCCTGACGAAGCAGTACTTCACTGCGCGGATCCATACTCTGCTCCTTGAAAAAAAGTGCGGCAGTTTATCAACTGACGACCCGCAGCGCTGTACCGCTGAAGAAGGCTTGGGTGTTTTCGGTCAACTGGCCAACGATCCGCTGCCGCGCTTCGCGACTGCCCCAGGCGTTGTGCGGGGTGACGATCAACCGCGGGATGTCTGCCGCCAGCAGCGGATTGCCGTTGACCGGCGGCTCGACGCTCAAGACGTCCGTGGCCGCGCCGCCCAGGTGACCATTGCGCAAGGCATCGGCCAGCGCCTGCTCGTCGATCAAACCACCGCGCGCAGTATTGACCACGAAAGCGCCGGGTTTCATCGAGGCCAGTTCGCGGGCGCCGATGAAGTGGCGGGTGTGTTCGTTGAGCGGGCAGTGCAGGGTCAGGGCGTCGATTTGCGGCAGCAATTGCTCCAGCGGCAAACGATCCGGGCGCGTCGGGCGGCCGGGAATCTGCCCGAGCAACACGCGCATGCCAAACGCTTCGGCCAGCCGCGCGACGGCGCCGCCGAGTTCGCCGTGGCCGAGCAAACCGAGGGTTTTGCCTTGCAGTTCAACGATCGGGTAATCCAGCAGACAGAACTGTTTGGCCTGCTGCCAACGACCTTCGCCGACGGCTTTCTGGTAATCGGCCAAGCGTGTGGCGAGGTTCAGTAACAGCATGATCGTGTGCTGCGCCACCGATGGCGTGCCGTAGCCCTGGCAGTTGCAAACGGTGATGCCGTGGGCACGCGCGGCGGCGAGGTCGACGTTGTTGGTGCCGGTGGCGGTGATCAGGATCAGCTTCAGATCGGGGCTGGCGGCGATGGCGGCGGCGTCGATGAGGATCTTGTTGCTGATCGCGACGGTAGCGCCCTTGAGGCGCTCGATTACCTGGTCCGGCGTGGTCTGGGCGAACAGTTGCAAGTCGCTGAAGCAGTCGCGCAAAGGCGTCAGGTCAAGGTCACCGAGGTCCAGGGACGGGTGGTCGAGGAAAACGGCGCGGCGAGAGTTCGTCATCAACTGTACCTTTTGTGCAATGAACTGAAGGCGTAATCTGCCGAGCCTACCAGATGAAACATATGGTTACTCATAGCTGCGCTGGACCCCGATTTTGAAGCAGGCGGTCTTTTGTGGCGAGGGGGCTTGCCCCCGTTGGGATGCGAAGCGTCCCGCGTTTATGAGTCATCAGGTTTCATCAAAGTACCGAGTGAACCCATTTACGACTGCTGCGCAGCCGAACGGGGGCAAGCCCCCTCGCCACAGGTGCGAAGTTTTTCCGAACTAATGTTGATTGCTTGCCCCAAAGGACCCGCCATGTACTGGACAGAATTCTTGACCGTCGCGCTGATTCACTTACTGGCCGTGGCCAGTCCCGGACCGGACTTTGCTGTGGTGGTGCGCGAAAGCGTGACCCACGGGCGGCGCGCCGGGACCTGGACCGCGCTGGGTGTCGGCAGCGCGATTTTCCTCCACGTCGGCTATTCGCTGCTCGGCATCGGCCTGATCGTGTCGCAATCGATCGTGCTGTTCAACGCCTTGAAATGGGCCGCCGCCGCGTACCTTTTGTACATCGGCTTCAAAGCCCTGCGCGCGCAACCGGCGAAACCGCTGGCGGACGATTTGCACAAGGAAATCGGCGAACGCACCGCGCGTGGCGCCTTCACCTCAGGCTTCGTCACCAACGGCCTGAACCCGAAAGCCACGCTGTTTTTCCTCTCGCTGTTCACCGTGGTCATCAACCCGCACACACCGTTGGCAGTGCAGGCCGGTTACGGGCTTTATCTGGCAGTGGCGACGGGCATCTGGTTTTGCCTGGTGGCCATGCTGTTCAGCCAGCAACGGGTGCGCGCCGGGTTCGCGCGCATGGGCCACTGGTTCGACCGGGCCATGGGCGCGGTGCTGATCGCCATCGGCGTCAAACTCGCGTTCACCGAAATGCATTGATCGCCCACCAGCGGTGACAAATCCTGCAAATGCTGGCGCAGAGCTAGCATTTGTACGGCTCTGCAAATCATTCCTTTGGCTGATTTGGCGGCAATCCAACGGCTTTAGAGTGCTCATCTTTCCAAGCCAAGACCGAGCAGTCAGAAAAGGGATTCTTATGTTGCAGACTCGCGTTATCCCGCCAGCCGAAGGCGCTTACCAGTATCCGCTGCTGATCAAACGACTGCTGATGTCCGGCGCTCGTTACGAGAAAACCCGCGAGATCATCTACCGCGACCAGTTGCGCTACAGCTACCCGACGCTGATCGAGCGCGTTGCGCGGCTGGCCAATGTGCTGACGGCGGCGGGCGTCAAGGCCGGGGATACCGTGGCGGTGATGGACTGGGACAGCCATCGCTATCTGGAATGCATGTTCGCCATCCCGATGATCGGCGCGGTCATCCACACCATCAACGTGCGCCTGTCTCCGGAACAGATCCTCTACACCATGAACCATGCCGAGGACCGCTTTGTGCTGGTCAACAGCGAGTTCGTGGGCCTCTATCAAGCCATCGCCGGGCACCTGACCACGGTCGATAAAACCCTGCTGCTGACTGACTTGCCGGAAAAAACCGCCGACCTGCCGAACCTCGTTGGCGAATACGAGCAACTGCTGGCGGCCGCGAGCCCGCATTACGACTTCCAGGACTTCGACGAAAACTCGGTCGCGACCACGTTCTACACCACCGGCACCACCGGCAACCCCAAAGGTGTGTATTTCACCCATCGGCAACTGGTGCTGCACACCATGGGCGTGTCGACGATCATGGGGTCGATCGACAGCGTGCGCCTGCTCGGCACCAACGACGTGTACATGCCGATCACGCCGATGTTCCACGTTCACGCTTGGGGCCTGCCGTACGTGGCGACGATGCTTGGGTTGAAGCAGGTTTATCCGGGCCGGTACGACCCGGAATACCTCGTCGAGTTGTGGCGCAAAGAGAAGGTCACCTTCTCGCATTGCGTGCCGACCATTCTGCAAATGGTCCTCAACGCCAAAGCCGCGCAGAACACTGATTTCGCTGGCTGGAAAATCGTCATCGGCGGCAGTGCGCTGAACCGCTCGTTGTACGAAGCGGCGAAGTCTAAAGGCATTCAACTGACCGCCGCGTATGGCATGTCGGAAACCGGGCCGCTGGTGTCCTGCGCGCACCTTAACGACGAATTGATGGCCGGCACCGAAGACGAACGCACCACTTACCGGATCAAGGCCGGCGTGCCGGGGCCATTGGTGGAAGCGGCGATTGTCGACAGCGAAGGCAACTTCCTTCCCGCCGACGGCGAAACCCAAGGCGAGCTGGTACTGCGCGCGCCGTGGCTGTCCGAAGGTTATTTCAACGAACCGCAAAAGGGCGCCGAACTCTGGGCCGGCGGCTGGCTGCACACCGGCGACGTCGCGACGCTCGACAGCATGGGCGTGATCGATATTCGCGACCGGATCAAGGACGTGATCAAGACCGGCGGCGAATGGATTTCCTCGCTGGACCTCGAAGACCTGATCAGCCGTCACGCAGCGGTACGCGAAGTAGCAGTGGTGGGCATCGCCGATCCGCAGTGGGGTGAGCGCCCGTTCGCGCTGCTGGTGATCCGCGAGGGCCACGAGATCGGGGCGAAAGAACTCAAGGAACACCTCAAGCCGTTCGTCGAGTTGGGCCACCTGAGCAAGTGGGCGATCCCGAGCCAGATAGCCCTTGTTACGGAAATTCCCAAGACCAGTGTCGGCAAGCTCGACAAGAAGCGTATCCGCCTCGACATCACTGAATGGCAGGCCAACAACAGCACCTTCCTCTCGACGCTTTAAGCGCGTTTTATGCCCCGCTGGCGTGCCGAAAACGGCACGTCAGCCCCACCAAGCAAGCGCTTGGCTTGTGAAATCCGAATTTTCAGCCATCCTTGCCGTGCCGACACCTGTCGGACTGGCGAAAGGACTGTTCCAGAGTGGCCGGCAGCTGCAAATCACACTTTAGAGGGATCAAGCAGTACTACCTGCTGGCTATAGTCCGCTCAAGGATTTTTAAGAACGGAGCAAACGCACTAACGGGGCGATGCACATTGGGATTGAATTCGGGATGCGTTGGCTTCCGGTCATCCACAACGTTTTTAAAAGTACTCACTGCCATAACAATAATGCACATGGAGTAGCGTCGATGACATCAGTAAACCAGTTCTGGCGCCGGGCAAAACTGCCCCTGGCGGTCAGTCTCGCCTCTTCGCTCGCCGGGCCTGCATTCGGCGTCAGTTTCAACGTCGGTGAAATCGAAGGTCAGTTCGACTCATCCCTGTCGATCGGTGCCAGTTGGTCTACTGAGAGTCCGAACAAGAACCTCATCGGCGTCAACAACGGCGGCCGCGGCCTGTCGCAGACCTCCGATGACGGGCACAACAACTTCAAGAGCGGCGAAACCTTCTCGAAGATCTTCAAGGGTATTCACGACCTCGAACTGAAGTACGGCGACACCGGCGTGTTCGTCCGTGGCAAATACTGGTACGACTTTGAACTGAAGGACGAAAGCCGCCAGTTCAAAGACATCAGCGACAGCAACCGCAAGGAAGGCGCCAAGTCCTCCGGCGGGCAGATCCTCGACGCCTTCGTCTACCACAACTACTCGATTGCCGATCAGCCGGGCTCTGTGCGTCTGGGCAAGCAAGTAGTCAGTTGGGGTGAAAGTACCTTCATCGGCGGCGGCATCAACTCGATCAACCCGATTGACGTGTCTGCGTTCCGTCGTCCGGGCGCCGAGATCAAGGAAGGCCTGATCCCGGTCAACATGTTCTACGTCTCGCAGAGCCTGACCGAGAACCTCTCCGGTGAAGCGTTCTACCAGCTCGAATGGGACCAGACCGTTGTCGATAACTGCGGCACCTTCTTCTCGCAGCCAGACATCGTTGCCGACGGTTGCACCGACAACCTGCGCGTGCTGAACAAGCGTTCGCAGATCCCGGCGATTGCCTTGGGGCCATTGGCCGGCGCGGGCGTCAACGTCAACGAGGAAGGCGTGCTGGTACGTCGTGGCGCCGATCGCGATGCGCGCGACAGCGGCCAGTGGGGCGCGTCGTTGAAGTACATGTTCGACCCGCTGGACACCGAGTTCGGTGCCTACTTCATGAACTACCACAGCCGCGCGCCGATCTTCAGCGCCACCGGTGCGCCACAGTCGGTCTACAACACCGCTGGCGCGCTGCCAGGACCGTTTGCTGCGCTCGCGCCGCTGCTGGTCGCGGGTAACTCGAAATACTTCATCGAATACCCGGAAGACATCCGTCTGTACGGCTTGAGCTTCTCCACCACCCTGCCTACCGGTACGGCGTGGAGCGGTGAACTGAGCTACCGTCCGAATGCGCCGGTACAACTCAACTCCACCGACATCCTGTTTGCCGGCGTGCGTCCGCTGGGCGGCGCGCTGTCCAACGCTTCGCTGCTCAACGGCGTACCGGGTCAGGACCTGCACGGTTATCGTCGCAAGGAAATCACCCAGTTCCAGACCACCCTGACGCACTTCTTCGACCAGGTCATGGGCGCCAGCCGTCTGACCGTCGTCGGTGAAGTGGGCGTGACCCACGTCGGCGGCCTGGAAAGCACTTCCGATATCCGTTATGGCCGCGATCCGGTCTACGGTCCGGGTGAATTGCCAGCCACCGGCACCGCCAATACCTGCGCCAACATCCTCAACGCCAGCACCATCAACGGCGCGGGCGCCGGTTCGCCACAGAACAACCGCAGCCGCAATTGCAACGACGAAGGTTTCACCACGTCCACTTCGTGGGGCTACCGTGGTCGCGCCATCTGGGAATACAACGACGTATTCGCCGGGGTCAACCTCAAGCCGAACGTGGCCTGGTCGCACGACGTCAGCGGTTACTCGCCTGGCCCTGGCGGCAACTTCGAAGAAGGTCGCAAAGCGGTCAGCCTGGGTGTCGACGCCGAATACCAGAACACCTACACCGCGAGCCTGGCCTACACCAACTTCTTTGATGGCAAGTACACCACCGTGGATGACCGCGACTTCCTCGCACTCAGCTTCGGCGTGAACTTCTAAGCACTGTTTTTTCAGGACGAACACACATATGAAAATAACAAAGAGTCTGTTCCACGCCGGTGTTCTGGGGCTTTCGCTGCTGGCGACAAGTGTCATGGCTGCGGTGCCTGCCGCCGAAGCCGACAAGCTGGGCAAAAGCCTGACGCCAATGGGCGCCGAGATGGCCGGCAACGCCGACGGTTCGATCCCTGCGTGGAAACCGCTGGCGAAGAATGCCGGCACCGTCGACAGCAAGGGTTTCCTGTCTGACCCGTACGCCAGTGAAAAACCGCTGTTCACCATCACCGCGCAGAACGTCGACCAGTACAAAGCCAAGCTTGCGCCGGGTCAGTACGCGATGTTCAAGCGCTACCCGGAAACCTTCAAGATGCCGGTTTACCCGTCGCATCGCGGCGCTACCGTGCCGGATGACGTGTTTGCCGCCATCAAGAAAAACGCCACCAACACCAATCTGGTGTCTGGCGGCAACGGCCTGGAAAACTTCGAAACGGCCGTGCCGTTCCCGATCCCGAAAACCGGCGTCGAAGTTATCTGGAACCACATCACCCGCTATCGCGGCGGCAGCGTGACCCGTCTGGTGACCCAGGCGACCCCGCAGCCGAACGGCTCGTACAGCCTGGTGTACTTCCAGGATCAGTTCGTGTTCCGCGACAAGATGAAGGATTACGATCCGGCCAACCCGGGCAACATTCTGTTTTACTTCAAGCAGAAAGTGACCGCGCCGGCACGTCTGGCCGGTGGTGTGCTGCTGGTGCACGAAACCCTCGACCAGGTTAAGGAACCGCGTTCGGCGTGGGTTTACAACGCCGGTCAGCGTCGTGTGCGCCGCGCCCCGCAAGTGTCGTATGACGGCCCGGGTACTGCGGCTGACGGCCTGCGTACTTCCGACAACCTCGACATGTACAACGGTGCACCGGACCGCTACGACTGGAAACTCGAAGGCAAGAAAGAGATGTACATCGCCTCCGACAGCTACAAGCTCGACGATCCGAAGCTGAAGTATTCCGACATCATCAAGGCCGGCCACATCAACCAGGACCTGGCACGCTACGAGCTGCGCCGCGTCTGGCACGTGGTTGCAACCTTGAAGGAAGGCCAGCGCCACATTTATGCCAAACGTGACTTCTACATCGACGAAGACACCTGGCAAGCAGCGGTGATCGACCACTACGACGGTCGTAACCAGTTGTGGCGTGTTGCAGAAGCGCATGCCGAGAACTACTACGACAAGCAAGTGCCGTGGTACGCCCTGGAAACCTTGTATGACCTGCAATCGGGTCGTTACCTGGCGCTAGGCATGAAGAACGAAGAGAAGTCGGCTTATGACTTCGGCTTCACCGCCACCACCAGCGACTTCACCCCGGCCGCACTGCGCCAGGATGGTGTTCGCTAAGCGCGCCACCCGAGAGGCCGCACCCTCGACAAACGCCCCGACTGGTTCGGGGCGTTTTTTTGGAAGTCCATAAAGGCCTTCCGTAGCAGCTGCCGAGCAGCGCGAGGCTGCGTTCGGCTGCGTAGCAGTCGTAAAACCGGAGCGCGCGGTCTTCCTGAAACACCGCGCTGCCTGATTTCACGACTGCTTCGCAGCCGGACGCAGCCTTCGGCAGCTGCTACAGGGAATTCAAGCTGGGTTATCGGGTTGTAGTCTTTTTGTAGCCATTTGTAGCAACAACCTTCAATACCTCTGCGTTTACCGCTAGTCTGCGGACATCTGCAACGCCGCCATCAGCCTTTCAAACAAGAGCCGGCCATGACTGATCTGTCCCCACTCGCGGGTCCTGCAAGCGTTGCCGTCGCGGCACTGGATGGCCGTTTCTTCCGGCCACCGCTGCCTGACGGCCATGTGCTGCGACCGCGTCTTTGCGAGCGCCTGAGCCAGGGGTTGAACGGTCGATTGCTGTTGGTCAGCGCCCCGGCCGGCTTCGGCAAGAGTTCGTTGGCGGTGGAGTTCTGTCAGAGCCTGCCGGCACATTGGCAGAGTCTGTGGCTGGGCTTGAGCCCGCGCGACAACGATCCGGGGCGTTTCCTCGAGCGTCTGCTCGAAGGCCTGCAAGACTATTTTCCGCAACTGGGCAGCAAGGCACTTGGCCTGCTGAAAATGCGCCAGCGCCATCAACCCTTTGCGTTCGAAGAATGGCTCGACGGCTTGCTCGATGAACTGGCCGTGCACCTGTCCCCGAAGTCGCCGCTGTTACTGGTCCTCGACGACTATCACCTGGCCCAGGGGCCGGTGCTCGATCGCTGTCTGCAATTCTTCCTCAATCATCTGCCCGAAGGCCTGCTGGTCATGGTCACCAGCCGGCAGCGCCCGGACTGGCACCTGGCGCGGTTGCGCCTGTCGCGGCAATTGCTCGAACTGCATGAACAAGACCTGCGCCTGACCCACGACGAAGCCCTGACCTTGCTTGATCGCCACAGCAGCTCACTGCGTGGCGAGGCGCTGGAGAACCTGATCCAGCGCAGCGAGGGTTGGGTCGCCGGGCTGCGGTTCTGGCTGCTCGCGGCGTCTGAGGCCGGCAGCAATGGCAACAACAGCGCACTGCCGCAGTCGCTGCACGGCGGGGAAGGGCTGATCCGCGATTATCTGCTCGAAGAAGTCATCGATTGCCTGCCCGCCGAAGTGCAGGCGTTTCTCTACGACACCGCGCCGCAAGAGCGTTTTTGCAGCGAACTGTGCGACGCCGTGCGCGAGGCCCATGACAGTGCGGAAATCCTGCGCTTCCTGCTCGCTCATCAAGTTTTCCTCGTACCGCTGGACGAACACGGCCACTGGTATCGCTATCACCATTTGTTTTCCGATCTGCTGCGCACCCGCCCGACCACGCAGGCGTTGGTCCCGGCCGCGAGCCTGCATTTGCGCGCGTGCCGCTGGTTCAACGCGCAAGGCTTGCTCGATGAAGCGGTGGAGCAAGCCTTGCGCGCCGGGCATCTGGACGTCGCGGCAAACCTGGTGCAAAACCTTTCCGAAGAACAACTGCTGGCCGAGCAAAACGTCGGCATGCTGCTGCGCTGGAAAATGGATTTGCCCGACAGCCTGCTGATCAGCACACCGCGCCTGATCGTGCTCTACAGCTGGGCGTTGGGGCTCGCTTGCCAATTGGACGCCGCCGAAGAATTGGCCAATCACTTGAGCCGGTTTCTCCCTGCACCCTCGGCCACTGCGCAAAAATCGATGCTGGCGCAATGGCTGGCGCTCAGCGGGATCATTGCCCGAGGTCGCGGCCATCGCGAATTGACCTTGCTCTATTGCAGCGAGGCGCTGGAAAGCCTGCCGGCGAAACGTTACGGCCAACGCCTGATGTGCCTGTCGACCTTGTCCAACCTGGCGATTGCCGATGGCGATTTGTGGCGCGCGCGCGGGTTGAATCGCGAATCGCTGGAGTTGGCGCAACGCGTCGGCAATCCGCTGTTCGAAGCGCTGGCGCATTACGACCGCGCCCGCGTGTTGCAGGCGCGGGGCGAGATATTGCGGTCGCTGGATGAAGTCCGCCAAGGCCTGCAACGCCTGCACGGTTTGTCGCCGCAGCGCCTGTATGCGGTGCGCGCGCGGCTGATTCTGTACGAAGGTTTTCTGTTGGCGCTGCGCCTGCAACCGCAAGCCGCGCGGTTGCGTCTGCAAGCCGGATTGAGCGAGGCGCGGGCCTGTCGCGACATCAGCGTGTTGATCGGCCATTGCGTTATCGCCCGGCTCGAAGGCAACAGCGGCGAATTCGCCAAAGCCTTCGCCGAACTCGCCGAAGCCGAACGGCTGATGCACATCTGGGACGTCCCGCCGATTTACTACTTGGCGATGATTACCTTGGTCAAATGCGAATTGTGGCTGGCGCAGGGCCGCACCGATCTGGCTGAAGCCTGGCTCGCGCGACTGGGCCAAACCTACAACGGCGAACGTGCCGCCGCGCCACCGGAATTTCATCCACAGCTGCCGCTGCACATCGAATTGCAGCAAGCCTTGCTCGACGTGATCAAAGGTCAGCCGATGTTGGCGGAAGGGCGGCTGAATGCGCTGCTGGAGCATGGGCAGCAAACCGGCCGGCAGATGCTCAGCGTGATGGCGCTGACGCAGAAAATCAGTCTGTTGCTGACGGGTGGGCGTGAGCCCGAGGCGCGCAGGGCGTTGGCGCAAGCGCTGGAAGCGGCGGCGGGCGGCGTGCTGCAACCATTCGAAGGCTTGCTGGCCGAACACCCGGACTGGCTGCGCGGGCAACTTCAACTCACTGCGCCAACCGCTGTTACGCAAACCCTCATCGAGCAATTGCCTGCCGTTGTCGCGCGGCCGGCCGTGGAGTTATCCCCAGGCGCGGATCACCTCAGCACTCGTGAACTGGCGGTTCTGCGCCTGATCGCCCGAGGCTGCTCGAATCAGGAAATCAGCGATCAACTGTTTATTTCCCTGCACACGGTGAAAACCCACGCCAGCCATATCAACAGCAAACTCGGCGTGGAACGGCGCACGCAAGCGGTGGCGCGGGCGAAAGAACTGGGCGTGTTGCAGTGAAGCCTCTGACCGGGCGAAACCTTGAGTCAGAGGCTTTCACTTATTGAGGCAGCGCTTCGCGCGGGCGCAGCGACAACAGACCGATGGCGCTGTCGTGGTCGGGGGCGTGTTGCTGCAGGTTGTCGGCGAGCGCGGATTTGAGGTTCTTGCGCGGCAACGTCGCATTCGACTCCAGCAATTGCAGGATCGCCGCGGCCGGAACGCCATCGTCACAAAGGCTTTGCACGCGGCCTTCGCTGATCAGCGCGAAACCGGTCAGGGTTTCGATTGGCCCACGGAATAACTTGAGCCGTGACGCCGCTTTCGGCTCGGTCAGCAATGGCTTGGCAGTGGCTGGCTCGGCGGTTTCCGCGGCGCACAGGGTTTGCAGTTGTCCCGCAGCGTCAACGCTTGCGATCAAGCCGTCGCTCAAATGGCCGGCCAGATAACGTCCGCCCGAGTAAGCAACAAACGACAAACTGCAGGCCAGTTCGCTGCTATCGCAGCCGAGCTTGGTCGATTTGCGTCGAAATGCATCGAGGCAACGATTGATCAGACGTTGGGCGGCTTTGGCGTTGTGCTTGTCCATGTTTTGCCAGAGGCTTTCGAAGTTCTTGCAGACAAAACCCAGCCCTGCGGTGACCGCAACCTGCGCGCCGATGGCGGAGTGAGCCCTGAAGCTCGCGCCGTCGGCCGCGGCAATGCACGTCACGTCGTTGGATTCGCGGGCGGCGGCATAGGCCCGGCCAGGCGTGTCAGTCTGAAGCTGCGCGCGACCTGCAACAAATGCACAGGCGGTTTTGGTACTGAAGTTCATCGTGAGCTCGGACATGGTCGGATCGTTTCCAGCGCGGGGCAAAACAACGCGCGTGCTTGCTGCCGTCTTGTATCAAAACAGGCGGGGCGCGAGGATACCCTATCAATTTTGCGGATCACAACCGCAGCACCGCGCTCAGGCACCAGGATCAAACCCATGCAGGCCACCCATCAAACCCCGAATACCGCGCTTATCCGCGAAACTTTCCCCGTCGGTCCGTTGCAGTGCAACTGCACGATCATTGGCGACCCGATCAGTAAAAAAGCCATCGTGGTCGATCCGGGCGGCAATCACGAACTGATCCTCGCACGCCTTGATGCCCTGGGTTTGCGGGTGGTGAGCATCATCCACACCCACGCGCACCTGGACCACTTTCTCGCCTCCGGGCAGTTGAAGGAGAAAACCGGCGCGACTCTGCACTTGCACAAGGAAGATCAATTCCTCTGGGACAACCTGGAAATGCAATGCCAGATGTTTCGCGTGCCTTACGTGCCTGTGCCGTCGCCGGATCGCTGGCTGGACGACGATGAGGAACTGGCGTGCGGTTGTGGCGTGGCGATTCACACGCCGGGGCATACGCCTGGGTCGATGAGCTTCTGGTTTTCCGAGGCTAAATTGTTGATTGCCGGGGACACGCTGTTTCGCCGCGGAGTAGGGCGCACGGATTTGTGGGGCGGCGATCAGGCGACTATCGTTCGTTCGATCAAGCAGCGTTTGTACACGCTGGACGAGGACGCGACCGTGGTGACCGGGCATGGACCGGACACGCGTCTGGGCGATGAAATGCGCGAGAACCCGTTTGTGCGGGCGTGACTGGCAGCAGGGAATTTTTGCCCGCGACGACGATCCAAAGCCCGCATAGGCCGATGCCTTGGTCCTGCATATCAGAATGCAAAAGTAGGAGCTCTTCATGTTCACCAAGCAGCGTTTGATTATTGTCGCAACTGCTGTGGCCCTGTTGTCCGGCTGCGCTTCACCTAATCCTTACGACAACCAGGGACAAGCCGATGGCGGCTCCCAAGGCGTGAGCAAAACCGCCAAATACGGCGGCCTCGGGGCTCTCGCGGGCGCATTGGCCGGCGCGGCGATCGACCATAACAACCGTGGCAAAGGCGCGCTGATTGGCGCTGCGGTGGTGGGTGCATCGGCTGCCGGTTACGGTTATTACGCCGACCAGCAAGAGAAAAAGCTGCGCGCGAGCATGGCCAATACCGGCGTTGAAGTGCAGCGCCAGGGTGATCAGATCAAGTTGATCATGCCGGGTAACATCACGTTCGCCACCGATTCGGCGAATATCGCGTCGAGCTTCTACCAGCCGCTGAATAATCTGGCCGGTTCGCTCAAAGAGTTCAGCCAGAACCAGATCGAGATCGTCGGCTACACCGACAGCACTGGCAGCCGTCAGCACAACATGGACCTGTCGCAGCGTCGCGCGCAGAGCGTGGCGACTTACTTGACCTCGCAAGGTGTCAGCGGCGCCAACCTCTCGGCCCGCGGCGCCGGCCCCGACAACCCGATTGCCAGCAACGGCGACGTCAACGGCCGCGCGCAAAACCGCCGCGTCGAAGTCAACCTGAAAGCCATCCCGGGCCAGCAGTACGGCGCCGACCAGCAGCAAGGCACCGTGCAGCAATACCCGTAGCGTACCCATGGACGAACGCCATTCCTGTAGGAGCGAGGCTTGCCCGCGAAGGCATCGTGTCAGACGACAACACTATCGCCTGACACGGCCCCATCGCGGGCAAGCCTCGCTCCCACAAATTTGACGCGACTCCTGTGGGAGCGAGCTTGCTCGCGATGAGGCCCGACAGGGCACCGCAAATATCCGATCAACCACAAAAAAGCCCTCGGACAATCACTTGTCCGAGGGCTTTTTGTATCGCGCGAAACCTGCTTACTTCTTCAGGCCGTAATGCTCATCGAGCATGCCCGGTGCGTTCGGGGCTTTTGGAGCGTAGTCGCGAGGCGGTTCCTGATTGCGCGGCGGCGTCAGGCGCTCCCGTGGCGCCACAGCAGCGTCGGCGTGCAGCGCAGCCAGCAAGCGTTGGCGAGTCTGCTCGTCCAGGGCCAGACGGTTGGCACCCTCGGCGAGATGATCCTGCACTTCCTGGTAGCTCGCAGTCAGTTTCTTGACCAGCGTGGCAGTGCTGTTGAAGTGGGTAACCACCTCGTTCTGATAACTGTCGAAACGTTCCTGAATATCATCCAGCTGACGTTGCGTGCGGTTAGGCGCGGCGTTCGGCACCAGACGAGCGATCAGGAATCCAATGGCGACACCCACAACCAGGGCAAGAGTCGGCAACAACCAAACTAAGAGCGAGTGTTCCACGAGTCCTTCCTCTATAAACGGCTTTGCTTTACGTTAACGGCTCGAACCTGCGCTGTATACCGCGATGTACTCGCAATAGATCGGCACAGACAATTTGCTAGACGAGTCGACCCGATTCGAGGTCACGGAGTTCCTTCCTTGCTTATGCGCGAAACCCCTGTAGTGATTGATGGCCCCGTCGGCCAACTGGAAGCCCTTTACCTGGGCAGCGACGAACCTCGCGGCATCGCGCTGATCTGCCATCCGAACCCGGTGCAGGGCGGCACCATGCTCAACAAAGTCGTTTCGACCTTGCAGCGCACCGCGCGCGACGCCGGTCTGATTACCTTGCGCTTCAATTACCGGGGCGTCGGCGCCAGTGCCGGCACGCACGACATGGGCACCGGCGAAGTCGACGACGCCCAGGCCGCGGCCGCGTGGCTGCGGGCCAAACACCCGGATCTGCCGCTGACGCTGTTCGGGTTTTCCTTCGGTGGATTTGTTGCAGCAAGTCTCGGCGGACGCCTGGAAGCGCAGGGCGAGCAGTTGAAAAATCTGTTCATGGTCGCACCCGCAGTGATGCGCCTCGGTGATCAGGACCCACTGCCGGAACACGGCGCGCTGACGGTGATCCAGCCTGAAACCGACGAAGTCATCGATCCACAAGCGGTCTACGACTGGTCCGAAAAACTCCAGCGCCCCCATGAGCTGTTGAAAGTGGCAGAATGCGGACACTTTTTTCATGGCAAGCTCACCGATCTCAAGGATCTGGTGCTGCCGCGTCTTTCGAATTGATTGCAGTCTGACAAGCGATTACCCATGACGACCCGTACCCGAATTCTCACCGGCATCACCACCACCGGCACGCCGCACCTGGGCAACTACGCCGGCGCCATTCGCCCGGCGATCCTCGCCAGCCGCGACAGCAATGCCGATTCGTTCTATTTCCTGGCCGACTACCACGCCCTGATCAAATGCGATGACCCGCTGCGCATCCAGCGCTCGCGTCTGGAAATCGCCGCGACCTGGCTGGCCGGTGGCCTCGATGTCGACCGCGTGACCTTCTACCGCCAGTCCGACATCCCGGAAATCCCCGAGCTGACCTGGCTGCTGACCTGCGTTGCGGCCAAGGGCCTGCTCAACCGCGCGCACGCCTACAAGGCCTCGGTGGACAAGAACGTCGAGACCGGCGAAGACCCGGACGCCGGCATCACCATGGGGTTGTACAGCTACCCGGTGCTGATGGCTGCCGACATTCTGATGTTCAACGCGCATAAAGTGCCGGTCGGTCGTGACCAGATCCAGCACGTGGAAATGGCCCGCGACATCGGCCAGCGCTTCAACCATCTGTTTGGTCAGGGCAAAGAATTCTTCACCATGCCCGAAGCGCTGATCGAAGAAAGCGTCGCCACGCTGCCAGGTCTCGACGGTCGCAAGATGTCGAAAAGCTACGACAACACCATTCCGTTGTTCAGCAGCGCCAAGGAAATGAAAGACGCGATTTCGCGGATCGTCACCGATTCGCGCGCGCCGGGCGAAGCCAAGGATCCGGACAATTCGCACCTGTTCACCTTGTTCCAGGCCTTCGCCACCCCGGCGCAGTCCGACGAATTCCGCAGCGAACTGTTGCAGGGCCTGGGTTGGGGCGAAGCGAAAAATCGTTTGTTCCAGCTGCTCGACAGCGAGCTGGGCGAGTCCCGCGAGCGTTATCACCAGTTGATCGAACGCCCGGCAGACCTCGAAGACATGCTGCAGATCGGCGCCAAAAAGGCCCGTTCGGTGGCCACGCCGTTCCTGCAGGAGTTGCGTGAAGCGGTCGGCCTGCGGTCTTTCGTGGCGCAGACCCAAGTCGCGGCGACCACCAAGAAGAAAGCCGCGAAAGCCGCGCGTTTTGTCAGTTTCCGCGACGACGACGGCAGCTTCCGCTTCCGTTTGCTGGCCGCCGATGGCGAGCAATTGCTGCTGTCGCGCAACTTCGCCGACGGTAAAACCGCCGGTCAGGTGACCAAACAACTGCAAGCCGGCCAACCACTGGACGTGCGCAGCGAAGACTTGAGCTTCAGCGTCTGGCTGCAAGGCGAGTGTGTCGGCGACAGCCCGGCCTTCGCTGACAGCGCCGCACGCGACGTGGCCATCGAGGCCTTGCGCGTTGCACTGACACCGGTTCAGGAATAAATCCGCGGCTCGACCCGACCAAGGGCCGATTGCCATTCCCCCGGGCCGTCGCTACAGTGACGGCCCGTTTTTGTTGCCTTGCTAACGAATTATGACGCCCCTAGAACGATATCAAGCTGATCTGAAACGCCCGGACTTCTTCCATGACGCCGCGCAGGAAACTGCTGTGCGTCACTTGCAGCGCCTGTACGACGATCTGGTCGCGGCCTCGAACGTCAAGCCGGGCCTGTTCGGCAAACTGTTTGGCAAGAAAGATCAGGCGCCGGTCAAGGGTCTGTACTTCTGGGGCGGCGTTGGCCGTGGCAAGACTTACCTGGTCGATACGTTCTTCGAAGCGCTGCCGTTCAAGGAAAAGGTGCGGACGCACTTCCACCGCTTCATGAAGCGTGTGCACGAAGAAATGAAAACCCTCGGCGGCGAGAAAAACCCGCTGACCATTATTGCCAAGCGTTTCTCCGATGAAGCGCGGGTGATCTGTTTCGATGAGTTCTTCGTGTCTGACATCACCGACGCGATGATCCTCGGCACGTTGATGGAAGAATTGTTCAAGAACGGCGTGACCCTGGTCGCGACCTCGAACATTGTTCCCGACGGTTTGTACAAGGACGGCCTGCAACGCGCGCGCTTCCTGCCGGCGATTGCGCTGATCAAGCAGAACACCGACATCGTCAACGTCGACAGCGGCGTCGATTATCGTCTGCGCCACCTCGAGCAAGCGGAGCTGTTCCACTTCCCGCTCAACGAGGAATCCAACGAAAGCCTGCGCAAGAGCTTCCGCGCGCTGACGCCGGAATGCACCGCCGCCATCGAAAACGATGTACTGATCATCGAAAACCGCGAAATCCGTGCCTTGCGCACCTGCGATGACGTGGCGTGGTTCGACTTCCGCGAACTCTGCGACGGCCCGCGCAGCCAGAACGATTACATCGAACTCGGCAAAATCTTCCACGCCGTGCTGCTCAGCGGCGTCGAGCAGATGAGCGTCACCACCGACGACATCGCCCGGCGTTTCATCAACATGGTCGACGAGTTTTACGACCGTAACGTCAAGCTGATCATCTCGGCCGAAGTCGAACTCAAAGACCTCTACACCGGCGGTCGCCTGAACTTCGAATTCCAGCGCACGCTAAGCCGTCTGCTGGAAATGCAATCGCACGAATTCCTGTCGCGCGCGCACAAGCCGTAGGGCATCTTCGGAACATGAAAAAGGCCTGCACATGCAGGCCTTTTTTTATGTCGAAATTTCCGATTCACCACCACCCCCTGTAGGAGCGAGGCTTGCCCGCGAAATCGCAGTGTCAGGCAACAAAGTTTCGACTGACACACCGCCTTCGCGGGCAAGCCTCGCTCCTACATTGGCGAATGGGTTCGCTGGGAGATCTCACTCGTCTTTAAGGTAACGCGCCAAATCCCCCTGTCGCTGGCAACCGATCAGCAGCCACAGCAGGATTCGCGGCTTGCGCGGGCAGAGAAATCCGGCCATTGCCGCGCCTTTGCGGATCAAGTCCATCTCGCCGCCGATAAAGCCATAAGAGCACTGCGCGGTTGAACCCGACCCCGTGCGCGTGGCGACGATCACCGGGATTTTCTGCGTAATGCCTTCGATCACCGCCGCCCATTGCGCGGAAACATGCCCGGCGCCGAAACCTGCGATTACCAACCCGTCGTAGCCCAGATCGACAATGTTCTCGAGTAACAGCGTGTCGGCGGACAGCGATGCTTCCAGCAGCGCGACTTTGGCGCAGCGTTGCGGCATCGGCAAAACCCGTCTCTGCGCGGGAGGGCGCAGATAGCGCACGGTGTTTTCGATGAGCAGGCCGACAGGGCCGGACACCGGTGAGGCGAACGCCTGCAGCGCCAGCGAATCGATTTTACGCACCGCGTTGGCTGCGTGAATCTGCCCGTTCATCACCACTTGAACACCGCGATGACGACTGTTTTCAGCCAGTGCGACGCGGCAGGCATCCTGCAAGTTCGCCGGGCCATCCGCGCCGGCCTGGGCCGCTGAACGCATGGCGCCGGTCATGACCAATGGCTCGTTGTGGTTCCACAGGTAATCGAAGAACGTCGCGGTTTCTTCGAGCGTGTCGGTGCCTTGGGTGATGACCACACCCACCGCACCTTGGCTGATTTGCTCATTGGCCCAGTGCAACACGCTCAACAGGAACTCGAAATCCAGTGAAGCGCTGGGCAGCAGGCCGAGGGTTTCCACGTTAATCCGGGCCAGCGTCGATAACTCTGGCAACGATTGCAGCAAGGTTTCACCGCTGACGGTCGGGATAACTCCTTCACCGGCATGGCTGGCTTGCATGCTAACGGTGCCGCCGAGCGCTGCGATGGCCAGTTTGGGCAGGTCCATGTGATACCTCGATTGCCTGTCAGGAGACGGGACTGTATCCGCAGTGTCTGCGAAATACAGCCCCAGGGCGACGCGCATCATTGAGCGATCAGCAATCCGATAAACGGAATGATCAGCAGTGTACTGATGGCCATCGACAACACATTGCCGATAAAACCGTGCATGTACGACGGCAGGCGTTTACTGATCGCGCAGGCGAGCGGAGGTGCGATCAATGCGCCGAGCAACGCGCCCATCACGATGACCTCCAGACTGCCGCCGTGGGTCAGAACCGCTGCCGGCACCACCGAGACCAATGGAACGTAGGTGGGATACCAGCCGAGCGCCATCCAGTGGCGACGCCAGATCAGCACGCCGATCAGCGAGGTCAACGCCTGCGCCGCGAGCAATTGCGGGAGCAGACCTGTGCCATACACCGGACTGGTCGGGTTCAAGGTAAACGCCAGCAAGGCGCCCGCGATCAACCCGAGGCTGGCCCATTCATTGCCGAAGAATGGCGCTTCGGAAAAGTCCGCCAACACCCGGCGCAGCGTCCACACAACGCCGTAGTCGGGTGTTTTCGCGACGACGGGCGAGGGCGCAGCAGTGGCTGGCGTTGCGCTCCAGTCCGACTTCACCAGCCCCGGCACGTAGCGACAGAGCAAAAAAGCGCCGACGCTGGCGACAGCCATGCCCATGACGTTGCCGATTACCACCGGCAGCCCCAGCGGATTGCACACGTAATTGACGATCAGCAAACACAACGGCGTGACAAACACCGCGCCCATGATTGCGCCGTTGATCGCGACCTTCCAGCCGCCGCCGAATATCAGCACCATCGCTGCCGGCAACGACACAAACGCGGCAAATATCGGTTGCCAACTGGTGGCCGTAACGGTCCAGCCCCACAGCAGGTTACTCAGCAGCAGCCCGAGCAACGAACTGGTGACCAGCCATGGCCATAAGCCGCTGCCGTAGCTGATCGCAAAGCCTTGCCAGGCTTTGCCGGTGCGATTGGCCCAATAGGCGAGGTAGGCGCCTGCGAGCAATCCGATTGAAGCGAACTCATGTTTGTAGAAGGCGACCTCGCTGATGTCACCGATGATCCAGCGCAACCAGGCACTTGGCTCCGGCAGGCTCGTTACCATGTGACTGTAGTCCGGCCAATGCGCCGACCAGGTTGTGCGGTAAGTGAATGAAAGCCAGGTGATCAACAGGGCGGTACCGATCAACAACCAGATGATCGTTACGTCCAGCGGTGACCTGCCGGCCAGGCGGTTCTGCGCTTTTGTGTTTTCCATCAGTCATGGCCCCTTATCAGCGCGGCAGACAAGGGTGCTGGGTGTAACCGAGCATCGCGTCATACATGTCGGCGCGACGATCGCGATGCAAATCGTTGAGGCTGTTCCAGATCGGTGCACTGCGCGAACTAGTGAGGTCGATGTCGGCAAACAGGATTTCCTGCTTGTCCGCCGACGCGACCTGGCCAATCGGCCAACCGTTGGTGCCGGCGATCAGCGAGCAACCGAGGTAACGCGCCCCGCGCTCTTCGCCAATCCGGCTCGCCGCCGCGATAAACACATTGTTGACGTGCGCCGCGGTCATCGTCAGGTACGACGCCATGCACTTGCCGGCCTCATCGAACAGCGGCGGCGGGGTCCATACCCAATTGTTCAAACTGCAAATAATGTCGGCGCCTTGCTGACTCAAAATGCGCGGTACTTCCGGGAACCAGATGTCCCAGCAAATCAACAGACCGATGCGGCCAATCGGTGTGTCGAACACCGGGAAACCCGTGTTGCCCGGGGTGAACCAGAGTTTTTCCAGGTTCCACAAATGCGCCTTGCGGTACTTGCCGATAAAGCCCTCAGGCCCGACCAGCACGCCGGTGTTGAACAGCTGCGCGCCGTCGCGTTCGGTCAAACCGGCGACCAGGTAAACGTTGTGCTGGCGAGCAAAATTCGCCCAGCTCTGCACGGTCGGGCCAGCGGGTACGGCCTCTGAATGCGCGAACGCATCCTGCCGATTGTTGAAAAAGTAACCGGTGGTTGAAAGCTCCGGCAGCACGATCAGATTTGCGCCGTCATTGGCTGCTTGCAGCGCTAAATCCAGGGTGTTGCGCAGATTGGCTTCGCGGTTCTCTAGCCCGACTTGTGGATCGAATTGCACGACTGCTACACGAACAGGGCTGGTTGGCTCACTCATTCCCGATGACCTCTTTTTATTGTTGTTCACGCTGTTTGATTGGCGTGTTCATAAGAGTCGAATCGGCAAAAGCGTGTAAGTCAGCCACTTCCGTTTAACTTGTAGTCCTTATCCTTAAGTACAAATTGTTCTGCGGGCAGGGCGTCGGGGGGATTAGCTCCTGACGACGTAATGCGGGTAGTCACTCAGCGCAAAACCACCGTTGAAGGTCGCGGCGGTCTTGCTGCAAATATGGATGACCGCATCCACGGCACCGCGAAAACACGGTTCGGTCCAGCCGGCATCCACCGAGAATGATTCACCGGAAAAATACAGACCCGACACGTGTCCGAAGTCGCGGTTGTACTTCATCAGGCTGACCGCATCGTAGTAGGTGCCGGGCCGGTACAACTTGGCACAACCGAGCGCATTTTTATCGCTCATCCAGCGATGCACCACGGCTTGATCAAGGCCAATGTACGGCGAGATTTTTTCCTGGATATTGGCCGAGTTCATCAGAATGCGGTCCAGTTCATTGGCGCAGCGGGTGACCAGTTCCTTGTCGCTGAAGAGGGCGAGTTTGCTGGCGTCATCCTCCCAGGTGTAACTCAGCAAAATGCAGTCGTAGCTGTAGTTGTCGTTGTAGCGGTAGGTGTAGACATCGTGGATGAAGCTGTCGGTGACGATGGCTTGCGGGATGTTGGTGTTCTTCGACAGGAATGATTTTTTTAACGGTGCAAAGACTTTGCAACTGGTCTCCCAGTGCGCGGTTTTATAGGCGTTGATGGTCGCGAAGGGCAGCATTTGCGGGGTGAAATTTTCGAGCCGAATCCGGGTTTCGATCAGCCAGGAGGGCAGGGTCATGATCACCGAGTCGAAGTCATCGAACTGCTCCAGCGCGTGCTCGGGTTGGCTGTGTTTCCAGTCGTAGTAAACGCGGATTTTCTGGTTCGGCAGTTTTTGCAGTTTCGTCACGGAAGAGTCGGTGAGCAAGCCGTTGCCTCGTTCCGCGCAGTGTTCGTAGAAAGACTTCGTGGTTTCTTCGGTTCGCATGAACAGCAGGCATTCGTTGAGCGCGGCGAGCCCGACGTAGCGCGGGCGCTCGAAGCTCAGGCCCTTGGAGTCGAAAACTGCTTCGTCGTGCAAACTTGGCGAATCCAGCGGCTCGCCCATCGCGTCCACACGGCCGAGGATCAATTGCAACCGGCTGCTGAACCCGAAAATGGCGGTGCGCAATGGATAGAGCGAGCAGACGTCGTAAAACGCTCCCCAACTGCCGTCGCCGATGCCGATGGCGTAGAAAATCGCCGACTCTTCTGGTGACATGCCCATTCCGCCGAAGTCTCCCGGCGCGTGCTCATCCCAGGCGAGCACGGCCGGCATGCGCACCAGATCGCGGAATGAAACCCTCTCGTATTTTTCGACGATGGCGGCCCACATCGCTTCCCACGCCTCGCCGGCGTAAGCGTCTGCGACGTGGCGGGTCATGCGATCGGCGAAGGCTTTCCACTTTGCATAGACCCTTTGCAGGTCTGCGCCGGGTGGCGGTGTCTGGCCATCAGCGTTCTTCCAGATCAGCATGTGTGGGCTTGGCCCGTCGCCCATGCTGCCTTCGCGCAGATAGATCCCGGTCGAGCTGACCCATTGGCTGCCGGGGTTGGCGAAGTCTGCATGCGCGAGGTCGAAGGCTTTGGCGTAGTAAGCCATCAGCGAGCGGCCTTCCGTGGCTGCCTCGCCAGCGCGATTGAAGAAGGGCATACGCATCGCGCCCATTTCAAACGGTGTATGCGGTTTGCTCGATTTCGCGCTTCCGGCAACCGTCAGGTGGCGGCCGCCGATGCGTCGGGCTTGCTCGATCAAGGTGATGTCGGTGAAGCCGCATCGATAGAGTTCGCGTGCCGCCGTGAGCCCAGTGACACCGGCACCGATGATGCAGATTTTGTGTTGCAGGTCAGTTGCCGTGGCGATGCCGTTTTCCTGTTCAACCAGTGCTCGATAGTCGAAGCACAAGTCAGGCGGATTGGGAAAACGCGCTTTCCACTTGTCTTTGGCCGAGCGCTTGGTTCGATGGCTGCCGAGTACGGATGACGGGTAGCTGTAGCCTGAGCCGATGGTCATTGTCGATCTTCCCTGATGATGTTGACTGGGTAAGATCTTGAGCGATCGAGCGGGCTGCGGATATCAGCCAAGTGCCGCGCGTAGAGGGTCTGAATTCCGTTTGTTATGTGGGAAAAATACCTGTTCAGCCGCGCTGCAAAGCAACCCCTGTAGGAGCGAGGCTTGCCCGCGAAAGCGCAGTGTCAGGCAATAAGGTTTCGACTGACACACTGCCTTCGCGGGCAAGCCTCGCTCCTACATTGCTGGAGGGTGGTTGGCCTCAAGCCGCTTGCTGGAACTGCTGCCGGTACTGGTTCGGCGACAGTTCTGTGTGCTGGCGAAACAGGCGCGCGAAGAAGCTGGCGTCGTCGTAGCCCACTTCGTAGCTGATGGTTTTGATGCTTTTGCGGCTGCCGGACAGCAAGCCCTTGGCGGTTTCGATGCGCAGGCGTTGCAGGTAGTGCAGCGGTTTGTCACCGGTGGCGGTCTGGAAGCGGCGCATGAAGTTGCGGATGCTCATGCCGTGTTCGCGCGCGACGTCTTCGAAGCGGAATTTGTCGGCGAAGTGTTCTTCGAGCCAGTGCTGGATCTGCAGGATGATCACGTCCTGGTGCAACTTCTGCCCGCCGAAGCCGATGCGGCCCGGCGCATAACTGCGCTGCACTTCGTAGAGAATGTCGCGGGCCACGGCTTGGGCGACGTTGGCGCCGCAGAAACGTTCGATCAGGTAAATGTAGAGGTCGCAAGCCGAGGTGGTGCCGCCGGCGCAAAACAGGTTGTCGGCGTCAGTCAGGTGCTTGTCCTGATTGAGTTGGACGCGCGGGAAGCGCTCGGCAAACGCGTTGAAGAAACGCCAGTAAGTGGTCGCTTCCTTGCCGTCGAGCAGCCCGGCCTCGGCGAGCCAGAACACCCCGGTGGCTTCGCCGCACAACACTGCGCCGCGTGCGTGTTGCTCGCGCAGCCATGGCAGCACTTGGGGATAACGTTTGCAGAGTGTGTCGAAGTCGTCCCAGAAGGCCGGGAGGACGATGATGTCAGCGTTTTCGAGGCCGCCGTCGACCGGCATGATCACATCGCTGAAGCTGTTCACCGGTTTGCCGTCGGGGCTGACCAGGCGGGTTTCGAACGCCGGTGTCAGGCCGTGGCCCAGCTGCTTGCCGTAGCGCAGGCTGGCCAAGTGGAAGAAATCCTTGGCTTGCATGAGGGTGGAAGCGAAAACCCGGTCGATAGCCAGGATACTGACGCGCCGCAGGGGCGTGGAGACTTGGTTAGACATAATTCAACTTTATTCTTATAGGGGAAAGTGGTCACCAGACGGCTGGATCGTCTTATTTTTTGTCTGATGTGTCCAGTGTCCTGTAGCGCGACTGCGGCTTAGGCTCTGGAGGTCAATCCCGGCTAATAAAAACCACAGGTGCCGCATGATCCCCAGAACCTTGTTCAGCTCCGAGCACGAACTCTTTCGCGACAGTGTGCGAACGTTCCTCGAAAAAGAGGCCGTGCCGTTCCATGGGCAATGGGAAAAACAGGGCTACATCGACCGCCAACTGTGGAACAAGGCGGGGGAGGCGGGGATGCTCTGTTCGCATCTGCCGGAGGAATATGGCGGGCTCGGCGCGGACTTCCTCTACAGCACAGTGGTGATTGAAGAGGTGGGCCGTCTGGGCCTGACCGGGATCGGTTTTTCGCTGCATTCGGATATTGTCGCGCCGTACATCCTGCATTACGGCAGCGAAGCGCTGAAGCACAAATACCTGCCGAAGCTGGTCTCAGGCGAGATGGTTACGGCGATTGCCATGACCGAGCCGGGCGCCGGTTCCGACCTGCAAGGAGTGAAAACCACAGCGGTGCTGGATGGCGATGAGTACGTGATCAACGGTTCGAAAACCTTTATCACCAACGGTTATCTCGCGGACTTGGTGATCGTCGTCGCCAAGACCGATCCGAAGGCCGGCGCCAAAGGCACCAGCCTGTTTCTGGTGGAAGCCGATACACCGGGTTTTGCCAAGGGCAAGCGTCTGGAAAAAGTCGGAATGAAGGCTCAGGACACGTCGGAATTGTTCTTCCAGGACGTACGTGTGCCGAAGGAAAACCTTTTGGGTCAGGCCGGGATGGGGTTCGCTTATCTGATGCAGGAATTGCCGCAGGAACGGCTGACGGTGGCCATTGGCGGACTGGCTTCGGCCGAGGCGGCGCTGCAATGGACGCTGGATTACACCCGCGAGCGCAAAGCGTTCGGCAAGGCGATTGCGGATTTCCAGAACACCCGTTTCAAACTCGCCGAGATGGCCACCGAGATTCAGATTGGCCGGGTTTTTGTCGACAAGTGCCTGGAGTTGCACTTGCAGGGCAAGCTCGATGTGCCGACCGCAGCGATGGCCAAATACTGGGGCACCGACCTGCAATGCAAGGTGCTTGATGAATGCGTGCAGTTGCACGGCGGTTACGGATTTATGTGGGAGTACCCGGTCGCGCGGGCGTGGGCGGATGCGCGGGTGCAGCGGATTTATGCGGGGACCAACGAAATCATGAAGGAGATTATTGCGCGGTCGCTTTGACCTGAGGTGGCTGGACGGGCGCCTTCGCGAGCAAGCTCGCTCCCACATTGATCGCATTCCAATGTGGGAGCGAGCTTGCTCGCGATTGGGGCGATGAATCGATCAAGGCGCCGGGTTCGGATGATCCTTGTGAATCGCTTCAATCCCCGCCAACACTTCATCGGAAAGTTTCAGGTCGAAACTGGCGATGTTGCTGTCGAGTTGCTCCAGCGTGGTCGCGCCAATAATGTTGCTGGTCACGAACGGTTGCTGGGTGACGAAGGCCAACGCCATCTGCGCCGGGTCCAGGCCGTGCTCACGCGCCAAAGCCACGTAACGGCTGCACGCTGCCTCGGATTGCGCATTGAAATAGCGGCTGAAGCGGCTGTAGAGGCTCAGACGACCCTTCGGCGGACGCGCGCCACCTTCGTACTTGCCCGACAGGAAACCAAACGCCAGCGGCGAATAGGCCAGCAAACCGCACTGTTCGCGAATGGCGATTTCCGCCAGGCCGACTTCGAAGCTGCGGTTCAGCAGGTTGTACGGGTTCTGGATCGACACCGCACGCGGCCAGCCACGGGCTTCGGCCAGCGCGAGGAAGCGCATGGTGCCCCACGGCGTTTCGTTGGACAGGCCGATGTGGCGGATTTTGCCGGCCTTGACCTGTTCGTCGAGCGCTTCGAGGGTGTCTTCGAGCGGCGTCAGGTTGGCCTCGATCTTGTGCTTGTAGCCCAACTGGCCGAAGAAATTGGTGCTGCGTTCCGGCCAGTGCAATTGATAGAGATCGATGTAGTCGGTCTGCAGGCGCTTGAGGCTGGCGTCCACGGCTTCGGTGATGTGCTGGCGGTTGTGGCGCAGGTTTTTGTCGCGAATGTAGTCGATGGTGTTGCCCGGGCCGGCGATCTTGCTGGCGAGGATCCAGTCGGCACGATCGCCGCGACTCTTGAAGTAATTGCCGATGTAGCGCTCGGTGGTGGCGTAGGTTTCGGCCTTGGGTGGCACCGGGTACATTTCGGCGGTATCGATGAAATTGATCCCGGCGCTCTTGGCCCGTTCAATCTGGGCGAAGGCTTCAGCCTCGCTGTTTTGCTCGCCCCAGGTCATGGTTCCGAGGCAGATTGCACTCACGTTCAGATCGGTTCGGCCTAGCTGTCGATAATCCATCGGGTGCTCCTTGGGCAAAACAATCATAAAAGCAGGTTGAATATTTTTTCGCAATCTGCATAATTGCCCACCTCTTTATGCAGTGGAAGTGATGCGCCGCCTGCGGAAGAGATCTTGCCGTTGAACGGACGCGCCGACCCGAGCCCCCGATAGCGTCTGTATCCGGCTGCCTTTGACTTGTCAAAGCACGCACTATTCAGTAAGATCCGCCGTCTAATTTACAGGGCGGCCCCTGAGGCTATTAAAGAATGACAACTTTTACTGCAAAACCAGAAACAGTTGTGCGCGACTGGTTTGTCGTCGACGCCGCTGGTCAGACCCTGGGTCGTCTGGCTACCGAAATCGCGAGCCGTCTGCGTGGCAAGCATAAAGCTGAGTACACTCCTCACGTTGACACCGGCGATTACATCGTCGTTATCAATGCCGAGCAGGTTCGTGTAACCGGTGCTAAAACCACCGACAAAATCTACTACTCCCACTCCGGTTTCCCGGGTGGCATCAAGTCGATCAGCTTCGAAAAACTGATCGCCAAGAAGCCTGAATCCCCGATCGAGATCGCGGTTAAAGGTATGCTGCCGAAGGGCCCACTGGGTCGCGACATGTATCGCAAGCTGAAAGTCTATGCGGGCGCTGCTCACCCTCATGCTGCTCAGCAGCCCCAAGAACTGAAGTTTTAACGGAATAGTTCATTATGTCGGCGACTCAAAATTACGGCACTGGCCGTCGCAAGACCGCAACCGCACGCGTTTTCCTGCGTCCGGGTACTGGTAACATCTCCATCAACAACCGCACCCTGGAAAATTTCTTCGGCCGCGAAACTGCCCGCATGGTAGTTCGTCAGCCGCTGGAACTGACTGAGACTGTCGAGAAGTTCGACATCTACGTCACCGTGATCGGTGGTGGTGTAAGTGGTCAAGCTGGCGCAATCCGCCACGGTATCACTCGCGCACTGATGCAGTACGACGAAACCCTGCGTGGCGCTCTGCGCAAAGCTGGCTTCGTTACTCGCGATGCTCGTGAAGTTGAACGTAAGAAAGTTGGTCTGCGTAAAGCGCGTAAGCGTCCGCAGTACTCGAAGCGTTAATTCGCTTACACGTTCAAAAAGAACGCCCTGCTCCTCACGGAGCCGGGCGTTTTTTTATGCCTGCGTTTTATCAAAGAATTGCGCTGTGACAACTTGCCACAGCCGTAGAGCCCCTATACTGCAAGGCTTGGCACTGGAGCCCTTGGGTAATTACCTTGTCAGGATTGGGGCTTTTCATTACCATTCGGCAAAATTTTTATAAGTACATAGATTTAACTTAGTAGATGCCTGATTTAACAGGCCACAAAGCTGATGGGAGAGGACTGAATGAGCAATGACGGCGTGAATGCAGGCCGGCGTCGCTTCTTGGTAGCAGCCACATCCGTGGTGGGTGCTGCAGGAGCGGTGGGGGCTGCGGTCCCGTTCGTGGGGTCATGGTTTCCCAGTGCCAAGGCGAAAGCCGCAGGTGCACCGGTGAAGGTGAATGTCAGCAAAATCGAACCAGGTCAGCAGATGATTGCTGAGTGGCGCGGTCAGCCGGTGTTCATTGTCCGCCGAACCGAGGAAATCCTGGGCAATCTGAAAAAGATCGAGGGCCAGTTATCTGACCCTGCCTCCAAGAACTCGACACAACCGACCTACGTCGATCCAGAAACGCGTTCGATCAAGCCAGAGGTTCTGCTGCTGATCGGTATCTGCACGCACCTGGGTTGCTCGCCGACTTTCCGCCCTGAAGTGGCACCTGCTGATCTGGGCAAAGACTGGGTGGGCGGTTATTTCTGCCCTTGCCACGGTTCCCACTACGATCTGGCTGGCCGCGTCTACAAGTCGCAACCTGCGCCTTTGAACCTGCCAGTTCCCCCGCATTCCTATGAGACCGATGACATCATTGTCATTGGCGTCGATACGGAGAAAGCGTGATGAGCAAGTTCATGGATTGGGTTGATGCGCGCTTTCCCGCGACCAAAATGTGGGAAGACCATCTCAGCAAGTACTACGCCCCGAAGAACTTCAACTTCTTCTATTTCTTTGGTTCCCTCGCACTGCTCGTTCTGGTCAACCAGATCGTCACCGGTGTCTGGCTGACCATGAGTTACACCCCGTCGGCGGAAGAAGCGTTTGCCTCCGTCGAATACATCATGCGCGACGTCGAGTACGGCTCGATCCTGCGTCTGTTGCACTCCACCGGCGCCTCGGCGTTCTTCATCGTGGTCTATCTGCACATGTTCCGTGGCTTGCTCTACGGTTCGTATCAGAAGCCGCGTGAGTTGGTGTGGGTCTTCGGCATGTTGATCTACCTCGCGCTGATGGCTGAAGCGTTCATGGGTTACCTGCTGCCGTGGGGCCAGATGTCGTACTGGGGCGCCCAGGTGATCATCTCGCTGTTCGGCGCGATTCCGGTCATCGGCAACGACCTGACCCAGTGGATTCGTGGTGACTACCTGATTTCCGGGATCACCCTGAACCGCTTCTTCGCGCTACACGTTGTCGCCCTGCCGATCGTGATTCTCGGTCTGGTGGTGTTGCACGTTCTGGCGCTGCACGAAGTCGGCTCGAACAACCCGGACGGCGTCGACATCAAGAAATTCAAGGACGAGAACGGCGTACCACTGGACGGCATTGCCTTCCACCCGTACTACACCGTGAAAGATATCGTCGGTGTCGTGGTGTTCCTGTTCATCTTCTGTTCGATCGTGTTCTTCTTCCCGGAAATGGGCGGTTACTTCCTCGAGAAGCCGAACTTTGAAGTGGCCAACGCCTTCAAGACCCCAGAGCACATCGCTCCGGTCTGGTACTTCACGCCGTTCTACGCGATCTTGCGGGCGATTCCGGACAAGCTCCTTGGCGTTATCGCCATGGGCGCGGCGATTGCGGTGCTGTTCGTCCTGCCGTGGCTCGACCGAAGTCCGGTCAAGTCGATGCGCTACAAGGGCTGGCTGAGCAAAATCTGGCTGTGGCTGTTCTGCATTTCGTTCGTGATCCTCGGTGTACTGGGCGTATTGGCCCCAACGCCAGGGCGCACGTTGCTGTCGCAGGTGTGTACCTTCCTGTACTTCGCGTACTTCATTCTGATGCCGTTCTACACCAGGCTCGAGAAGACCAAACCGGTTCCGGAAAGGGTGACTGGCTGATGAAAAAGCTATTTGCTGTACTGATTCTTGCTGCTTTGCCTGTGTTCTCTTTCGCTGCCGAACACGGTGCGGAACTGGAAAGTGTCGACATCGACGTTTCCGATAAAGCGGCCATGCAGGATGGTGCACGTACGTTCGCCAACTATTGCATGGGTTGCCACAGTGCCAAGTTCCAGCGCTATGAGCGCGTGGCCGACGATCTGGGGATTCCTCACGATCTGATGCTGAGCAACCTGGTGTTCACCGGCGCCAAGATCGGCGACCACATGAACATCGGCATGCAGCCGGCAGACGCCAAGACCTGGTTCGGTGCCGCACCGCCAGACCTGACGCTGGTGGCACGTGTACGTGGCACCGACTGGCTCTACGGTTACCTGCGTTCGTTCTATGAAGATCCATCGCGTCCGTGGGGCGTGAACAACAAGGTGTTCCCGAACGTCGGCATGCCTAACGTGCTCGTCGGTCTGCAAGGTCGTCAGGTGATTGGCTGCAAACAGGTGCAGGTCGTCGAGGATGGCAAGAAGCAATATGATCCGCTGACCGGTACGCCTCTGACCCATGAAGCGTGCGATCAAATGACCATCGTGCCGAAAACCGGGACCCTGACCGAAGAGCAGTTCGATGAGAAGGTCAAGAATCTGGTAACCTTCCTCGCTTACTCGGCTAACCCGGTTAAGCTGCAGCATCAGCGCATTGGTACGTATGTTCTGTTGTACCTCGCGTTCTTCTTCGTATTCGCTTACTTGCTCAAGCGCGAATACTGGAAAGATGTGCACTGATAAAGCTTCAAGCAATTGCTGTTAATCGCGCGCGCCCAAGGGCGCCTCTGAAGGTGTAACGAGTCTGCATGCAGACGTTACGGGAGGCGCCCTCTGGGCGCGCTCGTTTTTCCGCTTACGATAATTTCTACAAGCGAGGAGGACCGCCATGGGCGTGACCAATCGGTTGGCCTGTTACTCCGACCCCGCCGACCACTATTCCCACCGAGTACGCATCGTGCTCGCAGAGAAGGGTGTCAGCGCCGAGATCATTTACGTGGAGGCTGGTCGTCAGCCGCCTAAACTGATCGAAGTGAACCCTTACGGCAGCTTGCCCACCCTGGTCGATCGTGACCTGGCGTTGTGGGAGTCGACCGTGGTGATGGAATATCTGGATGAGCGTTACCCGCACCCGCCTTTACTGCCGGTTTACCCTGTAGCGCGTGCGAACAGTCGTCTGTTGATTCATCGGATTCAGCGTGACTGGTGTGGCCTGGTGGATCTGATCCTGGATCCCAAGTCCAAGGAAGCCGCTCGCGTTGTTGCTCGCAAAGAGCTGCGCGAAAGCCTTACGGGCGTGTCGCCGTTGTTCGCCGACAAGCCGTTTTTCCTCAGCGAGGAACAAAGTCTGGTGGATTGCTGCCTATTACCAATACTCTGGCGTTTGCCGATTCTGGGTATTGAACTGCCGCGGCCAGCCAAGCCGCTGCTTGATTACATGGAGCGCTCTTTCGCGCGTGAGGCTTTCCAGGCGAGTCTGTCTGGCGTCGAACGCGATATGCGCTAAGGCTTAAGGAGCCGCTATGAACTCCAGTCGACCTTATCTGGTCCGCGCGCTCTACGAGTGGATTGTTGATAACGATTGCACCCCGCACATGCTGGTCAATTCCGAATATCCGTCGGTGCAGGTGCCACAAGGTTTTGCCAGTGACGGCCAGATTGTCCTGAACGTATCGCCGGCAGCCGTGCGTCATTTGCACATGGACAACGAAGCGGTCAGCTTCGAAGGGCGCTTCGGTGGCGTCCCGCATACTCTGTTCGTGCCTATCGCTTCGATCCTGGGCATTTACGCTCGGGAGAATGGCCAAGGCATGGTGTTCGATCTGGAGTCGCCTCTGGAAGACGACGACGAGATCGAGCCGGATGATGAGCTGCCGCCACCCGACAACGAACCGCCGCGTCCCAGCGGTCGACCCAGTTTGAAAGTGGTGAAATAAAAAAAAGGCGATCCGAGAGGATCGCCTTTTTTATTTCAGTAGGAGCAAAGCTTGCTCGCGATGGCGTACTTGGAATCGCCATCGCCGGCAAGTCTGGTTCCTGCAGGAGGGGTGTCAGTCGATGTATTCGAATAATTTGACGATCTTCTGCACACCAGCAACGCTCTGCACCAGATTGGTCGCCTGAGTGGCTTCCTGTTTGGTCAGCAGGCCCAGCAGATAAACGATGCCGTTTTCCGTCACAACCTTGATGCGCGAGCCGGGGATGTTGGCGTCGGCGAGCATCTGGGTTTTGATTTTAGTGGTCAGCCACGCGTCATTCTGACGAGCGATGAAGCCGGACGGCGGCAGCACTTGCAGTTCGTTGTGGACTTTCTTCACGCGTTGCACGGCGGAAGCCGCCTGTTCAGCCTTGGCTTTCAAGTCGGCGGTAGGTGTTTGCCCGGCCAGCAGCACGACGCCGTTGAAGCTGGTGACGACGATGTGCGAGTCGTTATCGAGTGCCGGATCGGCCTTGGCGACGTTGACGCCGACCTTGGTATCGATCAGCGAGTCGTCGATTTTGCTGCCGAAGGTACGCGTGCCACGGTCATCTTCGATCGGCGCTTCACGGCTGGCTTTAACCACCGAGGTGCAGCCGCTGATGCCGAGGCACAGGGTCAAGGCCAGAAGGCCTAGGCGATTAGGGGTCATTCTTCACTCCCGAACAGTTGGCTGTCGATCAAGTCGCATAAGCAATGGATCGCCAGCAGGTGAACTTCCTGGATACGTGCAGTGACGTTGGCCGGGACGCGAATCTCGACGTCCTCAGGCAAAAGCAGCGACGCCATGCCGCCGCCATCGCGACCCGTCAATGCTACGACAATCATTTCGCGATCATGTGCGGCCTGGATCGCTTGAATAATATTCGCCGAGTTGCCGCTGGTGGAAATCGCCAGCAACACATCGCCCGGCTGGCCGAGCGCGCGGATCTGTTTGGAGAAGATTTCGTTGTAGCTGTAATCGTTGGCAATCGAGGTGATCGTCGAGGTGTCGGTGGTCAGCGCGATGGCTGGCAGGCTCGGACGTTCACGCTCAAAGCGGTTGAGCAGCTCCGACGAGAAGTGCTGGGCATCACCGGCAGAACCGCCGTTGCCGCAGGAAAGCATTTTGCCCTCGTTGAGCAGGGCGTTGACCATCACCTGGCTGGCTTGCTCGATGTGCGGTGCAAGTACGTCCATCGCCTGCTGCTTGGTGTCGATACTGGCCTGAAAAAGCTGGCGAATTCGGGATTGCATGTCCATCTGTGTGACCTTAATTAGCGCGGCTACCTGGCACAAGAATGTGCAGCCCGCAAAGCAAAGAGCAAAAGTGTTGGGTGAAGGTGTCCGGTTCGGGGTGCAAGCGATCAGCTGTCGAAGGCATTCTGCAACCAGTTCAACTGATCAAGGCTGCTGTCGATGGCAACCACGTCGAAGCGGCAAGGGGAATTGGCCCAACGCGACTCGCGCTGAAGAAAATACTGCGCGGCGAAAATCAGTTTCTGCCGTTTGCGCCCATCGATGCTATCGAGCGCGCCGCCCCATTGAGTGTTTTTTCGGTAGCGGACTTCAACGAATACTACTGTATCGCCATCAAGCATGACCAGATCAAGCTCGCCGCGTTTGCACAACCAGTTCTGCGCCAGCAGGCGCAGACCGTGTTGTTGCAGATGCTCGAGCGCATGGCGCTCGGCATCCTTGCCGCTTTGCTGGCGTGACCTGTCAGGCATCAGCGCGGGGTGTCCGGCAGGCGTTGAACCTGACCGCTGACAAACTGCGCCCAAGGCAACTGGCGGACTACGCGTTGGTTCTGCGTCATGCCGAGGCTGCCCGACTCACCTTCGATGCGGCTGTCCGGCAGGGCCTTGAGTTGGCCCAGGCGTGGCGCCAGGCGATACGCGTCAACGCCCATCGCGTAGAGGCGGCCGAGGCTGCCAGCGGCTTGTGGCCATTGTGCGGTGACCTGTTTGCGCAGCGGATCGTTGGCATCCAGCAGCCAAGGCGTTTCGCAGAAGCGCACGCCGTTCATGTCGTTGTACTGATTGACGTCACCGCTGGCGCTGAACACGTGGGAAGTGGCGTAGACCGGCACGTCGCCCGCGTATTGGAAGTTCAGGGTCGGCTTGATCTGTTGCGCCTGCTGAGGAGTGGCAGCGAGGAAGATGAACTCGATGTCCTGGCTGCGCGAAGGCTGGGCCGCGACTTGCGAGCCAACTGTGCTTTGCAGGGACTTGGCGCGACCTTCGCTCTGACGCAGCTTGAACATGTCAGCGATCTGCTGGGCCAGTTGCACCGGCTGATCAACGCGTTCGACGGCGACGATGCTGCCACCGTTGGCCTGCCAGTCCTGGCTGAATGCCTTCAGTACGCGGTCGCCCCATTCGCCTTTCGGCACCATGGCGGCGGCGCGATGCAGGCCGTCGGCGCGAGCACGGCGCGACACTTCGCGCGCTTCGTCTTCAGCCGCCAGACCAAACTGGAACAGCTGCGCCGGACCTTGTTCGCCTTCGCTGTAGTTCAGCGCGAGGGTAGTGATCGGCAATTGCGGGCGAGCGCTGAGCTGTTTGACCAGCGGCTTCTCGAGCGGACCCACAACCAATTGCACGCCGTCGGCCTGAGCCTTGCGATAGAACTCGTCCAGCGACATCTGCGGTGGTTGCGAGGTCATCTTCGAGCTGTCGTAGAAAACGATGGCTGGCGGCTGCTGCCCGGCTTGTTGGGCCTGATAGTGCGCGGCCATGAAGCCTTCACGCAGCGCTTTGCTGACCGCGGCCAACGGGCCATCTGCCTGAGGCAGCAGCACGGCGATCTTGCTCAGGGGCTGGCTGGCCAGTTCCTTGAGTTTGGTCAGCGGCAGCGGCAATTGCACGGCGGCGGGGTGTTTTGGATTCTGCGCGCGCCAAGTGTCGATCGCCGCTTGCTGCTGTTCCAGCGTACCGGCGGTTTTCACTGCCAGGGCCAGGCTGATCCAGCCACCGAGGTCGTCGGTGGTGGTCGGCTGCAATTGATCGGTAGGCAACGAGGCGATCAAGGTCCAGATCGCTTCGTGGTTCTTGGCGGCGGCTTCACCTTCGAGCATCGGCGCAATAAAGATGCGCTCGCGTGCAGCGGCGAGGGTCTGGCCATCAGCTTCAAGGGCGCGGGCGTGAACGGTGCCGGTGCGTACTTGTTGCTCGACCGGCAACTCACCCAAGCGTTGCAGGCTCGGATGGCTGAGGGCGGTCAGCGCTGCTTTCGGCTGATTGCGCGTCATCGCCAGCTCGGCCGCCAGCGTACTGGCGAACACCTGTTGGCCCGGCTTCAGTTGCTCGATTGGCACTTGTTGGAGGATTTGCGCGGACTGGCCGGCATTCCCCTGTTTGTAAGCCAGATCTGCCGCGCTCAGGCGAAACAGCGCAGCTTGTTCCGGGGTTTTGCTTTGCGCAGCTTTTTCGAGCAGTTGCTCGATGCTGGCGTCCGGGGTCCGTGGAAGTTCGCCAAGGCTGGAGGAGGGCGAGCTGGCGCAAGCCGCCAGCAAGGCAGCGAGGCAGAGGGCAGATAACAGCCGCAGGCAAGCGATCATGTAAGTGTTCCCGATACTCGATCAAATTAGCGTGGAATTGTACCCAAGCACTGGCCGGGGCGCGATGTTAGTGGCGTGAAACGGTCAATTTAGCTCGTGTAAATGTTGCAGCGCTTCACGAAGGGTCGCAAAACCGAGGTCGGCTGGTGTCTGTCGCCAGCGTCACTACGCGTTACAATGGCGGCTTTTACCGATCATGAGGTGTGCGCTTTGACTGCTCCAGGTGCTTTGAATTCCGCTGCTGGCTCGCTTTATGTGGTGGCGACGCCCATCGGCAACCTGGATGACATCAGTGCCCGCGCGCTGAAAATCCTCCGCGACGTCGCGTTGATTGCCGCCGAAGACACGCGGCACTCGCAACGCCTGATGCAGCATTTCGGTATTCCGACGCCGCTGGCGGCCTGCCATGAACACAACGAACGGGATGAAGGTAGTCGCTTTATCACGCGTCTGCTGGCCGGCGACGATGTGGCGCTGATTTCCGACGCCGGCACGCCGCTGATCTCCGATCCGGGTTATCACCTGGTCCGTCAGGCGCGCGCGGCGGGCATCAACGTGGTGCCGGTGCCGGGCGCCTGCGCGTTGATCGCCGCGCTGTCGGCGGCGGGGCTGCCGTCGGACCGCTTCATTTTCGAAGGTTTCCTGCCGGCCAAGGCGGTCGGCCGTCGCGCGCGTCTGGAGCTGGTCAAGGAAGAGCCGCGCACGCTGATCTTCTATGAAGCGCCGCACCGTATTCTCGAATGCCTGCAAGATATGGAGCTGGTTTTCGGTGGCGAGCGCCCGGCACTGCTGGCCCGCGAAATCACCAAAACCTTCGAAACCCTGAAAGGCCTGCCGCTCGCCGAGTTGCGCGAGTTCGTCGAGTCCGACAGCAATCAGCAGCGCGGCGAGTGCGTGGTGCTTGTCGCAGGTTGGTCGGCGCCGGAAACCGAAGATGCGGTGAGCAGCGAAGCGATGCGCATCCTCAATCTGCTGCTCGAAGAAATGCCGCTCAAACGCGCCGCGGCCCTGGCCGCGCAAATTACCGGTGAGCGCAAGAATGTGCTCTACCAGGTCGCACTGGATAAACAGAAGGGCGAGTGAAAACCCGACGCGCAGGCGCTGCCAAAGGCGTTTAGCGCTTGTTCTTCGGGCGCTCTGCCGTTAACCTTCGCGCCGGAGAGTCGATTGGACAGTCGCTGCCCTCTATGAAAATTAGGGGGGGGAGGAAAGTCCGGGCTCCATAGGGCGAAGTGCCAGGTAATGCCTGGGAGGCGTGAGCCTACGGAAAGTGCCACAGAAAATAACCGCCTAAGCGCTTCGGCGACGGTAAGGGTGAAAAGGTGCGGTAAGAGCGCACCGCGCGACTGGCAACAGTTCGTGGCTTAGGTAAACCCCACTTGGAGCAAGACCAAATAGGGTCCCAAGGCGTGGCCCGCGCTGGGACCGGGTAGGTTGCTAAAGATGTCCAGTGATGGCCATCGTAGACGAATGACTGTTCAAGACAGAACCCGGCTTACAGATCGACTCTCCACTTTTTTTTCCTGCTTGAATCATCGGGCAGGTGCTTGTAGCGGGCTTTCGTGATATCGATTAGCCTTCGCTGCAAGTCATTGAAAAACCTCCGCTGTCGCTTCGGTTTTCCCCGCGAACATAAACACCAGCAGACCTCTCTCGTAATACCAAAAAAATCTTACTCTTAACAAATCACTTTAACTTTCGAGCGCAGCCATCCGTGCTGAATCAAGTTATTGAGATAAAACATACGTCAGATTCTCGTTACCCCTCCTTTTACGTCGCTAAATCTCCGTTCTGTAAGGCTTTTCCTTGAATACGCGCCTTGACGGTGTGGTGGGCGCATTCCTATAGTGTGCGCAAGTGGCGGAAAGTGGCATGAAGTGGGTTTTTTGAGCTCAAAACGATAAAAATTGGAGAAACGCTGACGTGTTTCGCGGAGCTAACGCTATCAATCTCGATGCAAAGGGCCGTCTCGCTATGCCGAGCCGGTACCGTGACGAGTTGGTTTCGCGTAGTGCCGGCCAATTGATCGTAACCATTGATGCCGTTGATCCATGTTTGTGTGTTTACCCCCTCGATGAGTGGGAAATTATTGAAACCAAACTGCGCGCCTTGCCTTCGCTTCGCGAAGAAAACCGTCGCCTGCAACGTTTGCTGATTGGTAATGCCGTCGACCTCGAGCTCGATGGCAGTGGTCGTTTTCTGGTTCCGCCGCGTCTGCGCGAATATGCCAAGTTGGATAAGCGCGCAATGTTGGTAGGCCAACTGAACAAGTTCCAATTGTGGGACGAGGATGCCTGGGATGCGGTTTCTGCCGCTGACTTGGCTGCCATTCAACAACCGGGCGCCATGCCTGATGAACTGCGTGATTTGATCCTGTGACTATTGATAGCGGCTTTAACCACATCACCGTACTGCTCGACGAAGCCGTGGAGGCTCTCGCCGTACGTCCTGATGGCTGCTATCTGGACGGCACGTTCGGACGCGGCGGCCACAGTCGGTTGATCCTCAGTCAGCTCGGTCCCGATGGTCGGTTGCTCGGATTCGATAAAGATCCTCAAGCGATTGCCACCGGGCAAACGCTAGCGGCCGAAGACGGCCGCTTTGTCGTTGTGCAGCGCAGCTTTGCCGAGCTCGGTTCGGAAGTTGCCGAACGCGGTCTGGCCGGCCAGGTCAGCGGCGTGCTGCTCGACCTCGGCGTGTCGTCGCCACAACTCGACGACCCGGAGCGCGGCTTCAGTTTCCTCAACGATGGCCCGCTGGACATGCGCATGGACCCGTCTCGCGGGATCAGCGCTGCCGAATTCGTCAACACCGCGCCGGTGGAAGAAATCGCCCGGGTGTTCAAGGAATACGGCGAAGAACGTTTTTCCGGGCGTATGGCCCGCGCCGTCGCCGAACGCCGCGATATCAAGCCGTTCGAGCGCACCGCCGATCTGGCCGAAGTGCTGAAAGTTGCCAACCCTGCCTGGGAAAAAGGCAAGAACCCGGCAACCCGCGCGTTCCAGGGCCTGCGCATTCACGTCAACAACGAACTGGGCGATCTGGAAGCCGGCCTCGAAGCCGCGCTCGAAAGCCTGGAAATCGGCGGTCGTCTGGTGGTGATCAGCTTTCACTCGCTGGAAGACCGCATCGTCAAACTCTTCATGCGCAAACTGGTGAAAGGCGAGGCCGACAATTTGCCGCGCAACCTGCCGGTGCGTCACGTCGCTTTCGAACCGAAAATCAAAGTCCATGGCAAAGCGCAGTCCGCCTCCGAGGCCGAACTCAAAGCCAACCCACGTTCCCGTAGCGCCATCATGCGTGTTGCGGAGAAGTTGCGGTGAGCAAGCTTTTCGCCAAGCCACTGCCTGGCGGCAGCTTTTTCATGATGCTGCTGTTCATCGGCGTGCTCGTGTCGGCCATCGGCGTGTCGTATAGCGCGCACTGGAACCGTCAGCTCTTGAACTCGCTGTACAACGAGCTGAGTGTGCGCGACAAGGCGCAAGCTGAGTGGGGCCGTTTGATTCTTGAACAGAGCACCTGGACTGCGCACAGCCGTATCGAAGTGCTGGCCACCGAACAACTGAAGATGCGCATTCCCGGCGCCGCCGAAGTACAGATGGTGGCGCCATGATGAAACTCGAAGGTGCACTGTTTCCTTGGCGGTTCCGCGTGGTCATGGGCTTGCTCGGGATCATGGTGGCAGCGATCGGCTGGCGCATCATCGACCTGCAAGTGGTCGACCGTGACTTCCTCAAAGGTCAGGGCGATGCGCGCAGTGTTCGGCATATTCCGATTCCGGCTCACCGTGGTCTGATCACCGACCGTAACGGCGAGCCGTTGGCCGTGAGTACCCCGGTCACCACGCTGTGGGCGAATGCCAAAGAAATGCAGCAGGCCAAAGAGAAGTGGCCGGCACTGGCAGCGGCGCTGGGCCAGGACCCGAAAGCCCTGAGCGAGCGTCTTGAAGCCCAGGCCAATAAAGAATTCATCTATCTGGTGCGCGGTTTGACCCCCGAGCAGGGCCAGTCGGTGCTCGACCTCAAAGTGCCCGGCGTCTACGGCATTGAAGAGTTCCGCCGGTTCTACCCTGCCGGCGAAGTCACCGCCCACATGGTCGGCTTCACCGACATCGACGATCACGGGCGCGAAGGCGTCGAGCTGGCATATGACGAATGGCTGGCCGGGGTCCCTGGCAAGCGCCAGGTGATCAAGGATCGGCGCGGTCGGCTGATCAAGGATGTCCAGGTCACCAAAAACGCCAAGGCCGGCAAGCCCTTGGCGTTGTCGATTGACCTGCGCCTGCAATACCTGGCCAACCGCGAACTGCGCAACGCGATCATCGAGAACGGCGCCAAGGCCGGCAGCCTGGTGATCATGGACGTGAAAAGCGGCGAGATCCTCGCCATGGTCAACCAGCCGACCTACAACCCGAACAACCGTCGCAACCTGCAACCGGCGATGATGCGCAACCGCGCAATGATCGACGTGTTCGAGCCGGGTTCGACCATGAAAGCCATCTCCATGAGCGCCGCTCTGGAAACCGGGCGCTGGAAGCCGAGCGACACCGTCGAGGTGTATCCGGGTTCGCTGCAGATCGGCAAATACACCATTAAAGACGTTTCGAAAAGTGAAGGCCCGGTGCTCGATCTGACCGGCATCCTGATCAACTCCAGTAACGTCGGCATGAGTAAAGTCGCCTTCGATATCGGCGGCGAAACGATTTTCCGTCTCGCGCAAAAAGTCGGCCTCGGCCAGGACACCGGCCTCGGCTTCCCTGGCGAGCGCGTGGGCAACCTGCCGAACTACCGCGAATGGCGCAAGGCTGAAACCGCCACGCTGTCCTACGGCTACGGTATTTCGGTGACGGCGATTCAGCTGGTTCACGCCTTCTCGGCGCTGGCCAACAACGGTCGCCTCGCGCCGCTGACATTGATCAAAACCGACAAGCCGCCGCAGACCACGCAAGTGCTGCCGGAAAACGTCGCGAAAACCATGCAAGGCATGTTGACCCAAGTGATCGAGGCCCCGCGCGGCGTATTCCGTGCGCAGGTGCCGGCGTATCACGTGGCCGGCAAGTCCGGTACCGCGCGCAAGACTTCCGTGGGCACCAAAGGCTACGCCGAGAATTCCTACCGCTCGCTGTTCGCCGGTTTCGGGCCGATGAGCGATCCGCGTTTCGCCATCGTCGTGGTGATCGATGAGCCGACCAAAGCCGGTTACTTCGGCGGTCTGGTTTCGGCGCCAGTGTTCAGCAAAGTGATGTCCGGGACTCTGCGCCTGATGAACATCACGCCGGACAATCTGCCGCCAACCCAACAAGCCAACGCTGCACCGGTCGTTCCGCTGAAAGCCAATGGAGGGCGCGGCTGATGTCTCTTAGTCTGAACAAGATTTTTCCGCATGCCGGTCGTGATCTGTTGATCCGCGAACTGACACTTGATAGCCGCAATGTGCGCGCCGGCGATTTGTTTCTCGCCGTGCCTGGCGGCAAGTTCGACGGCCGTGCGCACATCGCCGATGCCTTGCAACGCGGCGCGGCGGCGGTGGCGTATGAAGTCGAAGGCGCGACTGTGCTGCCGATCACCGATGTGCCGTTGATTCCGGTCAAAGGTCTGGCGGCGCAGCTGTCCGACATCGCCGGGCGCTTTTATGGCGAGCCGAGCCATCACCTGAATCTGGTGGGCGTCACCGGCACCAACGGCAAAACCAGCGTGACCCAATTGGTCGCGCAGGCACTGGATTTGCTCGGCCAGCATTGCGGCATCGTCGGCACCTTGGGCACTGGTTTCTACGGTGCGCTGGAAAGCGGCCTGCACACCACACCGAACCCGATTGCCGTGCAAGCGACCCTCGCCGACCTAAAGAAGGCCGGGGCCAAAGCCGTGGCCATGGAAGTTTCTTCCCACGGTCTGGATCAGGGCCGGGTCAGCGCATTGGCGTTTGACGTGGCGGTGATGACCAACCTGTCGCGCGATCATCTGGATTACCACGGCACCATGCAGGCCTACGGCGAAGCCAAGGCCAAACTGTTTGCCTGGAACGATTTGAAATGCCGGGTGATCAACCTCGACGACGAATTCGGTCGGCAACTCGCCGCTGATAAACGTGAGTCGCGCCTGATTACCTACAGCCTGGAAAACTCCAGCGCCTACCTTTATTGCCGTGAAGCGCAGTTCGACGACGAAGGCGTGCGCGCCACGCTGGTCACCCCGCAAGGTCAGCATCACCTGCGCAGCGCGCTGCTCGGGCGCTTCAACCTGAGCAACGTCCTCGCGGCGATCGGCGCCTTGCTCGGCCTCGACTACGCGCTCGACGAAATTCTCAAGGTTCTGCCAAAACTCGAAGGTCCGGCCGGGCGCATGCAGCGTTTGGGCGGCGGTACTCAGCCGCTGGTGGTGGTCGATTACGCGCACACGCCGGACGCGCTGGAAAAAGTCTTGATGGCCCTGCGTCCACACGCCAAGGGTCGGTTGCTGTGCCTGTTTGGTTGCGGCGGTGATCGCGATCGCGGCAAGCGTCCGCTGATGGCCGAAGTGGTCGAGCGTCTGGCCGATGGCGTGCTGGTCACCGACGACAACCCGCGCACTGAAGATCCTTCGGTGATCTTCGATGACATCCGCGCCGGTTTCAGCGCCGTGGATAAAGTCAGCTTTGTTGCTGGCCGTGGTCAGGCGATTGCGCAGTTGATCGCCAGCGCCTCGGCCGATGACGTGATTGTCCTGGCCGGTAAAGGTCACGAGGACTATCAGGAAATCAACGGCCAGCGCCACGCCTTCTCCGATCTGGTCGAGGCCGATCATGCCTTGACCGCGTGGGAGGTGGCCCATGCTTAAAGCCCTCAAGCTTAGTGAACTGGCCGGTGCACTGAACGCGCGCCTGATTGCTGCCGACGCCAGTTTCGACGGTGTCAGCATCGACAGCCGTGCGATCAAGCCGGGCCAACTGTTTATTGCGTTGACCGGTCCACGTTTCGATGGCCATGACTATCTGAACGACGTCGCTGGCAAAGGCGCGGTGGCGGCATTGGTCGAGCGCGAAGTCGCCGACAGCACGCTGCCGCAATTGCTGGTCGCGGACACTCGCCAGGCCCTCGGCCAATTGGGCGCGCTGAACCGTGCCGCTTTCAGCAATCCGGTCGCGGCAGTCACCGGTTCCAGCGGCAAAACCACGGTCAAGGAAATGCTCGCGAGCATCCTGCGCACGCGCGGTCCGGTGCACGCGACCCGTGGCAACCTGAACAACGACCTCGGCGTGCCGCTGACCTTGCTCGAACTCGCGCCGGAACATACCGCCGCAGTCATCGAACTCGGTGCCTCGCGCCTTGGCGAAATTGCCTACACCGTGGCCATGACCAAGCCCCACGTGGCCATCCTCAATAACGCCGGAACCGCCCACGTTGGCGAGTTCGGCGGGCCGGAAAAAATCGTCGAAGCCAAAGGCGAGATTATCGAAGGGCTGGATGCCGATGGCGTCGCCGTGCTCAATCTCGATGACAAGGCTTTCGGCATCTGGAAGGCCCGTGCTGGCGAACGCCAAGTGCTGACCTTCGCACTGAACAACCCAAGTGCCGACTTTTATGGCAGCGAGCTGGACCGCGATGCGCGCGGTTGCCCGTCCTTCAATCTGCACAGCCCTGAAGGCGTGGAACGCGTGCAACTGAACCTGCTCGGCGTGCATAACGTTGTCAACGCCATGGCCGCCGCCGCTGCCGCGCACGCCTTGGGTGTGTCGCTGTTTGGCATCGCCACCGGACTTGGCGCGGTGCAGCCGGTCAAGGGCCGCACCGTGGCGCAACTGGCCACCAACGGCATGCGCGTGATTGACGACACTTACAACGCGAACCCCACCTCAATGTGCGCCGCCGTTGATATACTCGCCGGCTTTTCCGGCCGCACCGTCCTGGTGCTCGGGGATATCGGCGAGTTGGGCGACTGGGCGGAGCAGGGGCACCGTGACGTGGGCGAATATGCCCGTGGCAAGGTTTCCGCGCTTTACGCAGTCGGGCCAATGATGGCTCACGCCGTGAACGCATTCGGCCCGCAGGCTCGTCACTTCAGCACTCAGGCTGAGCTGATCGAGGCCCTCGGCGCCGAGCAAGACCCAAACACCACCATTTTGATCAAGGGCTCGCGCAGCGCTGCGATGGAAAACATCGTCGCCGCTTTGTGCGGGTCCAGTCTGGAGAATCATTAATGCTGCTGCTGCTAGCGGAGTATCTGCAACAGTTCTACAAAGGCTTCGCGGTCTTTCAGTACCTGACCCTGCGCGGGATCTTCGGTGTGCTGACCGCGCTGGTTTTGTCGCTGTGCTACGGCCCGTGGATGATCCGCACTCTGCAGAACCGGCAGATCGGCCAGTCCGTGCGCAACGATGGTCCGCAATCGCACCTGTCCAAATCCGGCACCCCGACCATGGGCGGCGCGCTGATCCTGTCGTCTATCGGCATCAGCACTTTGTTGTGGGCTGACCTGAGCAACCGTTACGTCTGGACCGTGTTGCTGGTGACCTTGCTGTTCGGCGCCATCGGCTGGGTCGACGACTATCGCAAAGTCATCGAGAAGAACTCCAAGGGTTTGCCGAGCCGCTGGAAGTATTTCTGGCAATCGGTGTTTGGCCTCGGCGCGGCGATCTTCCTTTATATGACCGCCCCGAGCGCTGTGGAAACCACGCTGATCCTGCCAATGCTCAAGGATCACAGCATCCCGTTGGGCATCGGTTTTGTGGTCCTGACCTATTTCGTGATTGTCGGCTCGAGCAATGCGGTCAACCTGACTGACGGCCTCGACGGCCTGGCGATCATGCCGACCGTGATGGTCGGTGGTGGCCTGGGGATCTTCTGCTACCTGTCGGGTAACGTGAAGTTCGCTGAATACCTGCTGATTCCTTACGTGCCCGGCGCCGGTGAATTGATCGTGTTCTGCGGCGCATTGATCGGCGCGGGCCTGGGCTTCCTCTGGTTCAACACCTATCCGGCGCAAGTGTTCATGGGCGACGTCGGCGCACTGGCGCTCGGCGCCGCGCTGGGCACCATCGCCGTGATCGTGCGGCAGGAAATCGTCCTGTTCATCATGGGCGGCGTGTTCGTGATGGAAACCCTGTCGGTGGTCATCCAGGTGGCCTCCTTCAAATTGACCGGGCGCCGCGTGTTCCGCATGGCGCCGATACACCACCACTTTGAACTCAAGGGCTGGCCCGAGCCGCGCGTGATCGTGCGTTTCTGGATCATCACCGTGATTCTCGTACTGGTTGGCCTTGCCACCCTGAAGCTGAGGTAGAACGAGTGTCTCTGATCGCTTCTGACCACTTCCGCATCGTTGTCGGCCTCGGCAAGAGCGGCATGTCCCTGGTTCGCTTCCTGGCGAACCGGGGCACGTCGTTTGCCGTCGCCGACACGCGGGAAAATCCACCGGAACTGGCCACGCTCAAGCGTGACTATCCGCACGTGGAAGTGCGTTGTGGCGAGCTCGACGTCGAATTCCTCTGCCGTGCCGACGAGCTCTACGTGAGCCCCGGCCTGGCGCTGGCGACTCCAGCGCTGCAGGCTGCTGCCGCCCGTGGCGTGAAATTGTCCGGCGACATCGAGCTGTTCGCGCGTAACGCGAAAGCGCCGATTGTTGCGATCAGCGGCTCCAACGCCAAAAGCACCGTCACCACGCTGGTTGGCGAGATGGCAGCGGCGGCGGGCAAACGTGTCGCGGTCGGCGGCAACCTCGGGGTGCCGGCGCTGGACTTGCTCAGCGACGACGTCGAGTTGTACGTCATGGAACTGTCGAGCTTCCAGCTCGAAACCACTGACCACCTCGGCGCTGAAGTGGCGACCGTGCTTAACGTCAGCGAAGACCACATGGACCGCTACAGCGGCCTGCCGGCCTATCACTTGGCCAAGCACCGGATCTTCCGTGGCGCCAAGCAGTTTGTGGTCAACCGTCAGGACGCCTTGAGCCGTCCGTTGATGGGCGAGGGCCAGCCGTGCTGGACCTTCGGTTTGAGCAAACCTGATTTCAAGGCATTCGGCATCCGCGAAGAAGACGGCGAGAAGTACCTGGCCTTCGAATTCCAGAACCTGATGCCGGTACGCGAATTGAAAATCCGCGGCGCGCATAACCAGTCCAATGCCCTCGCGGCACTGGCGCTGGGGCATGCGGTCGGCCTGCCGTTCGACGCCATGCTCGCCAGCCTGCGCACCTTCGCCGGGCTTGAGCATCGCTGCCAGTGGGTCCGCGACCTGAATGGCGTGAGCTATTACAACGATTCCAAAGCCACCAACGTTGGCGCCGCACTGGCTGCCATCGAAGGTTTGGGTGCGGACATCGACGGCAAGCTCGTACTGATCGCCGGTGGCGACGGCAAGGGCGCCGAATTCAAGGATCTGCGTGATCCGGTGGCGGCCAACTGCCGCGCCGTGGTGCTGATGGGCCGCGACTCCGGCTTGATCGGCCAGGCCATCGGCGACGGCGTGCCGCTGATTCGCGTCAACTCGCTGGACGAAGCTGTCGCCCAATGCCGCGCCATCGCCGAACCCGGCGATGCGGTGCTGTTGTCGCCGGCCTGCGCCAGTTTCGACATGTTCAAGAATTATGAAGACCGTGGTCACCAGTTCGTCCGCGCTGTGGAGGAATTGGCATGAGCCTGCGCAATATCATCAAACCGTATCCGTCGCCGATCATTACCGGGCGCGGTATCGACCTCGACTTCCCGATGCTCGTTGGTTGCCTTGCGTTGATCGGCCTCGGCCTGGTGATGATTGCCTCGGCTTCCACCGAAGTGGCCGCCGTGCAGTCGGGCAGCGCGCTGTATTACATGACCCGTCACTTGATCTACATCGTTCTGGGCCTCGGTGCCTGCATCGTCACCATGATGATTCCGATCGCCACGTGGCAACGCCTCGGCTGGCTGATGCTGCTCGGCGCGTTCGGCTTGCTGGTGATGGTGATCATCCCGGGCATTGGCCGGGAAGTGAACGGCTCGATGCGCTGGATCGGCTTCAGCTTCTTTAACGTGCAGCCATCCGAAATCGCCAAGGTGTTCGTGGTGATTTACCTCGCCGGTTATCTGGTCCGTCGGCAGAAAGAAGTGCGCGAGAGCTGGATGGGCTTCTTCAAGCCGTTCATCGTGCTGCTGCCAATGGCCGGTCTGTTGCTGATGGAGCCGGATTTCGGTGCCACCGTCGTAATGATGGGCGCAGCGGCAGCGATGCTTTTCCTTGGCGGGGTCGGGCTGTTCCGGTTCTCGCTGATGGTGGTATTGGCGGTTGGCGCGGTGGTGTTGCTGATTCAAGTGCAGCCCTATCGAATGGCGCGTCTGACCAACTTCGCCGACCCGTGGGCCGACCAGTTCGGCGCCGGTTATCAGTTGTCGCAAGCCCTGATCGCGTTCGGTCGCGGTGAATGGCTGGGCGTGGGCCTGGGCAACAGCGTGCAGAAACAGTTTTATCTGCCGGAAGCGCACACCGACTTCGTGTTCTCGGTACTGGCCGAAGAGCTCGGCGCGGTGGGTTCGTTGTGCACCGTCGCGCTGTTCGTGTTCGTGTGTATTCGCGGTATGTACATCGGTTTGTGGGCAGAGAAAGCAAAGCAGTTTTTCGCCGCTTACGTGGCTTACGGTTTGTCGTTCCTGTGGATTGGTCAGTTCCTGATCAACATCGGCGTGAACGTCGGCCTGCTGCCGACCAAAGGCTTGACCTTGCCGTTCCTCAGTTACGGCGGCAGTTCGTTGGTGATCTGCTGTGCCTGTCTCGGCTTGTTGCTGCGCATCGAGTGGGAGAGTCGAACCCACTTGGGCAGCGAAGAGATGGAGTTCCATGAGAGCGACTTTGCCGAGGAGCCGACCCATGGGCGCTAACGTTTTGATCATGGCCGGCGGCACTGGCGGGCACGTGTTCCCGGCGCTGGCCTGCGCGCGGGAATTCCAGGCGCGCGGCTACACCGTGCACTGGCTCGGCACGCCGCGCGGCATCGAAAATGACCTGGTCCCGGCGGCCGGTCTGGAACTGCATCGGATCAATGCCAGCGGCTTGCGCGGCAAAGGCAAACTGTCGCTGCTCAAGGCGCCATTGATGTTGCTCAAATCGATCTGGCAGGCGCGGGCGATCATTCGTCGGCTGCGGCCGGTGTGCGTGGTCGGCTTCGGTGGTTATGTGACCGGCCCCGGCGGCGTCGCGGCGAAACTGTCTGGCGTGCCGGTCATCGTTCACGAGCAGAACGCCGTCGCCGGTACCGCCAATCGGTTGCTGATGCCGTTGGCCGCCCGAGTCTGTGAAGCGTTCCCCGACACCTTTACCCTGTCGAACAGCCGTCGGACCACCGGTAATCCGGTGCGCACCGAGCTGTTCCTCGAAACACCGCGACCAGCCCTGGCCGGTCGCAAGGCGCGTTTGCTGATCCTCGGCGGAAGCCTGGGCGCAGAACCGTTGAACAAGTTGCTGCCTGAAGCCCTGTCGCAAGTCGCCGCCGACCTGCGTCCGGAAGTGTTTCATCAGGCCGGCAGAAACCACGATGAAGTGACTGCGCAGCGCTATCGCGAGGCTGGCGTCGAGGCGCAAGTGCAGCCATTCATCAAAGACATGGCCCAAGCCTATGGCTGGGCCGACCTGGTGGTGTGCCGTGCAGGCGCGTTGACCATCAGTGAACTGGCCGCCGCCGGTCTGCCCTCGATGCTGGTGCCTTTGCCCCACGCGATTGACGATCACCAGACCCGCAACGCCGAATATTTGGCCCGTGAAGGCGCAGCCTTCCTGATGCCACAAAGAACGACTGGCGCCGCAGATCTTGCCGCACGCCTGACAGAGGTCCTGATGCAACCGCAACGACTCAATGACATGGCCAACGCGGCCCGCCGTCTGGCGAAACCTGATGCTACCCGTAACGTTGTCGACACCTGCCTGGAGGTGGCCCATGGTTGAGAATCAGAAAGCCATGCCGCACCCGGAAATGCGCCGCATCCGTAAAATCCACTTCGTCGGTATCGGCGGCGTGGGTATGTGCGGCATCGCCGAAGTGTTGTTGAACCTGGGCTATGAAGTGTCCGGTTCCGACCTCAAAGCATCGCCAGTGACTGAACGTCTCGAATCGTTCGGCGCGCACATTTATATCGGCCACCGTGCCGAGAACGCCGCCAACGCCGATGTGCTGGTCACTTCGAGTGCCGTGAACACTTCCAACCCGGAAGTCGCCACCGCCCTGGAACGCCGGATCCCGGTGGTGCCGCGTGCCGAAATGCTCGCCGAGCTGATGCGCTATCGCCACGGCATCGCCGTCGCCGGTACGCATGGCAAAACTACTACCACCAGCCTGATCGCTTCGGTGTTCGCCGCCGGCGGCCTCGACCCGACGTTCGTCATCGGTGGTCGTCTGAATGCTGCTGGCACCAATGCCCAGCTCGGCACCAGCCGTTATCTGATCGCCGAAGCCGATGAAAGCGACGCCAGTTTCCTGCACTTGCAGCCATTGGTGGCCGTGGTTACCAACATCGACGCCGACCACATGGCGACCTACGACGGCGACTTCAACAAACTGAAGAAAACCTTCGTCGAGTTCCTGCACAACCTGCCGTTCTACGGGTTGGCGGTGGTCTGCCTCGATGATCCGGTGGTGCGTGAAATCCTCCCGTTGGTCAAACGCCCAACCGTGACTTACGGCTTCGGCGATGACTGCGATGTGCGCGCAATCAATGTGCGCCAGCAAGGCATGCAGACCTTCTTCACCGTGCTGCGCCCGGAGCGCGAGCCGCTGGACGTTTCGGTCAACATGCCGGGCAACCACAACGTATTGAATGCGCTGGCGACCATCTGCATCGCTTCCGACGAAGGCGTCAGCGATGAAGCCATCGTCCAGGGCCTGTCCGGGTTCCAGGGTGTCGGCCGACGCTTCCAGGTCTACGGCGAGCTGCCGGTCGACGGCGGCAACGTGATGTTGGTCGACGACTACGGTCACCACCCGACCGAAGTGGCGGCAGTGATCAAAGCCGTACGAGGTGGCTGGCCGGAGCGTCGTCTGGTGATGGTTTACCAGCCGCACCGTTACAGCCGCACACGCGACCTGTACGACGATTTCGTCAATGTCCTGGCCGATGCCAACGTCCTGCTGCTGATGGAAGTCTATCCGGCGGGCGAAGAGCCGATCCCGGGCGCCGACAGCCGCAAATTGTGTAACAGCATCCGTCAGCGTGGTCAGCTGGACCCGATCTACATCGAGCGCGGTGTCGACCTCGCGCCACTGGTGAAACCGCTGCTGCGTGCCGGCGACATCCTGCTGTGCCAGGGCGCTGGAGACATCGGTGGCCTTGCGCCGAAATTGCTCGCCAGTCCGTTGTTCGCCGGTGCGGTTGCCGCGCCGACTGTGGGGAAGTTGAAATGACTGCTGCTTACGCCAACCTCGCCTCCACGATCGCGCCGAAAGACTTCGGCCGCGTCGCCGTGCTGTTCGGCGGCAAAAGTGCCGAGCGTGAGGTTTCGCTGAAGTCCGGCAACGCGGTGCTTGAAGCACTGCAAAGCGCTGGCGTGGACGCGTTCGGCCTCGACGTCGGCGATGACCTGCTGCAGCGTTTGCTCAACGAAAAAATCGATCGCGCCTTCATCATTCTCCACGGTCGTGGCGGTGAAGACGGCAGCATGCAGGGCCTGCTCGAATGCCTGGGAATTCCCTACACCGGCAGCGGCATCCTCGCGTCCGCATTGGCGATGGACAAGCTGCGCACCAAGCAGGTCTGGCACAGCCTCGGCATTCCGACGCCGCGCCATGCGGTACTTAGCTGCGAGGCCGATTGTATTTCTGCGGCGACGGAACTGGGCTTCCCTTTGATCGTCAAACCGGCCCATGAAGGTTCAAGTATCGGTATGGCCAAAGTGAGTTCTGCGTCGGAGTTGATCGACGCGTGGAAAGCGGCCGCTACCTACGATTCGCAAGTGTTGGTCGAGCAATGGATTCAAGGTCCGGAGTTCACCATCGCCACCCTGCGTGACCAGGTGTTGCCTCCGATTGCCCTGGGCACGACGCACAGTTTCTACGACTACGACGCCAAGTACGTGGCTGCCGATACGCAGTACCGGATCCCGTGCGGCCTCGACAGCCACAAAGAGCAGGAATTGATCGACCTCACGGCCAAAGCCTGTGAGGCGCTGGGTATTGCCGGTTGGGGCAGGGCAGACGTGATGCAGGACGCCGAAGGGCAGTTCTGGTTTCTCGAAGTCAACACCGCGCCGGGCATGACCGATCACAGCCTGGTGCCGATGGCGGCCCGTGCTGCCGGTCTGGATTTCCAGCAACTGGTTTTGGCGATTCTGGCCGCCAGCATTGAAGAGCCGCGAGGGTAAGACCATGCAAGGCGCGCATTTGCGACATCAGCCCCCCGCACCTCCCGGCCGCAAGCCGGTGCCGCGTGGTGCCAGCCGAATGGTGGCGAAAGAGCCGATGTCTGCGCGCCTGCCGAAAGCCAATTTTGGTTTTCTCAAAGCGTTGTTCTGGCCAGTGTTGCTGGTCGCGCTGGGCTTCGGTACCTACGAAGGCGCGCAGCGGTTGCTGCCCTACGCCGACCGGCCGATCACCAAGATCAACGTGCAGGGCGATTTGAGTTACATCAGCCAGCAAGCCGTGCAGCAGCGCATCGCCCCGTACGTGGCGTCGAGCTTCTTCACCATCGACCTGGAAAGCATGCGCACCGAGCTGGAAACCATGCCATGGATTGCCCACGCCGAAGTGCGTCGGGTCTGGCCGGATCAAGTGGTGATTCGCCTGGAAGAACAACTGCCCGTGGCCCGTTGGGGCGATGAGTCGCTGTTGAACAACCAGGGCCAGGCGTTCACCCCGCGTGAACTGGCGAACTACGAACATTTGCCACAACTGTTCGGCCCACAGCGGGCCCAGCAGCAAGTGATGCAGCAATACCAGGTGCTGAGCCAGATGCTCAGGCCATTGGGCTTCTCGATTGCACGCCTGGAATTGCGTGAACGAGGCAGCTGGTTCCTGACCACCGGCGCCGGCAGCGCTGGCCCGGGAATCGAACTGCTGCTGGGACGCGGCAACCTGGTGGACAAGATGCGCCGCTTCATTGCCATCTACGACAAGACGCTTAAAGAACAGATTACGAACATTGCGCGCATCGATCTGCGCTACGCCAACGGCCTTGCTGTTGGCTGGCGGGAACCTGTAGCGCCCACGACAGCCCAACCCGCTGTCGCGAAGAATTAAGAAGAGGCAGGACCCATGGCAAACGTGCAAAGCGGCAAAATGATCGTCGGTCTCGATATCGGCACCTCCAAAGTGGTGGCGCTGGTCGGCGAGGTCTCGGACGACGGCACGCTGGAAATCGTCGGGATCGGCACCCACCCGTCCCGTGGCCTGAAAAAAGGCGTGGTGGTGAACATCGAGTCCACCGTGCAATCGATCCAGCGCGCCATCGAAGAAGCGCAGCTGATGGCCGGTTGCCGGATCCACTCGGCGTTTGTCGGCGTGGCTGGCAATCACATCCGCAGCCTGAACTCGCACGGCATCGTCGCGATTCGTGATCGCGAAGTCAGCGCCGCCGACCTTGAGCGTGTGCTCGACGCCGCTCAAGCCGTGGCGATCCCGGCTGACCAGCGCGTGCTGCACACGTTGCCGCAGGACTACGTGATCGATAACCAGGAAGGCGTCCGTGAGCCACTGGGCATGTCGGGCGTACGTCTGGAAGCCAAGGTCCACGTGGTGACCTGCGCCGTCAACGCCGCACAGAACATTGAAAAATGCGTGCGCCGCTGCGGTCTGGAAATCGACGACATCATTCTCGAGCAACTGGCCAGCGCCTACTCGGTGCTGACCGACGACGAGAAAGAGCTGGGCGTGTGCCTGGTCGACATCGGTGGCGGCACCACTGACATCGCGATCTTCACCGAAGGCGCGATCCGTCACACCGCAGTGATCCCGATTGCTGGCGATCAGGTGACCAACGACATCGCCATGGCGTTGCGCACCCCGACCCAGTACGCCGAAGAAATCAAGATTCGCTACGCCTGCGCCCTGGCCAAACTGGCCGGCGCCGGTGAAACCATCAAGGTCCCAAGCGTTGGCGATCGTCCACCGCGCGAACTGTCCCGCCAGGCTTTGGCCGAAGTGGTCGAGCCGCGTTACGACGAGTTGTTCACGTTGATCCAGGCCGAACTGCGTCGCAGCGGCTACGAAGACCTGATCCCGGCTGGCATCGTCCTGACCGGCGGCACGTCGAAAATGGAAGGCGCGGTCGAACTGGCCGAGGAAATCTTCCACATGCCAGTACGCCTGGGCGTGCCTCACGGCGTGAAAGGTCTGGATGACGTGGTGCGCAACCCGATTTATTCGACTGGCGTTGGCTTGTTGATGTACGGCCTGCAAAAGCAGTCCGACGGGATTTCGTTCTCGGGCATCAGCAGCCGCGACAGCTACAGCAATGAAGAACCGAAAGCCGCTCTGCTCGATCGCATCAAGAGCTGGGTACAAGGCAACTTCTGAAGAATTACCGCAACACCGCAAGACCGCAACAAACGCAGTAGGCGAAAAAACTAGAGAACGTAAAGGAGAGGGAAAATGTTCGAACTCGTAGACAACATCCCCGCAAGCCCGGTTATTAAAGTTATCGGTGTTGGCGGTGGCGGCGGAAACGCTGTTAATCACATGGTCAAGAGCAACATTGAAGGCGTTGAATTCATCTGCGCCAACACTGATGCCCAGGCGCTGAAATCCATCGGCGCGCGGACCATCCTGCAACTCGGCACCGGCGTGACCAAAGGTCTGGGCGCCGGCGCCAACCCTGAAGTAGGTCGTCAGGCCGCTCTCGAAGATCGTGAGCGCATTGCCGAAGTCCTGCAGGGCACCAACATGGTGTTCATCACCACTGGCATGGGCGGCGGCACCGGTACCGGGGCTGCGCCGATCATTGCTGAAGTGGCCAAGGAAATGGGGATTCTCACCGTTGCGGTGGTGACTCGTCCGTTCCCGTTCGAAGGTCGCAAGCGTATGCAGATCGCCGACGAAGGTATCCGTCTGCTGTCTGAAAGCGTCGACTCGTTGATCACTATTCCCAACGAGAAGCTGCTGACCATCCTCGGTAAAGACGCCAGCCTGCTGTCGGCTTTCGCCAAGGCTGACGATGTACTGGCCGGTGCCGTTCGCGGTATCTCCGACATCATCAAGCGCCCGGGCATGATCAACGTCGACTTTGCCGACGTACGGACTGTCATGAGCGAAATGGGCATGGCGATGATGGGCACTGGCTGCGCCAGCGGTCCGAACCGTGCACGCGAGGCCACCGAAGCGGCCATTCGCAACCCGTTGCTCGAAGACGTGAACCTGCAAGGTGCACGCGGCATCCTGGTGAACATCACCGCCGGTCCTGACCTGTCCCTGGGTGAGTACTCCGACGTGGGTAGCATCATCGAAGCCTTCGCTTCCGAGCACGCAATGGTCAAGGTCGGTACCGTTATCGATCCGGACATGCGCGACGAATTGCACGTGACCGTGGTTGCCACTGGTCTGGGCGCGAAAATCGAGAAGCCGGTAAAGGTTATCGACAACACCATGCACACGTCCGTGGCTTCGCAGTCGCAACAGCAGCAGCAACAAGCGCCTTCGCGTCAGGAAGCGCCTGCTGTCAACTATCGTGACCTGGACCGTCCGACCGTCATGCGCAACCAGGCTCAGGCCGGTGCTGCGACTGCCGCGAAGATGAATCCGCAAGACGATCTGGACTACCTGGACATCCCGGCATTCCTGCGTCGTCAGGCTGATTGATGGAATGTATCAGGGCTATGAAGGTGATTGGTGTTCAGCAAAGGTCTGGTCTGCTATTATCGCCAGCCTTTGTTGATACCAGTTCGCAATTTGCGCTGAAGCGGCCCAAGCCATGATTAAACAACGCACACTGAAAAATATTATCCGTGCCACAGGTGTAGGCCTGCACTCCGGGGAGAAGGTATACCTGACCCTCAAGCCCGCACCTATCGACACCGGCATCGTGTTTGTTCGTGCCGATCTGGACCCTGTGGTGCAGATTCCCGCTCGCGCGGAAAACGTTGGCGAAACCACGATGTCGACCACGCTGGTCAACGGTGACGTCAAAGTGGATACGGTGGAGCACTTGCTCTCGGCCATGGCTGGCCTGGGCATCGATAACGCCTACGTCGAGCTCTCCGCGTCCGAAGTTCCAATCATGGATGGTAGCGCTGGACCTTTCGTATTCCTGATTCAGTCGGCCGGCCTGGAAGAGCAGGACGCGGCCAAGAAGTTCATCCGGATCCTGCGGGAAGTGACAGTGGAAGACGGCGACAAGCGCGCCACTTTCGTCCCTTTCGAAGGTTTCAAAGTGAGCTTCGAGATCGATTTCGATCACCCGGTTTTCCGTAACCGCACACAAAGTGCAAGCGTGGATTTTTCCAGCACTTCGTTCGTAAAAGAAGTCAGCCGCGCCCGTACCTTTGGTTTCATGAGTGACATCGAGTACCTGCGCAAGCACAACCTCGCACTCGGCGGCAGCGTTGAAAACGCTATTGTGGTCGACGCGGATGGTGTACTGAACGAAGACGGCCTTCGTTATGAAGACGAATTCGTGAAGCACAAGATCCTCGATGCAATTGGTGACCTCTACCTGCTGGGCAATAGCCTGATTGGTGAGTTCAAGGGCTTCAAGTCCGGCCACGCATTGAACAACCAGCTGCTGCGCAAGTTGATTGAGCAGACAGATGCTTGGGAAGTCGTGACTTTCGAAGACGCCAGCACTGCACCGATCTCTTACATGCGTCCTGTTGCGGCCGTGTAAGCAAAAAACCTCTCTAGTTTTTGAAGGCTGCCCTCGGGTGGCCTTTTTTTATGCCTGGATTTTGTGGCAAACATTACGGCCCCTTCGCGGGCGAGCCTCGCTCCTACAGGGGATCCGCTAAAACCTGCAGGAGCGAGGCTTGCCCCCGAAAAGACCCGCCGACGCAGCATAAAAGTCAGTCGGCAACCACCCGATTCCTCCCACCTTCTTTCGCCTGATACAACGCCTTGTCCGCCGCAAACAGCAACCGCTCCAGACTCATGTCGCTGGCCGTGGTCCAGGTGCTGATGCCGATACTGACAGTAATCGGCGAATCCGCGCCCGCCACCGATGGCAGCCGCTCGACGCCGGCGCGGATGTGCTCGGCGATCTGTTGTGCGCCGGCGCTGTCGGTTTCCGCGAGGATCACCGAAAACTCCTCGCCGCCGTAACGCGCGACCAGATCCGCCGGCCGTCGGACATGGCTGCTGATCACCTTCGCCACCGCGCGCAATGCCTCGTCGCCGCACGGATGGCCGTGCCGATCATTGAACGCCTTGAAATGATCGGCATCGATCATCAGCACCGACAAAGGTTTGCCGGAACGTTGCGCCCGGAACCACTCGTGGCGCAGCACCTGATCGAGCATTCGACGGTTGGCCGTGCCGGTCAGCGCATCGGTGGCCGCCAGTTGCGCCAATTCGCGCTCGGCGTTGTGGCGCAGGCGCAGTTCGCGCGAAAGCAACCAGGCCAACCACAGCAGGCCGATGCACAACACACCGGTGGCGCCGCTGACCACCAGCGCCGTGCGTTGCCACGTGGCGAACACTTCGCGGCTGGATAGCGCGACGATCACCGTCAACGGCAAATTGCCTACTCGGGAAAAGGTGTACAAACGGTGCTGCTGGTCGATGCTCGACACGCTGCTGAAACTGCCGCTGCCCTCGCGCAGGATGCGCTCGACGTTGGGTCGGTTGGCGAAGCTTTTGCCAATCGAATCGCTCAGCAAATAGGGCTTTTGCGCCAACAGCAGGCCGTCGTTGTTGATGATGTTCAGCGTGCTGTCGTTGCCGATGTTCAGGCTGTTGAACAGCTCGTCGAAGTACGCCAGGCGCATCGACGCCACCGCCACGCCGAGGAATTCGCCGGTGGCCGAGGTGATGCGTCGACTGAAACTGATGCGCCACTGGTCGTGGTCCTCGCAATCGCAGCGGGTTTTGAACGGGCGGCTGATAAACATCCCGCTGTCGCGGCTGGAGAGATGCGCGAGGAAGTAATCGCGATCGGCGAAGTTGCCCGGTTTCGGCTGGATCAGCGACGAGTCGGCCAGCACCTCGCCGTGCTTGTCCAGCAACAGAATGTCGCCCTTGAAGCGCGCGGTGGTGGAGCGATCAAACAGCACCAGATGCCGCACTTGCGGCGACATCTGCTTCAAGTCATCGCGTTGCGAAGCGGCTATCAGGCCCAGCAGGGTCAAGTCGTAGAGCTCGACGGTGCGCAGCACGTCGGCGTCGATCAGTTGGGCAACGGTCGTCGCACTGCGCGTCGCTTCCTGGCGCGCATTCGCGTGTTCACGGATCAACAGGAAAGTGACGATGCTGACAATCGCGATCACCGTCAGGCAGCTGCCGAGAAGCAGCAGCCATTCTGGCCGTCGGATCCTGTGCGCGATGTCGGGGATGCGGCTGGCGATCATGGTTTGGCTGTCTGCTGAAAAGGCTTAATAAGCTTAGTTGCATATCCGCCGTTGCCGAAGGGCGCGCGCTTATTGCTGCAAACAGTCATGAGTATTGGGTGGGCAGCCTGCAGGAGCGAGCCTGCTCGCGAAGAGGCCGTGTCAGTCAGCAACGATGTTGGCTGACAAAACGCTTTCGCGAGCAGGCTCGCTCCTACAGTTTTTGCGTTAGCTGGTCAGCCGGGTTTCAGAACACGTTGAACGGGTAATCGACGATCACGCGGTATTCGTCGGTGTCCTGATCCAGCGCACCGTAGCCATTGCCGCCACGGTTGGTGGCCCATTGCAGGCGCAGCGACAAGTCTTTGGCCTGGCCTTGCTGGACCACGTATTTCAAATCGATATCGCGTTCCCAGTGCTTGGCGTGTTTGCCATCGGCGCTGTACCACGAGGCGTAACCCTTGCTGTCCGGGTCGACCTTGGTCAGATCGGTTTCACCGCGCGAGTAAGACACTGCCGAGGTCAGGCCCGGCACGCCGACGCCAATGAAGTCGTAGACGTATTTGAGTTTCCACGAGCGCTCGTTCGGGCCGTTGAAGTCCGAGTATTGCTGCGAGTTGTCGAGGAATACGCTGTCGCCCTGGCTGATGTAGTCGAACGGCGTGTTGCCGTTGACCCGCTGATACGCGGCGGTGACGCTGTGGTTACCGGCAGCGACGGTGAAATGCAGGCTGTAAGTGTTGTTGTCGATGTTGCCCAGCAACGCGTCGCCGGTGTCTTGCGTGTGGTAGAAATGCAGGCCCGGGTTGAGGCTGACCATCTCGTTGACCGCGTAGGTGTAATCCAGATCGTAGTAGTACTGGTTCCAGATGTCCTTGAGCTCAGCGGCGTACAGGCTGCTGGTCAAACCCGGCAAACCGCTCCAGACCACGCCGGCCCAGTTCAGGTGCTCGCTGTTGTCGCCGTCGGCCAGAGTGCCGTAGGAGGCGCCGATGCGTTTATGGCCGCTCTGGTTGTACGGTTTGGTGAAACTGGCTTGGCCACCTTCGATCATCCAGCCATCGAAACTGGTGTTGGTCAGGCTGACCCCGCGAAAGGTCTGCGGCAACATGCGGGTGTCGCCGCCGGCGATCACCGGGTTGGTCAGGAACAAGTCGCCGGCCTTCAATTCGGTGTCGAACGCGCGCATTTTCAACGCAGCGCCGGCCGTGGAAAACGAGCCCGGCGCTTTGCCGTTGCCCGCGCCGATCGGCAGGATGCTCGAACCATCGGTGCCGCCACCGCCATCGAGTTTCAACCCGAGCATCGCGTGGGCGTCAATGCCGAAACCGACGGTGCCTTGGGTGAAACCGGATTCAAACCGACCGAGAAAACCCTGGCCCCACTCGATGTTGTCATCGGCGTTCTGCAGGCGATTGCGGTTCATGTAGTAATTGCGAGCGTTGAGGTTAAGGCTTGACCCTTCGACAAAACCTTCTTGACTCGCCTCATCGGCGGCTTGGGTGTTGGCGGACATCGTTGCAGCAATTGCAATGAACAGCGGGCTCAGCTTTAGAGTAAAAGACACGTGCGGTACAGCTCCTTTTGGTCATCAACGTCAGTTCATGGATCGACGTTTTTTATTTCTTGTTTAGGGAGACGTTTTGAAACGTGTTTTCTGCACAACGAAAAAAAGCCGCTGATAGCAGCGGCTTTGAAGACAACTTTTCAACGGGAAGAGCCGATGAAAAGTGTCGAGGGAAACGGTGCGATACGCGTAATCAGCTGTCTTTCTCAACCTGTGGCCGGGCAGCAGAAGTCGACGCTTGAGGGGTTTGCGCAGCGTCTTGGGCCTTGGCGGTCATTTCTGTCTGATGCGCCTGGAAGGCGTCTTCCCGCGCCGCGTTTTGCGCGACGAAGGCTGGCGATTCTTCCGCCATGGCAACCGGGGACAGGAATAAGGCGGACATGACGAAAGCGCTGGCAATACCCATAGTGTTGGACATCTTTAAAACCTTCTTGCTTGGCAAGTGCTGTTTGGTGCGCGAAGGTTAAGGCGCTGTGGCGCAGGGAAACAGAGCTGATTTCAGAAAGGACTATTGCGTGCGCGGCAATAGTTGGGTTTTGCGTCGGTTGGAAGAACCACCCCTCACCCCAGCCCTCTCCCCATAGGGGAGAGGGGGAAAGGGAGCCGATCGGGGGCCTTTCAGAACTCGAGTTCAACTCGATATATCAGGTCGATGTGGCTCTAGGAACAACTCGGTCAGTCCCCTCTCGCCATAGGGGAGAGTGGGGAAAGGGAGCTGATCGGGGGCTTTTCAGAACTCGAGTTCAACTCGATATTTCAGGTCGATGTGGCTCTAAGAGCAACTCGGTCAGTCCCCTCTTGCCATAGGGGATAGGGGAAAGGAAGCCGATCGGGGGCTTTTCAGAACTCGAGTTCAACTCGATATATCAGGTCGATGTGGCTCTAAGAGCAACTTGGTCAGTCCCCTCTCGCCATAGGGGAGAGTGGGAAAAGGGAGCCGATCGGGGGCTTTTCAGAACTCGAGTTCAACTCGATATATCAGGTCGATGTGGCTCTGATCTGGTCAAGTAATCCTGGACACCAATTACGGTTTTTTCACGCCGCCATTTTCTCCATGGCGACCGGTGAACGGTAATCGTTGTAGCTATGGAGCCTGAAGTTGTTGTAGCGCACCACGTAGCGCTGCAAATCAGCCCGGGCTTCATACTCCGAGCGGTAACCGGCTTCAGGCACCCACTCTGATTTCAGACTTCCAAAGAAACGCTCCATCGGGGCGTTATCCCAGCATTCGCCTTTACGACTCATGCTTTGCCGCAGTCCATTCGCCAGCAACTCATTCCTGAACTTATGGCTGGTGTACTGGCAGCCTTGATCGGAGTGAAACAGCACGTCTTTGGGTTTGCCTCGCAGCTCAACCGCCATCCGTAGGGCCTCGCAGGTCAGCTCCGCATCCGAGATCATCGAAAACGCCCACCCCACGAGCCGGCGGGCGAACAGATCCAGAACCGCTGCAAAATACATCCACCGCGTGCCGACCTTGATGTACGTCACGTCCGCGCACCACACTTGGTTGATCGCCGTGACATCAAACTCGCGCTTAAGCACGTGCGGCGCCACCAAGGCTTCAACGCCAGATGACTTGTATTTGTGACGTCGGCGCTGACGACTGACCACGCCGGCTTCTCGCATCAAGCTGCGAGCCATGTGCCTCCCGACGCGATGCCCCTTGGCTTGCAGCTCCCTGGAAAGGGTGCGCGCCCCCGCGGAAGCTCTGGATTCCTTGTGATGCTCGACCAGCATGGCTTTGAGTTTCTCCCGCTCAGGGTTCACCTTGCCTTGGCGCTGACGCCAGGCATAAAAACTGCTGCGGCTGACTTCAAACACCCGGCAGCAGTCGTTAACGCCGTATCGCTCACCCAGCTCATTGATCAGTGAGAATGATCTTTGGCGTCCAAAAGCAGGAGAGCACTGGCCTTTTTTAGGATTTCGATATCCCGGTCTTTTTGCCTGAGCAAGGCTTTGAGTTCCTGGATTTCTCGCTGGTCAGCCGTGATCGCTTTGGCTCCCACCGGGGTCGAACCCTGGCGTTCTTTACGCACCTGATCGACCCAGCGACGCAAGGCGGTAGGGCCAATATCTAAACTGGCGCAAACCTCGGGAACCGATATCCCCTCATCCAGCACCATGCCAGCAGCCTTGAGTTTGAACTCAGTTGAATAAGAATTACGCATATCCAAAAACACCTCAGATTTGGGCGCCATCATAGCGCCCGATTGAAGTGTCCAAAATCATTAGGCCAGTTCACTCTAAGAGCAACTCGGTCAGTCCCCTCTCGCCATAGGGGATAGGGGGAAAGGGAGCCGATCTGGGGCTTTGCAGAACTCGAGTTCAACTCGATATATCAGGTCGATGTGGCTCTGAGAACAACTCGGTCAGTCCCCTCTCGCCATAGGGATAGGGGAAAGGGAGCCGATCGGGGGCTTTTAAGAACTCGAGTTCAACTCGATATATCAGGTCGATGTGGCTCTAAGAACAACTCGGTCAGTCCCTCTCGCCATAGGGGATAGGGGGGAAGGGTGCCGATCGGGGGCTTTTCAGAACTCGAGTTCAACTCGATATATCAGGTCGATGTGGCTCTAAGAACAACTCGGTCAGTCCCCTCTACCCTCTGGGGAGAGGGTTAGGGTGAGGGGTGGATTCAGAGTCGATCCGAGTCAGACCGGCAGGTGAATGCCGAAGGTGTTAACCCCGTGATCACTGCGCACAAAAACATCCCCGCCGTGCATCAGCGCAATCGCTTTCACAATGGCCAAACCGAGGCCATGGTTATTGCCGCTGTTGCTGCGCGACGCGTCCACGCGGTAAAAGCGCTCGAACAAGCGCGGCAGATGCTCGCTGGCAATCGGCATTCCGGGGTTGGCCACGCCGATGCTCACCTGATGCTCCGCCGCCTCGATCCGCACCTGAATCACCTGCCCGGGCTCGGTGTGTTGCACCGCGTTGCTGAGCAGATTGATCAACGCCCGGCGCAGATGCGCGATCTCGATCCGTACCTGCGCGTCACCGCTTACCTGCACCTCAACCTGCGCATCTTCGAGAATGAAATCCAGATATTCGAGGGTCGTCGCCACTTCATCGGCCAGCGAGGTCGTGGTCAGTTTTGTCGCTTTGCTGCCCTGATCGGCGCTGGCCAGAAACAGCATGTCATTGATGATCGAACGCAGCCGCTCAAGCTCTTCGAGATTGGATTGCAGCACCTCGAAATAGTGTTCCGCCGAACGCCCGCGGGTCAGCGCGACCTGGGTCTGGCCAATCAGGTTAGTCAGCGGCGAACGCAATTCATGCGCGACGTCGGCATTGAATGATTCCAGCCGCGAATAGGCCTGCTCGACTCGCTCCAGCGTCGCGTTGAACGAACTGACAAATTGGTCCAGTTCCGGCGGCAATGGCGACAGACGCAAACGTCCCGAACGCAATGGCGGCGCCAGCCGCTGGGCTTCCTGGGACAGTTTGATCAACGGCTTGAGGCCGATTCGCGCCACCCAATAACCCAGCGCCGACGCCAGCAACACGCCGACAATCGCCAGGCTGATCAGGGCGATCAGCAAGTGGTGCTGGGTCTGCAAAATCGTCTCGGTGTCGATGCCGATCATAAAGCGCAACGGCGGGCGCTGGTCCTTGGCCGGGAACTGACTGACCAACACTTTCAGCGGCGAATCATGCCCCGGCAAATGCAAATCGCGGCGGCCCAACGGCCCTGCGGCGAAGTCGCGGATCTGCGGGGTGATGTGGCCGTATTCGTACTGCGGATCGCCGCTGACAATCCAGAAACTGATGCGCTTGTCTTCTTCGCCAAGCAGCTTGAGCTTGTTGTTGATCTTCACCCAATGCTCGGGCGTGCCATACCGGCCGACCGTGGATTCGAGCACGCTGTAGCGCGCGTCCAGCTCGGCTTCGGGCAACAAGCCCAAACCTTTGTCGACCTGCTGATACAAGGCCCAGCCGATCAACAGAAACACCAGCGCCGCCACCAGCGTGAACATCCCGCTGAGGCGCAGCGCGATTGAATTACTGGACACCACGGCTCTCCAGCACATAACCCATGCCGCGAATTGTGTGCAGCAATTTCTCGTCGAACGGCCCGTCGAGCTTGGCGCGCAGGCGTTTGATCGCGACTTCGACGACGTTCGCGTCGCTGTCGAAATTGATGTCCCAGACCATCTCGGCAATCGCGGTTTTCGAGAGAATTTCACCCTGGCGCCGGGCCAACACGCTGAGCAGCGAAAACTCTTTCGCGGTCAGGTCCAGTCGGGCGCCGGCGCGCGTGGCTTTGCGGCTGATCAAATCTATCCACAGGTCGGCGATGCTCACTTGCACCGGTTCGTGGCCGCCACTGCGGCGGGTCAGCGCTTGCAGGCGCGCGACCAGTTCGAGGAAGGAAAACGGTTTGCCGAGATAATCGTCGGCGCCATCGCGCAGGCCTTTGATCCGGTCTTCAACGCGCTCGCGGGCGGTGAGCATGATCACCGGCGTCTGTTTGCGCGCGCGCAACGCACGCAACACGCCGAAGCCGTCGAGCCCCGGCAGCATTACGTCGAGAACGATTACCGCGTAATCGCTTTCCAGCGCCAGGTGCAAACCTCCGACGCCGTCGCGCGCCACGTCGACGGTGTAACCCTGTTCCGTGAGGCCGCGATGCAGGTAATCCGCGGTTTTTTCCTCGTCTTCAATAATCAGAACGCGCATGACCCCGCCTCAGTCTGTGGTCGCCAACGCCGTTGCAGGCGCGGGTGCTGGTGGGTGGGAGTGTCTATGAAAAAGTCGCTCGAGCCACAAGTATATGACCGGTGTGGTGAACAACGTCAGCGCCTGGCTCACCAGCAAACCGCCGACCACCGCGATCCCCAACGGCTGGCGCAGCTCGGCGCCGGTGCCGTAACCGAGCATCAGCGGCAGCGCGCCGAGCAGGGCGGCGAGGGTGGTCATGATGATCGGCCGGAACCGCGTGATGCACGCCTGATAAATCGCCTCTTCCGGCGGCAAGCCCCGGCTGCGCTGCGCTTCGAGGGCGAAGTCGATCATCAGGATGCCGTTTTTCTTGACGATGCCGATCAGCAACACCAGGCCGATCAACGCCATGATCGAGAAGTCCTGACCGCAGATCCACAACATGATCACTGCGCCCAGGCCCGCCGACGGCAGGGTCGAGATGATCGTCAGCGGGTGCACGAAGCTCTCGTAAAGCACGCCGAGAATGATGTAGACCGCCACCAGTGCCGCCAGAATCAGCCAAGGCTGGCTGGCCAGCGAACTCTGAAACGCCTGCGCCGCACCCTGGAAATTGCCGCTGATCGCGGTCGGCATGCCGATTTCCGCTTTGGCCTGATTCAGCAGAATCACCGCATCACCCAACGCCACGCCGGGCGCCAGGTTGAAGGACATGTTGGCGGCCGGAAACATCCCGTCGTGGGCAATCGACAATGGGCCGATGGTCGGCGCGTCGAACTTGGCCAGCGCCGACAACGGCACCATTTCCCCGCTCAACGGCGAGCGCAGGTAGAAATAATTCAGGCTTTCAGCCTTGCCGCGTTGTTGGGTGTCGAGCTCCAGAATCACGTTGTATTGATTGATCTGAGTCTGGAATTCGTTGATCTGCCGCTGACCAAAAGCGTCGTACAGCGCCTCGTCGACATCACTGGCAGTCAAGCCGAAACGCGCGGCGGCGCTGCGGTCGATGCTGATGTGGGTGATGCTGCCGCCCAGTTGCAGGTCGTTGGAAATATCGCGAAACGCCGGGTTGCTGCGCAATTTGTCGGTCAGGCGTTGGGTCCAGGTGCTCAGCGTTGCGCCGTCGTTGCTCTTGAGCACGTATTGGTATTGCGCGCGGCTTGGGCCGGAGCTGAGGTTGATGTCCTGGCCGGCGCGCAGGTAAAGAACGATGCCGGGAACTTTCATCAGTTGCGGGCGAATCCGGTCGATGAACTGGCTGGCCGTGACGTCGCGGTCGCCGCGTTTTTTCAGGGCAATCCAGAAACGCCCGTTGGCGATGGTCTGGTTGCTGCCGGAGACGCCAACCGAGTGCGAAAACGCTTGCACGGCAGGGTCCGCTGCGACGATTTCGGCCATCGCCAAGTGTTTTTTCACCATGTCGCCGTAGGAAATATCCGCGGCCGCTTCGGTGGTGCCGAGGACAAAACCGGTGTCCTGGATCGGGAAGAAACCCTTGGGGATAAAGATGTAGCCGGCCACCGCCAAGCCCAGCGACAGGAAAAATACGCCGATCATCAAGCGCTGATGGGCGAGGGCGCGGCGCAGGCCTTTCTCGTACCCTGCGAGCAAACGGTCGCCGAAGGTCTTTTTGCTATTGGCGTGGTGCACCGGCGCGCGCATGAACAGCGCCGCCAGCGTTGGCGCGAGCGTCAGCGAAACCACCACCGAAATCATGATGGTCGAGGTCGCAGTGAGGGCGAATTCCTTGAACAGCCGCCCGACCACGCCGCCCATGAACAGCAGCGGAATAAACGCCGCGACCAGCGAGAAACTGATGGAAACCACGGTGAAACCGATCTCGCCGGAACCCTTGATCGCCGCTTCGCGCATGCCGTCGCCGGCCTCCAGATGCCGGTGAATGTTCTCCACCACCACAATCGCATCGTCGACCACAAACCCCACGGCCACCACGATCGCCACCAGCGTCAGGTTGTTCAGGCTAAAACCCATGACGTACATCAGGGCAAAACTGGCGATCAGCGACACACCGAGCACCGCCGAGACGATCAGCGTCGCCGACCATTGACGCAGGAACAGCGCCATTACGGCCACCACCAGCAGGACCGCGATCAGCAAGGTGATTTCCACCTCGTGCAACGATGCGCGAATCGTCTGCGTGCGGTCGATCAGCACTTTGACCTCAACCGAGGCCGGCAGCATCGCTTCAAGCCCCGGCAACGCCGCTTGGATGCGATCCACGGTCTCGACAATGTTCGCCCCCGGTTGCCGCGAAATCACCAGATTGACCCCCGGCCGATCACCGGCCCAGGCCTGCACGTAGGCATCTTCCGACCCGTTGACGACTTTGGCGACATCTCTCAGGTGAACCGGTGCACCGTCCTTGTAGGAAACGATGAGTTGGCTGTATTCGTCGGGGTGAAACAGTTGGTCGTTGGTCGACAGCGTCGAAATGCTCGACTCGCCATACAACGCGCCTTTGGCCAGGTTGAGGCTGGTTTGCTGGATCGCCAGGCGAATGTCGGCGAGGGTCAGGCCGATGGCGGCGAGTTTGTCCGCCGAGGCCTGGACGCGAATCGCCGGACGTTGCTGACCGGTAATGTTGATTTGCCCTACACCGTCGATCTGGCTTATCTGACGCGCGAGCAGAGTTTCCACCAGATCGCTGAGTTCGGTGCCGGGCATCTGCGTCGAGCTGACACTGAGGATCAACACCGGACTGTCGGCCGGGTTGACCTTCTTCCAGGTCGGCAGCGTCGGCATGTCCTTGGGCAGTTTGCCGGCGGCGGTATTGATCGCTGCCTGAACTTCCTGAGCGGCGGTGTCGATGCTTTTATCGAGGGTGAATTGCAGGGTCAGCAGGGTCGAGCCGAGGGCGCTGCTCGAGGTCATTTGGGTCATGCCGGGGATGGCGCTGAATTGCACTTCCAGCGGCGTTGCCACCGACGACGCCATGGTGTCGGGGCTGGCGCCGGGCAGTTGCGCGTTGACCTGAATCGTCGGGAATTCCGCTTCCGGCAGCGGCGCAATCGGCAAACGCGGGAACGCGATGACGCCGAGCAGCACCAGGGCAAACGTCAGCAGAATGGTCGCGACCGGGTGATCGATGCACCACGCCGAAGGGCCTTTCATCGCTTGGGCTCCGTTTGCACCACTTGCGGCGGCTCGCTGAGGACTTGCACGGTGGACCCCGGTTTGAGCCGCGACTGCCCGTCGCTGACCAGTATGTCGCCGGGTTTGACCCCGCTGATGATGTCCTGGCCGCTGCCCTGATAGACCATTTGCACTTGCACAGTTTCGACTTTGTCGCCGTTGACCCGGTAGACGAAGTGTTGATCGAGCCCACGTTGTACGACTGTCGGCGGCACCACCAGCGCATCTTTACTCAACGCTGTCTGAATTTTTACCGTGACCAGCAAGCCCGGCCAGAGCTTTTGCCCCGGGTTGTTGAATTCAGCCTTGGCGCGAATCGTCCCGGTGTTGGCGTTGATCTGGTTGTCGATCAGCGTCAGGTGGCCTTCGCCCAGCAGGTTGCCGGTTTCGCCATCGGTGTCGGCGCCGATGTAGGCCTTCACTTGCGCGCGTTGCGGGTCACCGATCAGGCCTTGCAGGGTCGGCAGCATTTGCTGCGGCAGGGAAAGCTCCACGGCAATCGGATCGATCTGCGTCACCGTGAACAACCCTTGGGTATCGGTCATGCGCAGGAAATTGCCTTCATCGACTGTGCGAATACCGACGCGACCGGTGACCGGAGAGCGAATCTGCGTGTAGGAAAGCTGCACCTGCGCGGCGTCGATGGACGCCTGATTGCCTTGCGCGGTGGCTTTGAGCTGGTTGACCAGCGCTTGTTGCTGGTCGTAAGTCTGCTTGGACACGCCGTCGTCGACGCTCAACAGCTTGTAGCGCTTGAGGTTGACCTGCGCCACTTGCAGCTGCGCCTGGCTCTCGCCGAGTTGCGCGCGCGCCTGATCGAGGCTGGCGCGGATCGAACGGTCGTCGATGGTGGCGAGCAGGTCGCCGGTCTTGACCAGTTGACCTTCCTTGACCAGCAACTTGGTGAGAACGCCGTCGATCTGCGGCCGGACCACCACGCTGTGCAGCGAAAGCACCGAGCCGATGCCGCTGACGTAACGCGGCACATCTTTCGCGGCAACTGTTACCACGCGCACCGGAATCGCGGTCGGCGCGGCGAGTTTGGCGGTGGCCGGTTTAGTCGCGTACCACAGGACCAGCGCCGTCAGGACGATCAGCGGGACAGCGATCAACGCGGATTTTTTGTGGATTCGCATGCGAAAGAGGCGCCGGGGCTGGAGGGACGGGAATAGCGTCGGATTTTATACCTCCCGTTATAGTCCTGTGACCCGGTCAGGAAAGTGACTGCTAACTGACGCGGCTGTCAGTTTGGCAGGCGTATTTCGCCAAATAGAACGAGTTATCGTTCATCGCGGGCAAGCCTTGCTCCTACATTTGGAATGCATTCCCTGTAGGAGCGAGGCTTGCCCGCGAAGGCGTCAGACCCGTCACCGCCAAACCCACAGACCGAATACTTGTCGCTTGAAACTCGCCGCTTGCAGCTTGCCGCTCCCGACACAGGTATACTCGCGCCTTTCGCGGTCCACCCATCGGGCCCGACTCTTTGTGCACCACCCGGAGCTTTCATGACTTCCCCGACACAACCGCCGGTCGCCGACGCTTTGAGCGATGAGCCGGCAGACCTGCCAGACAGCGTCGACTCCAGCGCAGACAGCGAAAAAGCCGCGATCCCGGCGTTCAAGTTTCCGTTCAAACCGGGCGAACTGGCCGCCGCCAAGAATGCCAATCAGCCGTGGTACAAGAACGGCGCCAAGAACGGCCACACCAAAACCCCTGGCGCAGCGCCACCGGGTACGCGTCGTTCGATGGGCAAACGCTGACGTTTAGCCGGCCATTGGCCTGAAAAAAGTCTGCGTGTTTTAAAGATTCTTCCCACAGGAATGAGCGATTTGTCCTCTGGGAAAGTCGGTGGTCACTCGTCGAAGATTCACTCCTCGTGAATGTTCGATGAAGGCCACTGAAATGCCTCTGCTGAAAATCCTCTCTGTGCTGTCGCTGGTGGCTTTGACCACCGGTTGCGTGTCTTCTGCGGTCGAGCCGCAGATCCGCTTCGGCGTCGAAGCGTTGGTCCCACCGTTCGAAAGTCGTGACGACAATGGTCAACTAGTCGGGTTGAACATCGAGTTGGGCAACGCGCTGTGCGCGCAATTGAAATCCAGCTGCGTCTGGGTCGATCAGGATTACGCCACCAACATCGAAGCGCTGGAAGCCAAGCGTTTCGACGTGATCATGCCGATGACCGCCACGGCTGCGCGGCGCGAGCGCATCGATTTCACCGAAAACCTTTACCCGCTGAGCAGCCGTCTGGTGGCGCGCCAGGGTTCTGCGCTACAGCCAACTGCCGAATCACTCAAAGGCCAGCGTATTGGCGTGCTGACGGGCACCAGCCGCGAGGCGTTCGCCAAGGCGCGTTGGCAGGTCGCCGGGGTGACGGTGCGCAGTTTCAGGTTCAACGATCAATTGATTGCCAGCCTGCAGGCCGGTGAAATCGACGCCACGCTGCAAGACTCGATTGAAATCAGCCATGCGTTGCTGGCTCAGCCGCAGGGTCAGGCATTCGCCTTCGCCGGCCCGGCGCTCGACGATCCGATGCTCGGCAGTGGCGTAGCGATGGCGGTGCGCAAAAGCGACACGGCATTGCGCGACAAGCTCAACGCGGCGCTGGAACGCCTGAAGCAGAATGGCCAGTACCAGATGATCACCCAGCGCTACTTGCCGGCCGAAGCAGTCGATTCGCCGATCTACTTTCCCAACGACGAAGGCCTGCCATTCTCGGATGCGGTGCGCATTGGCGATACGGTTTACCTGTCCGGCGTGCTTGGCTCGGGCGCTGACGGCGAACTGGTGAAGGGCGGCATCGGCCCGCAGACCGTCCAGACCATGGAAAACCTGCGCACCGCGCTGCAAAGCCATGGTTCTTCGCTGGATAACGTGGCCAAGTGCACGGTGATTCTGGCTGACATCAAGGAATTCAACGCGATGAATGAAGTGTACAAACGCTACTTCCCGGCAGACCGCTTGCCGGCGCGTACGACGTTTGCCGCTAAAGCATTGGTGTTGGGTGCGCGGGTCGAGGTTGAGTGTCTGGCGGTGGCTGTTCGCTGATAGAGCGGTGGTGGCCGGTCTGGCGCCATCGCGAGCAAGCTCGCTCCCACAGGGGGGTTGTGAACGCTTCGGGATAGATGGAGGGCAGGTCGGGCGCCATCGCGAGCAAGCTGTGCTCCCACAGTAGGTCTATGGCGCTCCCAAATCCCTGTGGGAGCGAGCTTGCTCGCGATGAGGCAGTCACTGCCAGCACATCTCTGGGATCAAGCCGCCCGCAGCGAGATAAACGCATAGTTGACCGGCACTTCGGTCGCCACTTCAGCCCCAGCAGCCAACACTTGCCCGGCAATGTCATCGCCCGAGACGTGAAACACCCAGTCACCGCCCGGCGCTTGCGGCTGCTGCGCCGCGACCTGATCAACAATCGACGCAAACGCGTCCATCTGCGGCAGATACGCGGTAAACCCGTCACCCTTCAACGCCGCGGTGCGAATCCCCAGCAAGCCGCAAATCACATCCTTGGTCTGCACCTCATCGCGGTCAGCCTGACGTGAGCGCTGAATCAGCGTCAGCAGTTCCTGATCAACCAATTCGCCACCCACGATCAGGTCTGGGCCTCGCTCCCAGGACTCCGGCGGGCATTCCTTGACCGCCGTGTTCAGCGGAATGTGCGGATTGATTTCCATCGGATAGATACGACACACCAGCGGCCGGCGTTCGTAGATGCGGCAGAGATTGTCTTCGTCAAGATTCCGACAGGCGCCAACGTTGTAAGCGGCGAAAGTGATCGCCACATAGGCCTCGCTGGCACCGCTGCGAACCCGCACCGAGCGCCGTTCGGCATGCTCGCGCTGCTGCAGCGGCAGGCCCAGGCCATTGCTCAAAAACCCTTCGACCAACACGATCACCTGACCACCGTCAGCCGCCCACATACGGGCTTCCTTCAGGGTCAGGGGCACGTGGTGATCAGTGCAGCATTTGCCGCAACCTACGCAGGAAAACGTCGTGTTCATTTGTTCGACCGGCCAAATGTGAGTGCATCAAGTGGCGACGGAAAGCCACCGCACAGACAGCCGTCGAAGCAAGTTATGCGCCACTCAGGGTTTTTTCGCGGCAGGGCGAATCGAGTCCCACTCGGTGACATAGGCGGTTTTGCTCTGCTTGTTGTAGAGGCACAGCTCGCTGCCTTGCTGACCCTTCATGTGTTTCTGCGGGTATTGACCTTGCAGGAGAACAGCGACGTAACCGACGCGATCATCGAATTGCGCGGCGTTGCCGACAGGTTTCGCGTCTTTGAGACCACTGGCCTTGGTGCAACTGGCGAGTACAGCTTTGTCGAAAGCGGCCCAGGCGTCCGGGCTGGAGGCGTGGGCCTGAGAGGCGAGGGCAGTGAAGCTGAGGGCGAGCAGGGTAGTGAGTTTCATCGGGGCAGCATCCTTATGGTTATTGGCCGAGGATGGAGTATGCCTGATGGCCTCATCGCGAGCAGGCTCACTCCCACATTGCAAACCATTCCCGCGTAGGAGCAAGGCTTGGCTGCGAAGGCGATCAATCAGGTTGGCACCGCTTCCCGGCGAACCACGCGCATGCCGGCGCTTTCATACAACCGCTGCGCCCGCAGGTTGTCTTCCAACACCTTCAAATCGACAAACCCTTCACGCCGCTGCGCAAACACCGTGAACGCATGCAGCAACAACGCCCGGCCCAGTCCACGACCTTGCGCGCGCGGGTGCACCACCAGGTTTTTGATATAAGCGCTGGTCCAGCATTGGCAAACGCCGACGATCCCTTCGCCATCCAAAGCAATAAAACACAGGCTCGGGTCATATTCCGGATCGGTTTCAAAGCGCTGCTGCCAGGCGTCCAGCGCCGGCACGCGACCACCGCCCTCGCGATAACCCAGCTCCATCAACTGGTGCACGGCTTCGGCGAGTTGCGGACGGTATTGGCTCAATTCGATGCCGGTCGGCCAGACAACCGGCGGCAGCGGCTCGGCGAGGTTGCGCCGCAGCAGAAAACAGAATTGCTCGGCCACCACTCAGTGGCCCTGCTCGGCGACCGCCTTGGCGGCGGCGATCAGGCATTTGGTCAGTTCTGGCGAGGAGAACTTGGTCAACACCGCGTTGGCCCCTGCCAGCCGGGCTTTTTCACTGTTCATCGCGCTGTCGAGCGAGGTGTGCAGCAGCACATACAGGTGCGAAAAGTCCGGGGTTTCGCGCAGGGTGCGGGTGAACGCGTAGCCGTCCATCTCCGACATTTCGATGTCCGAGACGATCAGGTTGATCTGCTGCGCCGTGCCTTGCAGGTCGAGCAGGCAGTCGATGGCCTCTTTGGCGCTGCGCGCGGTGTGGCATTGCAGGCCGAGGTTGCGCAAGGTGTGCACCGATTGTTGCAGCGCCACCTGGCTGTCATCGACCACCAGAATCCGCGCGTTGCCGAGCACCTCGGCGTCTTCCATGCTCAGCTCGGTCGGCGCCACTTCGATCTGCGCCGGGGCGATGCCGTGGATGACTTTTTCGATATCCAGCACTTGCACCAGCACGCCGTCGACCGAGGTCACGCCGGTGATGTACGAGCGCACTCCGCCGGAACCGAACGGCGGCGGACGAATGTCGGTAGTCAGGCAATGGACGATCTTGCTCACCGCTTGCACGTGCAACCCCTGTTTGGAGCGGCTGACGTCGGTGACGATCAGGCACCCGCCGTTGGGATCTTCCAGCGGCCGCTCACCGATGGCGCGGCTGAGGTCGATCACCGACAGCGATGCGCCGCGCAACGTGGCGATGCCTTTGACGTGCGGGTGCGATTCCGGGAGTTTGGTCAGCGGCGGGCAGGGGATGATCTCACTGACTTTGAGCAGGTTGATCGCCATCAACTTGCCGCTGCGCAAGGTAAACAGCAGAAGCGAAAGTGAATCTGCGCGGGCTTTGGTGGTGGACATAAAAACCTTCTTTGGAGAAAGGTGATGGGCGAGGGTTAGTCGCCAAAAGCTATTGATGCCGGGTTATCGACTTGTTGCGGGCAGGCTTTAGAAAATCGGGTGAATGGTCGGGCGCCATCGCGAGCAAGCTCGCTCCCACAGGGGATTTGCGGCGTACACAATATTTGTGTCTCCTGAAAATCAATGGTGGGAGCGAGCTTGCTCGCGATGGCGTCATCACTTCATCCCCAATCTTTTGGCCATGCGCCCAAGATTCGCCCGGTCGAGGCCTAGCTCACGGGCCGCGCTCGCCCAGTTGTTGTGGTGGCGTTCCAGGCAGGCGCTGATCAACTGCCGCTGATAATTCTCGGTCGCCACACGCAAATCCCCCGACACCGACACCACCGCGCTGGCCGCCACCGCTTCAGCCGCCGGCTCGACGCTGCCGTGCGGCAAGTCCAGGTCCGCCGCGCTCAAACTGAGAATCTTCGGTCGTTCCCTGCAATTGCCCAGCGCCTTCAGCGCGCTGCGGCCGATCAAGTGCTCCAGCTCCCGCACGTTCCCCGGCCACGCATACGCAAGCAACGCCGCTTGCGCATCGCTGTTCAGACGCAGGCTGTTCAGGCCCATGCGCGAGCGGTTCTGCTCAAGGAAAAAACCGCTGAGCAGCAACACGTCCCGCCCACGGTCGCGCAATGCCGGGACCAATAAAGGATAAACACTCAAGCGATGATAGAAGTCCGCACGATAACGGCCGCTGCGCACTTCCTCGGCGAGATCCCGATTGGTCGCCGCGATCAGCCGCACATCGACCTGATGCTCTTTATCCGAGCCCAAGCGCTGCAATTGACCGCTTTGCAGCACGCGCAGCAACTTGGCCTGCACCGTCAGCGAGAGCTCGCCGACTTCATCGAGAAACAGCGTGCCGCCATTCGCCAGTTCAAACTTGCCGCGACGATCACTGGTCGCGCCGGTGAAGGCGCCGCGCACGTGGCCGAACAATTCGCTTTCGACCAAGGTGTCCGGCAGTGCGGCGCAGTTGAGGCTGATGATCGGTTTGTCGGCGCGCGGCGAGGCGGCGTGAATCGCTTGCGCCACCAGCTCTTTGCCGACCCCGGTTTCGCCGGTGATCAGCACGGTCAAATCACTGCCGCCGACCAGACTGATTTCTTCCACCAGGCGTTTGTGCGCCTTGCTCTGGCCGATCATCTCGCGGTTCTGCTGGCCGCTGGCCTGACGGTACACCTCGGCGCGCTGGTGTTCGTCTTCAGCGCGATTGGCCAGGCGTTCGATGCGCTCGGCGGCGTTCACCGTCGCGGCGGCGAGGCTGGCGAAGGCTTGCAGGGCGTCGAGTTCGATCGGCTCGAATTGCTCCGGGTCCAGCGCATCGAGGGTCAACAGGCCCCACGGCCGTTCATCGATAAACAGCGGGCAACCCATGCAATCGTGGACTTCCAGATGATCGTCGAGGCCGTCGACCAAGCCGTCATACGGGTCGGGCATGTCGCTGTCAGCGGCGAAACGTGTCGGCCCGGGACTGCTCAGCAGCGCCTCGAAGCGCGGGTGTTCGCTGACTTTGAAGCGCCGACCCAAGGTGTCGGTACTCAAACCGTCCACCGCTAACGGCACCAGCCAATCGCCGTCGAGGCGCAGCAGTGCGGCGGCATCGCAGGGCAGCAGAGCGCGCATGGCCTCGAGCAAACGCCGATAGCGCTCGCCCTCGGGCAGTTCGCGGGACAGGTCGGAGACCAGGGGAAGCAAAGCAGTCAGCAGCGATTTTGCGGTCATATTGACTCCGTGTAGTCGTCGTGACTATAAGTCAGCCTGTGTCGATATGACTACCGTTGACTTAAGCGATTGATCTATAACGATTTAATTTTTGGCATGGAAACTGATAAGCATAAGGCATTCACATAAAAGCTCAGGAGTCGCCCTTATGCTCAGCGTTCAAGATCGTGCCATCGTCAAATCCACCGTGCCACTGCTCGAAAGCGGTGGCGAAGCGTTGATCACTCACTTTTACCGCATGATGCTCTGCGAATACCCGCAAGTCCGCCCATTGTTCAACCAGGCCCACCAGGCCAGCGGCGATCAGCCCCGCGCCCTGGCGAACGGCGTGTTGATGTACGCGCGGCACATCGATCAGCTCGATCAACTGGGCGATCTGGTGGCGAAGATCATCAACAAACACGTGGCCCTGCAAATTCTCCCGGAACATTACCCGATTGTTGGCACCTGCCTGCTGCGGGCGATTGCCGAAGTGCTCGGCGAAGAAATCGCCACACCAGAAGTCATCGCCGCATGGGGCGCCGCCTATAACCAGCTGGCCGACATTCTGATCGGTGCCGAAACCGCCATTTACGACCAGAAACAACATGCACCGGGCGGCTGGCGTGGGGCGCGGGAGTTCATCGTCGCGGCCAAGGTTGAGGAAAGCGCGGAAATCACTTCCTTCTACTTCGAACCGGCCGACAAAGGCCCGATCCTCGCCGCCGAGCCTGGCCAGTACATCGGCATGAAGCTGATTCTGGATGGCGAAGAGATTCGTCGTAATTATTCGCTGTCATCGCTTTCGGACAAGGGCCAGTACCGCATCAGCGTCAAACGCGAAATCGGTGGTCGCGCTTCCAATCACTTGCACGACAGCCTGCACGTCGGCTCGAGCATTCAGCTGTTTCCGCCATCGGGCGAATTCACCCTGACCGCCAGCGACAAACCGCTGGTGCTGATCAGCGGTGGCGTCGGCATCACCCCGACTCTGGCGATGCTTGAAGCGGCGTTGGCCACCGAGCGGCCGGTGCACTTTATCCACTGCGCGCGTAATGGCAGCGTGCATGCGTTTCGTGACTGGATTGATGGTTTGGCCGCGCGCCATCCGCAACTCAAGCGCTTCTATTGCTACGCCGAAGATGACGGCGTGAGCCCGGCGGCGGACAAGGTCGGGCTGTTGAGTCAGGAACAGCTGGGCGAATGGCTGCCGCAACAGCGTGACCTGGATGCTTACTTCCTCGGGCCGAAGGGATTTATGGCGGCGATCAAGCGTCATTTGAAAGCACTGGGCGTGCCGGAGAAACAGAGCCGTTATGAGTTTTTTGGGCCGGCTTCTGCTTTGGAGTAATTGGTGGGCGCGGTGAGTCAGTCTCACCGCGCCGCTTCAATCGCGGGCAAGCCTTGCTCCCACAGGATTTGTGGCATGCCCCCTGTGGGAGCAAGGCTTGCCCGCGATAACTGCACCTCGGTTCAGACCTCTCAATTAATCCCTCCTTAACCAGCCTGTCGTCTATTCCCCGACATCCCCCGGCGCGCGTCAGGCTCTTAAAGCTTTGGGCCTGCGTGTAGACTTGCGGGCAATTGATATTCGGAAGGGAAACGCGATGAGTGACGAAACAATGCGATTGGGCCGTGAGCGGCGTTATCTGGTGTTGCTGGGCATCATCTGCCTGGCGCTGATCGGCGGCGCGCTGTACATGCAAGTCGTGCTGGAAGAGGCGCCGTGCCCGTTGTGCATCCTGCAACGTTACGCGTTGTTGCTGATCGCGATCTTCGCTTTCATCGGCGCGGCGATGCGCACACGACGCAGCCTGACGGTGTTCGAAACCCTGGTGGTGATCTGCGCTCTGGGCGGTGTCGCGGTTGCCGGGCATCACGTTTATACGCAGTTCTACCCAACGGTCAGCTGTGGCATCGATGTGCTGCAACCGATCGTCGATGATCTGCCGCTGGCGAAGATCTTCCCGCTGGGCTTCCAGGTCGACGGGTTCTGCTCAACGCCGTATCCGCCGATCCTCGGGCTGTCGCTGGCGCAATGGGCGCTGGTAGCGTTTGTGCTGGTGGTGGTGCTGGTGCCGGTGCTGGTTTCGCGTAATCGCAAAGCGTTGCGCTAACCCTTCATCCAACGCCTCGCCGTAAACAAAAACGCCCCGGGCCTCGATAAGAGGGCCGGGGCGTTTTGCATTTCAGAACTCAGGTAAACAGATCGTGATGTGCGACAGCCAAGGGTGCGCAACGTGTGCGACATGTTGTCACAGCTGGAGTGTCGCAACTCATTTCAAAGTCCGGAATTGGTGCTTAGCTACGCAACGATTTGCCCGCGTTTGAGCAGCGGACGATTTATGCACCATTGTGGGGAAGCAGGCAGTTTTAACAGGCGCCGAGTAATCGCTCAAGCCCTTGCTGATCGGGGCTTTCAAGCATCACTGCGAAGGCATGAAGCCATCAAGGCTGTCTGAACTGCGCGTGGTAGCCCCACAAATTTTGGTGTTTTTGTTGAGAATCAATTTCGATACCATGCTGAACTTTTGCGAAATCCGTTAATGATTGTTGCTGGAACGGATAAAAATTATTTCGGGATGAGACATGGTTTATGCGTCGCGACGTATCTACAATCGCCCGCACTGAATCCCCGGCGCTGCTCTCTACTGAGCTAACAGGGCGTCGAGAAGCCTGCTGGCTTCATGCGACTCCCAGGTGTCGGTGCCTTTCCGACTATCCGCACCAAATGGAATTGGTCTGTAACAAGGCCTTTGACCACGAATTCGAATAAGAACTCACCGCTAGCCCAGGATTTGTCGAACAGCGTCTGACGCGCGACGGGCAGCCCTTATTCAATCCAAGAAAATGCCAACCCTTGGCAGGGTGAAGTGTTGGCGATCAAAACCCAACTGCATTGCGCAAGCTGCTTTAGAGGTCGTGAGATGAGTAAAAACAGGTACCCCAGACTACTAGGCTTATTGCCGCTGCTCGGCACGTTGTTGCTGTCAGGCTGCAACATGACCTTGCTCGACCCCAAGGGCCAGGTGGGCCTGGATGAGCGAAACCTGATCATCACCGCAACGCTGCTGATGCTGTTGGTCGTTGTGCCGGTCATCGTCATGACGTTCCTGTTCGCCTGGAAATATCGCGCTTCGAACCCGAACGCGGTGTACGCGCCTAAATGGTCGCACTCCACCAAGATCGAAATCGCGGTGTGGGCTGTTCCGGTCCTGATCATCATTGCCCTGGGTTACGTGACCTACAAGTCGACCCACGCACTGGACCCGTACAAGCCGCTGGAATCGGACGTCAAGCCGATCACTGTTGAAGTGGTCTCGATGGACTGGAAATGGCTGTTCATCTACCCGGAACAAGGCATCGCCACCGTTAACAAACTGGTGTTCCCGGCCAACACGCCAATCAATTTCAAAATCACCTCCGACACCGTGATGAACTCGTTCTTCATCCCGGGCCTGGGTGGCCAGATCTACGCGATGGCGGGCATGCAGACCAAGCTGCACCTGATTGCCAACCAGAACGCTGAATTCGACGGTATCTCCGCCAACTACAGCGGCGCGGGTTTCACCGGCATGAAGTTCAAAGCTATCGCCACTTCCCAGGCGGATTTCGATGCGTGGGTCAGTGATGTCAAGAAGGCACCTAAACAGCTGGAAAAAGCTGAATACGAAGCCCTCTCCAAACCAAGCCAGAACAACCCAGTCGAGCTTTATTCCTCGTTCACGCCAAACCTGTTCCAGACCATCGTCGACAAGTACGAAGGCATGAAACCAGGCGCGCCGATGCATCACGAGAAGAAAGAAGACGATATGGCCGCCATGGAAGGAATGGACATGAGTTCGCATTCAGCTGCCGGGGCAGAGGAGTAAACGATGTTTGGTAAATTAAGTTGGGAAGCGGTCCCGTTCCACGAACCGATTGTGATGATTACCATCGCCATGATCGCGCTCGGCGGCTTGGCGGTGTTCGCTGCAATCACCTACTTCAAGAAGTGGACGTACTTGTGGACCGAGTGGCTGACGTCGGTCGACCACAAGAAAATCGGTGTGATGTACATCATCGTTGCCATGATCATGCTGCTGCGTGGTTTTGCCGACGCGATCATGATGCGTTCCCAGTTGGCCCTGGCCACCGAAGGTTCGCCTGGCTACCTGCCGCCTGAACACTATGACCAGATCTTCACCGCTCACGGTGTGATCATGATCATCTTCATGGCGATGCCATTCTTCACCGGCCTGATGAACCTTGCAGTGCCGCTGCAGATCGGCGCACGTGACGTTGCCTACCCGTTCCTGAACTCCTTGAGCTTCTGGCTGCTGGTGTCCGGCGTTGTGCTGGTGAACGTGTCCCTGGGTGTCGGCGAATTCGCCCGTACCGGTTGGGTTGCGTATCCACCGCTGTCGGAACTGGGCTACAGCCCGGGCGTTGGCGTTGACTACTACATCTGGGCACTGCAGTTATCAGGTCTGGGGACAACGCTGACGGGGGTCAACTTCCTGGCCACCGTGCTGAAAATGCGTACCCCGGGCATGAAGATCATGGACATGCCGATCTTCACCTGGACCTGCACCTGGGCCAACGTGCTGATCGTGGCTTCGTTCCCGATCCTGACCGCTACCCTGGCACTGCTGACGCTTGACCGTTACATGGATTTCCACATTTTCACCAATGAACTTGGTGGCAATCCAATGATGTACGTCAACTTGTTCTGGGCCTGGGGTCACCCCGAGGTTTACATCCTGATTCTGCCGGCGTTCGGGGTTTTCTCCGAAGTCATCTCGACCTTCTCCGGCAAGCGTCTGTTCGGCCACCACTCGATGATCTACGCCTCGGGCGCGATCTCGATCCTGGGCTTCATGGTCTGGCTGCACCACTTCTTCACCATGGGTTCGGGTGCAAGCGTCAACGCCTTCTTCGGGCTGGCGACGATGCTGATTTCGATCCCGACGGGGGTGAAGCTATTCAACTGGCTGTTCACTATTTATCGCGGACGTCTGCAGTTCACCAGCCAGGTTCTCTGGACCCTGGGCTTCATGGTGACCTTCGCCATCGGCGGCATGACCGGCGTATTGCTGGCCATCCCGGGTGCCGACTTCGTGTTGCACAACAGCCTGTTCGTGATCGCTCACTTCCACAACGTGATCATCGGCGGCGCGGTATTCGGCTACATCGCCGGCTTCGCTTTCTTCTTCCCTAAAGCGTTCGGCTTCAAGCTGCACGAAGGTTGGGGCAAGGCAGCGTTCTGGTTCTGGATCTCGGGCTTCTTCGTCGCGTTCATGCCGCTCTATGCACTGGGCTTCATGGGCATGACCCGTCGTCTGAACGCCACCACCAACCCTGAGTGGGTGCCTTACCTGCACGTTGCAATGTTCGGTGCGGTGATGATCGCGGTCGGTATTGCCTGCCAGTTGATCCAGCTGTACGTCAGCGTTCGTGACCGCAAGAAGCCGGAAAACATGTGCGAGCATGGCGATCCGTGGAATGCCCACACGCTGGAATGGTCGACTTCGTCGCCACCACCGTTCTACAACTTCGCGGTACTGCCAAAAGCACCAGGCATCGACCCGTTCACTGAAGCCAAGGAAAACGGTACCGCGTACCAGGTTCCGGCCAAGTACGAGCCCATCCACATGCCAAACAACACCGCGACCGGTGTGGTCATGGGTGCTCTGTTGACGGTGTTCGGTTTCGCAATGATCTGGCACATCTGGTGGCTGGCGATCTTCGGTCTGGTCGGCACTGTCGTGTACTTCGTGATCCACGCTGCACGTGATGATCAGGGCTATATGGTGCCGGTCGACGTGATCGAGCGTATCGAAGCCGAGCAGCACAAGCGTCTGGTAGCGGCCGGGAAAATCCCTGCTGGCGCCACCCGTGTTGAAACCTCGTTGGAACAGGCTTAAACCATGTCGAACTTAGTGACCAATGCTGGACACGCTCATGTCGATGAACATGGGCACGATGACCATCACCATGACTCGGGCGAGATGACCGTATTCGGTTTCTGGCTCTACCTGATGACCGACTGCATTCTGTTTGCGTCGATCTTCGCGGTGTACGCGGTACTGGTTAACAACGTAGCGGGTGGCCCGTCGGGCCACGACATCTTCGAGCTGCCATACGTGCTGGGCGAAACCGCCTGCCTGTTGCTCAGCTCGATCACCTACGGCTTCGCCATGCTGGCGTTGTTCAAGGGCAACAAGAAAGCGGTGCTGGGCTGGTTGGCCATCACTTTCCTGTTCGGCCTGGGCTTCATCGGCATGGAGATCAACGAGTTCCACCTGCTGATCTCCGAAGGCTACGGCCCTAGCCGCAGCGGCTTCCTGTCCGGGTTCTTCACCCTGGTCGGCACCCACGGTCTGCACGTGACCAGCGGTCTGATCTGGATGGCGATCATGATGTATCAGGTCAACAAGCACGGCCTGACGTCGACCAACAAGACCCGCCTGAGCTGCCTGAGCCTGTTCTGGCACTTCCTGGACGTGGTCTGGATCTGCGTATTCACCGTTGTTTACCTGATGGGGACTCTGTAATGGCTAATGCACATTCCCACGATAGCCACGATGCCGGTCACGGCAGCGTCAAGTCGTACGCCATCGGCTTCATTCTGTCGGTGATCCTGACGATCATTCCGTTCGGCCTGGTGATGTACCCATCGCTGCCGAAAGTCTGGACGTTGTGGATCATCCTCGCCTTCGCAGTGATCCAGGTGCTGGTGCACTTGGTGTACTTCCTCCACCTGGACCGTTCCGCCGCCCAGCGTAACAACGTGATTGCGTTTGTTTTCGCGGCGATGGTGATTGTCCTGCTGGTTGGCTTGTCGCTGTGGATCATGTTCAGCATCCACACCGTCATGATGGCGCACTGAGGAAAGTCCGGATGTCCTTTAAGCACTTTATCCAAATCACCAAACCGGGGATCATTTTCGGTAACGTGCTTTCTGTGGCGGGCGGATTTTTCCTGGCCTCGAAAGGGCATGTCGATCTGGCCATATTCCTGGCCGCCATGATCGGCACGTCCCTGGTAGTGGCTTCCGGTTGCGTGTTCAACAACTGCATCGACCGCGACATCGACCTGAAGATGGAACGCACCAAGAACCGGGTGCTGGTGCAGGGCTTGATCTCTCTGAAACTGGCCCTGATCTACGCGACCGTCCTGGGCATTGCCGGCGTAGCGTTGTTGTACAAGGTGGCTAACCCGTTGGCCGCGCTGTTTGCGGTGATCGGCTTTGTCATCTACGTCGGTTTCTACAGCCTGTACCTCAAGCGCAAGTCGGTTCACGGCACGCTGGTGGGCAGTCTGTCGGGCGCGATGCCGCCGGTGATCGGTTACGTTGCTGTGACCAACAGTTTCGACATGGCTGCGCTGACGTTGCTGGTGATGTTCAGTTTGTGGCAGATGCCGCACTCTTATGCGATCGCGATTTTCCGCTTCAATGATTATCGGGCGGCATCGATTCCGGTGTTGCCGGTGAAGCGCGGGATTCAGGTGGCGAAGAAGCACATTCTGTTGTACATCCTGGCGTTCCTGGTCGCGACGTTGATGTTGACGTTCAGCGGTTACGCCGGCATGAGTTACCTCGCGGTGGCCGCGGCCATGGGCATGTATTGGTTGTACATGGCCTGGACCGGTTACAAGGCAGTGGATGACACGGTGTGGGCACGCAAGTTGTTTGTGTTCTCGATTTTCACCATTACTGCGTTGAGTGTGATGATGTCGTTGGACTTCAAGGTGCCGGGTGAGTTGTTGCTGACTTACGCGCCTTAAGCGCCAGCCGCCGAATCAAAAACCCCGCCCTTCGAGAGGAGAGCGGGGTTTTTTATTGCCCGGATTCTGGTGCGCTACTGCGATTCACTGTGGTGGCGAGCCTGCTCGCGATGGCTCCCTAACAGCCGACCGAGTTCTCCCAGATGTACAAGGATCCAAATGTGGGAGTGAGCCTGCTCGCGATAGCTCTCCAACAGCCGACCGAGTTCTCCCAGATGTACAAAGATCCAATTGTGGGAGCGAGCTTGCTCGCGATAGCTCCCTCACAGCCGACCTATTCTTGTCGGATGTACATATCCATTTCTGCGGTCACGGCTGCATTGGGTTTCGCTTTTACAGCGAGTCACTTTCGAGAAGCGCGAAAGTAACCAAAGCGCTCTTGCCCCTTTCGTTCGGTGCCTCGCCGTGGCTCGGCATGCCCTCGCTCCGGTCCTGCTCCGTGGGCCCGCCGCCATCGGCCATCCCTGGCCGGGGGCGGCTAACCCGGCATCCTTGCCGGGTTGCCCACTACACAGAACCTGCGCTCGGCCTCACGAGGGGGCGGGCACCGCAACAGCACCGCGAGGCGGCCTGATAGCCGACCTGGTTCTCCCGGATGTACGCAATCCCTGTAGGAGTGAGCCTGCTCGCGATAGCTCTCCAACAGCCGACCGAGTTCTCCCAGATGTACAAAGATCCAATTGTGGGAGCGAGCTTGCTCGCGATAGCTTTCTAACAGCCAACTTGTTTGTGTCAGGTGTACATATCCATTCCTGCGGTCACGGCTGCATAAGGTTTCGCTCTTACAGCGAGTCACTTTCGAGAAGCGCGAAAGTAACCAAAGCGCTCTTGCCCCTTTCGTTCGGTGCCTCGCCGTGGCTCGGCATGCCCTCGCTCCGGTCCTGCTCCGTGGGCCCGCCGCCATCGGCCATCCCTGGCCGGGGGCGGCTAACCCGGCATCCTTGCCGGGTTGCCCACTACGCAGAACCTGCGCTCGGCCTCACGAGGGGGCGGGCACCGCAACAGTACCGCGAGGCGGCCTGATAGCCGACCTGGTTCTCCCGGCTGTACGCAATCCCTGTAGGAGTGAGCCTGCTCGCGATAGCTCTCTAACAGCCGACCCATTCCTCGCCAGATGCACACAAACCCAAATGTGGGAGCGAGCTTGCTCGCGATAGCGGCCGACAGCCAACCAGTCTCTTTCAGATTTACCGGATTCAACTGTAGGATTGAACCAGTTGAAAATACGGGATACCCCATGAAAAAGCGCAACCTGTTCGAAGAGCTAATGCAGGGCGTCGATGAGATGGCAGCTCAGCGTGAGGGAAAGATCACGCTGTGCAATAACCGAAAGCCCCGTCTTCGAGAGAAATACGGGGCTTTTTCATTCAAGCACGGAAAGTGAGTCTTCCCACGCCTACATGGCCGCGTTCCGGTTGCCGATACACGGCCCACCAATACAGGCACGACGATCGTAGATGGGGCAATCAGCTATGCCCAGCCCTTATCCAACAACCGAAAAAACCGCTCCCGCACCTCAGGATCATCACTGTGCGCCACATTAAATCGCATGAACTCACTCGCATCCGCCGCTTTGCTCAGCAACGTCCCCGGCGCCAGTGCGACGTCCTTCTCCAGACCTTTCCTCGCCAGCGTCTCGGCATTCACCCCGCTGGGTAAACGCGTCCAGATAAACAAACCTTCGCCCGGCAACGAAGACACCGAACACCCGGCCTCGACCAGCCAGCGCGCTACGCGGCTGCTCGATTCGTAGAGCCGATCGACCGTGCGCCGCGTGTGTTTGGCGTAGCTGCCGTTGCTGAGCAGGGTGCAGGTGATTTGCTCGGCGAATTCCGAGGTCACGCCGCCGCAGGCCATTTTCAGGTTGATCAGGCGTGCCGCCAGTTGCGGCGAGAGCACCGCGTAGCTGACGCGGCTGTTGGCGGTCAGGGTTTTCGAGAAGCCGGACACGTAGCTGACGTTGTCCAGGCCGCTGGCGGCGAGGCGCGGGGTGCGACGTTGTTGCAGGTCGCCGTACAAATCGTCTTCTACTATATGGAAGCCGTGGCGGTGGCTCAGCTCCAGCAAACGGTAGGCTTGGGCCGGGGAGAACGAGTGGCCGGTCGGGTTGTGCAGCGTGCTGTTGGTCAGATAGAGCACCGGTTTGTGCGCGATGACTTGTTGCTCGAAGGCGTCCATGTCGATGCCGTCGCACTGGCGGGCAATGGTCACGACTTTGGCGCCGTGCAGCGCGAGGTTGGTGTGCATGTTGAAGTAGCACGGGTCGTCGAGCAGTACGCTGTCGCCGGGTTTGAGCAGCAGGCGCATCAGCAGGTCGATGCCCTGCATGGTGTTGGCGGTGGTGATGATTTGTTCGACCGGCGCCTCGATGCCGAAGGTCGCCAGTTTCACCCGCAACGCCTGGCGCAGCGGCAGGTAGCCGCCAGTGACGCCGTATTCGCCCATGCGCAGGGCCGAAGCGCGCAGCGTGCCGCGCACCGCTTTCAGCAGTTCCTCGGCGGGGAGCCAGGAGGAGGGCAGAAATCCGCAGCCGGGGCGCAGCGCGCCGTTGTCCAGCAGCACCGCGCGGCGCACCACGCTGAGCGTATCTTGAGGTTGCAAGTCCGGCGCGGCGGCGCTCGGCAGCGTGGTTCTGGAGCGGTGCACGTAATGCCCCGAACCCTGGCGGGACACCACCAGGCCTTTGGCGCGCAAGTGGTCGAGGGCGTCGACCACCGTCGATTTGCCCACGCTCAACAGCTCGGCGAGTTCGCGGATCGGCGGCAGTTTGGCGCCGTGCGGCAAGCCTCCCTGGCTGATGGCGTTCGACAGCTGATCGACGATCTGCTGCACCAGCGGCACGCCCGGCTGGAGCTCGATGGCGGCGATCACGGCGCGTTGAGCCTGCATTTTACTGGTATCCCTGGCAGTAAAGTTCGCTGGATTCTATACGAACTTGCTCTGCTCAACGCAACCGACTGTGCCTACTCTCGGCAGCGAGTTGTGTGCGTTATTGATCTAGAAGGTTCAGCAAATGAATAAGCCAATTACCCGTGATGAACGCTTTATCGATCTGGCCAAGGAACATGGCTTCGACATCTACGACGAGAACACTGCCGGCGGGCATTACTCTTTGATCTTGCAACATGGCGATGAACTGTATGTCAGCGGCCTGGTTCCGCGCATGAACGGCAAAATCCAATACCCCGGCCGCGTAGGGCTGGAACTGAACCTGGCGGACGCCCAAGCCGCGGCGGGCATCAGTGCCATTCGCGCATTGGCGCTGATCATGGATGCGGTCGGCTCACTGGATAAGATCAAGTCGCTGATTCGCGTCACCGTGCATGTCAAATCCACCTTTGACTTTATCGACCTCAGTGAAGTCGCCAACGGCGCTTCGGATATCTTTACCCATGTTCTGGGCGATGCCGGTAAACATACACGTACCACAGTCGGTGTTTACCAGTTACCGAAAAACGCCCCGGTAGAAGTGGACATGATCGTCGCTTTACAGCCGTAGCCAGCGTCATTCAAATGTTCCTGCAAAACCTCGCCTTCAAAAGAACTGCGGGGTTTTCTGATTGAGGGTCGTGGTCAAAGTCGGCTTGGGCTAATCTGTCGAAAATGAGATTTAACCGATGGGTTAAAAGCCGGAGTTAAGTGGAATGACTGAGCAGATGACGTGCGATGAACGCTTTATCGCACTGGCCAGGGAACTCGATTACGACATCTACAGTGAGAGCAACACCGGTTGGCATTTCGAACCATTGGTTCGGCATGACGATGAACTGTATGTCAGCGGCCTGGTGCCGCGTAAACACGGCAAGGTTCAGTATCCCGGCCGAGTAGGGCTGGAGCTGTCGCTGGCCGATGCGCAACTGGCCGCAAGCATCAGTGCCATGCGCGGTTTGGCGTTGATCGTCGACACCATTGGCTCGCTGGACAAGATCAAGTCGCTGTTGCGGATCAACGTCTACATCAAGTCCACCGCCGACTTTGCCGAACTGGGCGAAGTGGCCAACGGTGCGTCGGATGTGTTCAGGCTTGTGTTGGGCGATGCCGGCAAACATACCCGCACCACCATCGGCGTGTATCAACTGCCCAATAACGCCGCGGTAGAAATGGACATGATCGTCGCATTACGCCCCGCGCCGTTATGAAACCAGGCTGAACAACGAGCTCGACCATTAATAGACCAGCAATAAAAAGCCCCGCGCTGAAATTCAGTGCTGGGCTTTCGTTGTGCAGCGTCAGCCGGTCAAATTACTGCGCGGCGATGCTGTAACCGTCGAACGCGGTTTGCTGTTGCAGCGCGGTGATGATGTTCTTGCGGTTGATCGCTTGTTCGGTGCCGGCATTGTCGAGGAAAGTTTCGCTTTCCAGTTCCGCTTCGTCACCTTCGCCCACAAACGTGAAACCGAGGAACTCCAGCGCTTCACGGTCAACGTTCAAACGCGAACGCGGCGTGCGCAGCGGCAACGTAACGTTCACGCCATCCTTGCTGATGGTGAACACTTCGACTTCTTTCTTCGCGCGAGCAACTTTGCTCTTGCCGCTGCTTGGGTTGCTGATGGCTTGATGGGTCTGGTTCAGCACTTTCAGGGCCAAGCCGTAAACGATTTCCTGGAACGCCGGGTCATCCTTGAAGCTCGACAGGATGCGGCTGATCGGGAACTTGCTGCTCAAGTCTTCAAGGGCGGCGATGTCTGAGGCCTCGGCATCTTTTAGTTGCTTGAGTTCGCCCATCAGTTCGTAGGCTTTATCGTCATCGAAGCTGTCATGCGCCTGGCGAATGGCGGCGCGCAGTTCGCGGATCTGGTCGCTTTCGCGGGTCGACTGGAACGCGTCCAGGACCATCTCGCTGATGGTCTTGGCCTGAGGCACGTGCTGTGAAAGATTGATGGAGTTTTCGTATTCCGCTTTGGATGACAAGGTGACTACGGATTCAGCGGTGTTGGAATCGGACATTGAAATTTCACTACTTCTTTTAACTTGAATTGAGGCGAAAAAGCGCCAGGCCTTTTCCGGCCGCCTAATCTATTGGACCGGCGCGGCGTTGTCACGACCGAACAGGCGAGCGGGGCAAAAACTGCGGTCATCTGCAACCTGTGGGCGCAGCCTCACTCCTGCCAGTCACCCCGAAATCACATTCTTGCCCATGACTTTCGAGCGATACAGCGCCTGATCCGCCCGCGCCAGCAGCCCGGTTTGCTGTTCCTCGTCAAAACGCTGGACCACGCCGAAACTCATGGTCACTTGATAGTCGCCCACCGGCGGCAGGTCGGTCAGGCCATGGCGGACCTGCTCGGCGATTGCGCGAGCGTCGGCCAGTGCGGTATTGGGCAGAATCATGATGAATTCGTCGCCGCCCCAACGCGCCAGCAAGTCGCCGTCGCGCAGCTGTTTTTTCAGGCACTCGACCACTTGCACCAACGTCGCATCGCCGAGCGCGTGGCCATAGTGGTCGTTGATGATCTTGAAATCGTCGATGTCCATCGCGATAAGCGCCAGCGGTTGGCGGAAGCGCTGGGCACGGTCGCATTCCTGGGGCAGAGCTTTTTCCAGGCGATAGCGGTTGGCAATTGCCGTCAGGGCATCGGTTTCGGCGAGTTTGCGGTTTTCTTCGAGCTGGATTTGCAACTGCTGGTTGACCCGAGACAGCTCCCGGGTGCGCTCTTCGACCAGCGCTTCGAGCGAGTGATTGCGCCGCTCAAGTTCTTCGAGCAGACGTTTTTTGTCTTCAATGCTGCGGTGCGCGCCGATCATCCGCGCCACCGAACCATCGGCATTGCGCGCCAGAATGAAGCCGCGGTCTTCGATCCAGATGTACGATCCATCCTGCTTGCGGCAACGGTATTCAGCCTGATAGCCGCCAGCGCGCTGAGCGAGATAGGCATCGAACGCCGCCATGACCCGCGAATAATCGTCGGGATGCATCACCGATTCCCACGTCAGCACGGTGTTCTCCAGCGAGTGCGGCGAATAACCGAGCATCTCGTACCAGCCGGGATTGCGGTAAACGAAACCGGTGTTGGCGTTCCAGTCCCAGATACCGTCGCTGACCAGTTCCATAATCGTGTGCAGCATGTCTTCGTTGAAGTCCGACAGATTGAACTTCAACGCTTCGAGATTCGATGCTTCGCCCATCTCCGCTCTCCTTGCCGCCCTGAACCAATGTGCCCCGCCCGTCGAGCAGATTAGTCCATGGCAGCTTGGCGCGGCTAGTGGGTTAGCGACATATGAAGAGGGGCGCTGGGCTTACTCAACTGTGCTCAGCCAACCCGCCCAGCCTTGCTCTTCGCCCGCCAATGCCGAACCAGCCCAATCACTACCGCCAGCACCAGAACCCCGAGCGCAATCGGCAAGCGATAAGGTTTCAGATTGCCCAGCATCGTCTCAAGCGCTTCGCCGGCAAAGTAGCCGGCGCTGGCGAAGACTGTCGCCCAGACCGCCGCGCCCAGCGCATTCAGCAGTGCAAAGCGTAGCGGCGACAGGCCGCTGGCGCCGATGACTACCGGGCCGACCAAGCGCATGCCGTAGAGAAAGCGCACGGCAAACACCGAGGTCGACGGGTAGCGTTTGATCAGCTCGGTCACGCGGTCGATGCTTGCCTGTTTGCGTTTCAGACGTGGCATCAGCCGAGCGCCGAAATGTCGGCCGCTCCAGTACAGCAACTGATCGCCGAGCATGCCGCCGAGGCCGGCCCAGGCAATCACCGGCCACAGTTGCAGCAAGTGTTGATGCGCGGCCATGCCGGCCAGAATCAGGATGGTTTCGCCTTCCAGCAAACAACCGAAAAACACCGCCCAGTAACCATATGTGCTGAGCAGGTAGTTGAAATCTATGTGTTCAAACAAAGCCGAATCCTTGGTGTACGGGCAATCAAATTCCACTGTGGGCTTCAGTGGCGTTAATGAATGCTCTGATGTCGGCGCTATCGCTCAGTTCAAGTTTCGAGCGTGCGGAACGGCAATTACTCAGGCGCAACCATGCGCGTGCGCGGCGAACCGTCGGCGTTGTGTTGGTAGATCTCGCGTGGTTGGCCCTTGTCGTTGAACAGCACCTGACCAATGCCCGCCGAGTTCCACAGCCGCTCACCGGCCTCGGCATGCTCCGGCGTATGCGGGACGATGCGCATCAGTCGGCGTTTGGTAAACCAGTTCAGCGGCGAGCGCGGCGAATAGAGCCAGCGGTTGAGGCGGTCGAACCATTCCAGCAGCGCCGGCGGGAATTCGTTTTTGATCCCGCTGCTGGTGATCTGCCAAATCCGCGGACCGCCCTTGCGGTGTCGGATAAGGACCTCGTAGACGAAGGAATAATGCACGTCGCCTGACAGCACCACGTAGTTACCCGGCGTGCGCGAGTGGCGGAAAATATTCAGGATCACCTGCGCTGCGCCGCGATGCGCCATCCAGTTTTCCGCATCGACCAGCAACGGAAAACCGCACCAACTGAACACCCGTTGCACGGCTTCGATCAGCTTGACGCCGAAGATCGGCGCCGGTGAAACGATGATCGCCGACGGGTGATCGAGCAAATCCTGCTGCAACTCGCTCAAGGCCTCCCAGTCGAGCAAACCCGACGGTTGTTTGAGAGTCATCTCGCTGCGCCAGCGGCGGGTGCGGGTGTCGAGCACCACCAGCGCCGGCGAGGTCGGCAGCACGTAATGCCAGTTCTGAAAACTCAGCAGATCATCGATCAAGGCGTCCTGCAGCGGGCTGTCGAGGTAGCGCTGGGTGGCGCTCAACTGCCGGGTTTTCGCCAGTATTTCGCCGAACACATCCGGGTTATTGCCCCAGCCCTGACACACCATATAGGCCAGCAGCGCGTTGCCGATGATGCGTTTGGAGAACGGATGGCCGTAAGCCGTTTCCTCCCATTGCGCAGAAAGATTCCAGTCATCGGTGACATCGTGACCATCGTAGTCCAATGCCAGAGAGGTGAAGACAACGCCTCAGGATCAGTAAAACCGCGGCTTTTCAAGAAGTCGGCCTCTGTCCGTATGGACATTAATCGCGTATGGACATTCACTCGCACCTTTGTCCATATCAAACTCTCGCCAGTGCCTGATCTTAGACCACGAAAACCATAGGGCTTCCAGAGGTTATAGCGAAAGAGCATATATTCTGGACACGTCACGTTCGCTTTCGCCAATCTCAACCGTTCATGAACGGCAGCAATGGGCGGGGCGACTGATCGTTAATTTCCGCTAAAGATCGTTCGCTGCCCTTCGTGACAGGCAGCAAACGGCCAGAAACGGTCACTCGTTCTCTATAAAGCCAGTTGAGGTTCAGGCGTTATTTATTTCGACCGAAGTGAAGCTCGGCGCTTTACCACTTTGGCAAGCAAGCTGGATAGCGATTCGATTGAGTAAGGTTTCTGCAATAGCTCGAACCGCTGAGCTCCATGCTCAATTTTGGCAAACTCGGAGCTGTAGCCTGTGGTCAGAACCACTGGCAACCATGGATAAAGTGCTTCGATACGTTCGAACAGCTCAATCCCACTCATGCCCGGCATGGCAATATCAGAGAAGACGACATGAAAATTTTCCGGATTAGGCGAGAGCGCGATGAGAGCTTCGTGTCCACCAGGTACCCAATGCACGGTATACCCCAGTTGCTGCAATGTATCTGAAGTAAAAATCCCGATATCTTCATTATCCTCGACAACCAGCACTGCACATCCTGCGACGCACTCCGTGACATCAGGTGCTTCAACAATGGTGTGTTGCGCGACTGCCTCGACCAGTGGCAGATAGAGAGTAAACGTACTCCCAACACCCTCACAGCTACTGACCAAGACCTCTCCACCTGATTGTTTCGCAAACCCGAAGACTTGAGATAGACCAAGTCCGGTACCTTGCCCCACACCTTTGGTTGTATAGAAGGGTTCAAAGATGCGCCCTAATTTGTCTGCTGAAATGCCGGTGCCTGTATCAGATATCGAAACGGTTACGAAATTTCCAGGACGTTCGGCATGTGAGCGCACTGCGGGGAGCAATTTACTCGTATTCACTTTGATTGACAGCTCCCCAACGCCGCCCATTGCGTCACGAGCATTAACAACCATGTTTACTAACGCGGTATCGAACTGGTTGCCATCGGCATTGATAAAGCACGGCTCATTAGAAATATTGATGATCACACTGATCCGTGAACCGGTGAGCGTGTCCATCATCTCGCCTATGCGTATGACACTCTCACACGCATTGAAGACTTCTGGCTGAAGCGTTTGACGGCGAGCAAAGGCTAACAACTGGCTCGTCAAACGCGCCGCGCGCTCAACCGTACCTGAAATCGCCCTGATGTATTTATCGCGGCGCTCTTCTGATAAGGCTGGGCGGTTAAGAAGATCCGTACACGACTTGATCACCGTCAGCAGATTATTGAAGTCATGGGCGACACCACCCGTGAGTTGCCCGATAGCTTCCAGCTTTTGCGATTGCCGAAGCGCCTCCTCTGACAGCTTCAATGCCTCATTGGCATCTTCTTCTGCTTGCGTATCCCGGCCTACAGCATGGATAAAGTCTTTATCCGGCACAGCTGTCCACGAGATGGTGCGATATGAGTTATCCGAATGCCGGTAGCGATTTTTGAACGCAGGGAAATTCTCCCCTTGCTTCAGATCTGCCATTGCAGCAATCGTCCGCTCTAAGTCATCAGGGTGAACCAAGTCTAGAAATTGAGTATTTATGAGATGTTCTTCTGGCCATCCCAGCGTTTTACTCCACGCAGGATTGATTGCTGAGATCCTCCCATCGAAATGAGCCACTAGCATGAGGTCTGCGGAAAGCCGCCAAATTCGATCTCGATCCTGGGTTTTCTCGACAACCTGCTGCTCTAACGACTCATTGAGTTTGGCCAATGCATCCTGAGCATTACGCAGCGCTGTCATATCACGGGAAACGCTGAGAATTTTTTCAGGTTTCCCATCCTTGCCAAAAATAGGACTGACTTGAACGTGCCACCATTTCAGCGTCCCACCCATGGTGCGAGCCGATCCCATAAAGCTGGCACTCTTACCGTCGCGAGCAGATTGCACGGCAGCCTTGGCATCTACGTTTCCCTGATCCTGCCAGAAGTCAGGCCATGGGCAGCCGCGTATCTCGTTGAAGTCGCTGACCTCCATGATCTCTTTACCCATCTCGCTCATGAAGGTCAGGCGGGCGTCCAGATCCAGTACCTTGATGCAGTCGTTTATGCTCGCGAGGACTCGTTCGGTGAACGCCTCGTTCTCCTCCAGTTTCAGAGTTCCGCGAACCTGCGTTGTGGTTTCGTGGACAAGACAGAACATTCCCTCAGGCTTTCCAGTATCCCCATGCAGTGGCGAGAACGAGAATGACCAGAAAGTCAGCTCGGTTGCCCCCTCCCGAACAAGTGTGATCGGATGGTTTTCAAAGCGGCTTGCCTGCCCCTCCAACGCGCTTTGCGCGATTGGGCGTACTTGCTCCCATGCGTCCCCCCAAATCAAATGAATTGGTGCGCCCAAAGCAACTTGTGGTTCGCACGGGAGGTTGATGAGGTAAGCGTCATTGAAGAATAGTTGCAGGGCGTCTCCCCACACGAGGTACATGCTCTCAGGGGAGTTCAACATCAAACTAAGTGAGCTTTTGAGTGCCGTAGGCCAGGATTCTCTAGGCCCCAGAGGGGTTGCGGACCAATCCGTTTCGCGTATGAGGCGCCCCATATCTCCGCCACCAGCAGGGAGGTCGAACGAAACCATGTACTTGAAAACTCCCTTGGCCAGCGGGCCAATACGCAGCGTGAATCGAGCGCGCATGATGTCATTTATGCCCGCTGCACAGCCATATATAAAAAAACTGAGAGGTGCCTTCGGTCGGTTTCGGAATCAATTTCTGATGTTGTCCAACGTAATGCATGAATTGAATCGTCCCAAGATTCGTAACACCTTCGAATGGCCGCTTTTGGCCGATAGCGACGAAGCTCCTGGAGGGGGGGGTCAAAGGTGCTGGACGTCCTTGGGGAATTCTACATATTTCGGAGGGTTCCAATATCTGCTTTACGGGCATGCCGACTGTGGACTCTTACTTTTCCTTGGAATCTAATATTCGGCGAGCGGCATTCACAGCATGCTGCGAGAGCGCTTCCATTCGGGGAGATTGCAACGCCCAGGCATGCCAGTACAAAGTCACCTCGGAGAAATGACCGGGCACCAGATCAACCAGATCTCCACTTTGGAGCAGAGCGCGAGCTTGCATGTGTGGAACCATTCCGTATCCGAGCCCATGCCGTATTGCCTGAAAACGTGCCTCTGGAAGCGGGAGGTAGTGACTCGGGAATGCGTCCGAAAGCAAGCCGAAACGCGACTGGATATAATCTGACTGCAGCGTATCCTTGCGGGAATAGGCAAATACTGGCGCTTTGCGTGCGGCTTCGCGCGTCAGTCCTTTGGCAAACCACCGTGCTCGAAAAGCCGGCGTTGCCACCAGTTGGTAGTTAACCGACCCTAAACGTTCTGCAAAGCAGCCACGCATGGGCACTGATCGTGTGCCGACGCAGCCAATGACTTGCCCCCGCTCCAGCAGGGCATACGTGTGATCCTGATCATCGACGACGATATCCAAGAGTATGTTTTTGCTGATAAAAACTTCGGCCAGTGCCGGAAAAAACCAAGTATTCAAGGTGTCACCATTGACGCCAATAACCAAACGTAAACAGTCTTTTTCATCACCTGCTAAATCCTTAAGCAGTTCGTCCTCCAGGACCGTGGCACGACGAAGATAACCCATTAATTTTTTTCCCATCTCAGTCGGCTCGCAAGGCCGTCCTCGAAGCACCACCGAACTGCCCAAAGAAACCTCCAGTGCATGTATCCGCTGGGATACTGCTGACGGAGTAACGTTTAGATGCTCAGCTGCCTTTTCGAAATTGCCATTTTCGATGACGGCAAGAAATGCCTGCATTTGCTTCGCATCAAGCTTCATGATCTTATTCCTGGTTAAGTATTTCTTATTGGCAATTAAATATACTTCGTTTTACTTCACTTTTTTCTTGATTCGTTTAATGATAGCTGCATGACGACATAGTATTTTTCGCAAGTGCAATGCTTAACCCAATCGCCATCCACAATGAAGGATGGCAGAGTGAGGGAGGGGGCGTAGGAGTAAGCCATGAAACTTATGCTTATGATTTTCTTCACTTTGACGTTATGTGCTTGCACGACCGCTGTCCAGAACTGGACAAGAACAGATGGGCGCACCACTGATATGGCTCATGACAAGGCTCAATGTCAGTACGAAGCCAAAGGGGCGACGGCAAGCTACCATTCCTCGCCGTCGGCCAACGACGAGACACACGGCATGGGTAATGCCGTTGGAGATGGCATTATCATTGCTGAAAAGCAGGTTGAGCTTGTCAATGATTGCATGCATCTTAAGGGATATGTCGGGGAATGAACTCCGGAAATTCTTATAATTTGTAATAGCAACTCCGCTAGTCTATCGAGTTGCCTGCTGTTAATTATAGTAGTAGCAGCCATTCTACGTTTTAAATATCTAATCGTTCGGTTTGCAGTGTGACGCAGGCAAATCAATTTGTCATTGCGAGAGTAGCCGGCCGTCTTGGATTTGTATATGTACATGTCATGGACGTTTGCCTCCAAGGGATTTTAGAGAAATTAGTTGTGAAGGTATTGAAAAATGAAATCCGAAAAAGTTCTGGCTCTGCGGACATGCACCAATAATATGACCGACCACGGTGGTCTGATTTGGCCTGTTTCTGGGTTGGTCGAGTGCAAGTTTTGGGAACCCACTGTAAAGCTCGAAAATGGTTTGGCTGGCGCTCTGTGGGGACAAGGCGCGGATGCTCAGTTAAGCATGCAAGCAGACGCGAAGTGGGTCGTCTGCGAAGTGGCTGTGGGTGACCTGATTTTCCTGGATGACGATGAGGGAGTGAAGTTCCCCCGTGCTGAAGTAGTTCATGTGGGCACACGAAGCAGTGCTTTAGATTATATTTCTGAGAATGCCTCAAAATATGAGTCATCGACGAAGAATTTTGTTGAAACAATTGAGTTCCCTGAAGTGCAGCCAGACACCGGTGCCGTAATTCCCGTCTTGGCGCAGACAGCTGACAGTCCTTCCGTGACCGCCAGACGCCGGACAACTGTGCGTGCTGTGCAAACACTGGAAACGGCTGTTTATGGTAGTACGCTCACCGGTGCCAATCAAAGTCAGCTTATTGCAGGCTACGGCAGCACTGAGACCGCTGGAAATAGCAGTACGCTTATTGCGGGATATGGCAGCACAGGAACTTCGGGCTCCGACAGTTCGATTATTGCCGGCTATGGCAGTACACAAACCGCCGGCGATGAAAGCTTCTTGATGGCAGGGTACGGGAGCACACAAACAGCCAATTTGGGCAGTAACCTCACCGCGGGGTATGGCAGCACTGGTACGGCCGGCTCCGACAGCTCGATCGTTGCTGGGTATGGCAGCACTCAAACTGCTGGGGGCGAAAGTTCCCTGACCGCCGGTTACGGTAGTACCCAAACAGCTCAGGTGGGTAGCGATCTCACCGCTGGTTATGGCAGTACTGGCACTGCGGGCTCCGACAGTTCGCTTATCGCCGGATATGGCAGTACGCAAACTGCGGGAGGGGAAAGTTCGCTGACCGCTGGTTATGGCAGTACCCAAACGGCTCAGGTAGGCAGTGATCTCACCGCTGGTTACGGCAGTACTGGCACCGCAGGCTCCGACAGTTCACTTATAGCGGGCTACGGCAGCACACAGACTGCCGGCGGAGACAGCTCACTCACTGCCGGTTATGGCAGTACCCAAACGGCTCAGGTAGGCAGCGATCTCACCGCTGGCTACGGCAGTACTGGTACCGCCGGATCGGATAGTTCGCTAATCGCAGGTTACGGCAGCACGCAAACCGCTGGCGGAGAAAGCTCCCTTACTGCTGGTTATGGCAGCACCCAAACTGCTCGGAAAGGTAGTGATCTTACTGCGGGATACGGCAGCACGAGCACTGCGGGCTCCGACAGTTCACTGATCGCAGGTTACGGAAGTACGCAAACTGCCGGCGGAGACAGCACTCTGACTGCCGGGTACGGCAGCACGCAAACCGCTCAGTTGGGTAGCGATCTGACTGCTGGTTATGGCAGTACGAGTACCGCTGGCTCAGACAGTTCGCTGATTGCAGGTTATGGCAGTACGCAGACCGCCGGAGAAGACAGCTCCCTGACGGCCGGTTATGGCAGTACTCAAACAGCTCAATTGGGCAGCGAGCTCACTGCCGGTTATGGCAGTACGAGCACTGCGGGCTCCGACAGTTCGTTGATCGCCGGTTACGGCAGTACGCAGACTGCAGGGGAAGATAGCACCCTGACCGCTGGTTATGGCAGTACGCAAACAGCTCAATATGGTAGCGATCTCACTGCCGGCTACGGCAGCACGAGCACCGCTGGCTCCGACAGTTCGCTGATCGCGGGTTATGGCAGCACCCAAACTGCGGGGGGAGAAAGCACCCTGACCGCCGGCTACGGTAGTACGCAGACGGCTCAGGAAGGGAGTGATCTCACCGCCGGCTACGGCAGTACGGCTACTACTGGATCTGGGAGTATGGTGACTGCCGGATACGGCAGCTCGCAAACCGCCGGGCACGGAAGTGCATTAATCGCAGGTTACGGCAGCACTCAGACGGCGGGCTACAAAAGCATTCTGACCTCGGGCTACGGTAGCACTCAGACAGCCCAGGAGAGCAGCGACCTCATCGCCGGCTACGGCAGTACTGAAACCGGCGGTTACGACAGTTCATTGATTGCCGGTTACGGCAGCACGCAAACCGCCGGCCACGGCAGCATCCTGACTGCCGGTTATGGCAGCACCCAAACGGCGCAGGAAGGCAGCTCACTTACCACAGGTTACGGCAGTACGAGCACCGCTGGCCCTGAAAGTTCGTTAATCGCAGGTTATGGCAGTACTCAAACTGCGGGTCATGAAAGCACGCTCACAGCAGGCTACGGCAGTACCCAAACGGCTCAAGAAGATAGTTCTCTTACCACAGGATATGGGAGTACTTCGACTGCCGGGTTCAACAGTTCGTTGATTGCAGGCTACGGCAGCACTCAAACAACGGGCTATGACAGCACGCTGACTGCCGGATATGGCAGTACCCAAACCGCCCAGGAAAATAGTTCGCTGACCACGGGCTACGGCAGTACCTCGACTGCGGGTTACCAGAGTTCGCTGATTGCTGGGTATGGCAGCACCCAGACAGCAGGCTACGAATCTACGCTCACCACGGGTTATGGCAGTTGCCAGACGGCTCAAGAGAAAAGTTGTTTAACTACCGGTTACGGCAGTACATCAACCGCTGGCTTCGAAAGCACGCTGATTGCCGGATACGGCAGTACACAAACTGCGGGCTTTAAAAGCACACTGACCGCAGGTTACGGCAGTACTCAAACCGCCCAAGAAGAAAGTTCGCTGACCACCGGTTACGGCAGCACTTCAACTGCGGGCTACAGCAGTACGCTTGTTGCAGGCTATGGCAGCACTCAAACTGCCGGATACAACAGCAGTCTTACGACAGGTTATGGCAGCACTTCGACGGCAGGCTATGAAAGCTCGCTGATCGCGGGTTATGGCAGCACCCAGACTGCGGGTTACGACAGCATCCTGACCGCAGGTTACGGAAGTACGCTCACCGCTCTGGATAGCAGTACGCTCACCGCAGGCTACGGCAGTACGGAAATAGCAGGGTTTGGCAGTTCGCTGATGGCCGGCTACGGCAGTTCGCAGACCGCCGGTTACCAAAGTACGTTGACTGCGGGTTATGGCAGTACCCAAATGGCGGAGCGCGACAGTACGCTCACCGCGGGTTACGGAAGTACCGGTACAGCGGGACAAAACAGCTCACTGATTGCCGGTTACGGCAGTTCGTTGACTAGTGGCATGAATAGCTTTCTTACAGCGGGCTATGGCAGCACGCTGATCAGTGGTCTTGAAAGCGTGCTGACCGCAGGTTACGGCAGCAGTCTGACAGCCGGCATGCACAGCAGTCTTACTGCCGGTTATGGAAGCAACCAGATTGCCAGTCATAAAAGTTCATTGATTGCGGGCCAGGACAGCACGCAGATTGCCGGACATAAGAGCATGTTGATTGCTGGCAAGGGTAGTTCGCAAACAGCGGGTTCTCGCAGCACGTTGATAGCCGGCGCCAAAAGCATCCAGATGGCGGGTGATCGTAGCAAGCTCACTGCTGGCAACGACAGCACTCAGACTGCGGGCGATCGCAGCAAGCTACTAGCGGGCAGCAACAGTTACCTCACGGCTGGTGACCGGAGCAAACTCACTGCTGGTGATGATTGCGTACTGATGGCAGGAGATCGCAGCAAGCTGACGGCTGGCAAGAACTGCATATTGACCGCCGGCGCCGACAGCAGACTCATCGGGAGCCTCGGCTCGACGCTTTCAGGAGGGGAAAATTCGACTCTAGTTTTCCGCTGCTGGGATGGCAAGCGCTACACAAATGTGGTCGTCAAGACGGGAACCGACGGTGTAGAGGCTGATGTTCCGTATCAAATAGATGAGGATAACAATGTCCTGATTAAGGCTGAAGACAACAGCGAGATCGTGGCAGAGCAGGCTCAAATTCAGCCGTGAGAATGTCTTTATTCAAGATAAGACGTATACGAAACGCACCATCTGAGCGCAATTAGTGGCTTATGAAATGGAACCTTGCCCTTAGCACCAGTTTGAACACCACGGTGTGCACATTTGACGGCTAATGTCAGCAGGTATATTGAATTGCATCTGTTTTTTCAGACCCTCGAACGACCGCTTTTGGCCGGTATTGGACATTCACGACGTTGCGCTTCTGGCCAAGAGTTGCCTATGGCGTGCGGCAGCTGGCGGCCATAGCCAGATCGGAAGGGGCAGTGTTGGAGTCGCTGGATGACTAGCGATTTTCAACCCCACTACCATTGGAGCCAGCGCGGTCCGAGCAGTGCACCGATAACGGTTGGTATCAACATGCCAAGCAAGTACCAGACGCCCCAGAACGGGGCTTCCATTTCAGGGCAATGGAGGCAATAGGCAATGGTAGCCATCGCCCCTGAAAGCAGTCCGCCGCAGGCGCCGGCCAGTCTCAGGCGAGTGGGTGCTAACCCGCGCAGCGCCCAAAAGACCGCAATGAACCCCGGAATCGAAAGCAAGCTGATGTTCAGCGAACACACGCGCCAGGTTTTACCGAAGATCATCGAAGCACGCACGTCCGGGGCTGCTGTCATCAGGCCATAGAGGGCGCCGGCCCACACCGCTGCAACCGCAGCAATGACCAACAGTTGTCCAGCGCCTTGCGTAAGTCCGGGCCTCGCCAGGCGCACAACCTGGCTCAACGCGCCGACCATCAGGCACAGGGGCAAGGCAATCTTTGCCCAGAAAATCGGAGTTGCCGCCACTTCGGCCAGATCCGGACGTGCGCCGAACATGGCCATCACCAGCAAGAATGCCATTATCAGACCTACCAGCACAGCGACGCCGAAACGCTTGGCTAGCGCATGCCGGTCGACCGGTGTAACCCCGGTCGCCAGCATGGAAATAAGATCGTCAGTTTTCATCGTGTACCTCTAATCCTGTAGGCCAACGCCTTAAGCCCGCGATGGATGCCAATCTTTACCGCTGACTCCGAAAGCCCGGTCAGTTGAGCGGACTCGGCAACCGACAGGCCTTCAAGCTTCACCTGCTGGATCGGCAAGCGCTGCCGCTCAGGCAGTTGCTCAAGTAACTTGCCGAGGTCGCGATGGGCCTGCTCCGGCTCCAGAAGCGACTCGGTAAACAGCTCTGCCACATCGTCGAGCGAGTCATTGAGCAGTTCATTGCGCGACCTGCTACGAAAAAAATCCGTGAGTTTGTAGCGGGTGATGGCAAACACCCAGGCCGTCAGCGGTTGATCCGCACGGTAAGTTTGTCGACCGTTATGGACAGCCAGCAACACCTCTTGCAGCAAATCCTCGACTTCACCCGGTTGCCGCTGAAGTCGGGTTCGAAGAAAGCCGCGTACATGACCGCTCAGCTCTTTGAGGAAAGTGCCATAAGCCCGCTCGTCTCCACCCAGGCCCGCGAGGAACAAGGTCTGAAGATGGATTTCCCGGCTGCGCAATGCGTCGTTATGTGAAGTTCGTTCCATCGTCCACTCTGGTTACACGAGGATGAAAATATTCTGTAGTTGCATAACGCCAGCGCCGATAACTGGCGATGGATCATGCTTGCCGCCAAAGGCATATGGCAACAAGCAGATTCATTTTGCGTTTCTAAAAATATTTTTTGCGATGGCTGTAACCGGATTTGAAAACTCAGCGAACTACCTTTCGGATCTGAAGCACAGCGTACTCCTGCACTGATGCGACGACCCACCCTCATTCTCCCGGAGAATAACCATGAACAATCTGAAGCTTGCTGCCATCGCCGTTGCCTTTTCCTCCTTTGCTGCCGGCGCCATTGCCGCCGAGACCCCAGCCGCCGCAGGCGCCATGGAAAAATGCTACGGCGTCGCCATGGCCGGTCACAACGATTGCAAGGCGGGTGCAGGTACCACGTGCGCAGGTACGGCAAAAATGGATTACCAGCCTAACGCCTGGAAAAACGTTCCCGCTGGCACTTGCACCACCATCAAGACGCCAAAAGGCACCGGCACACTCACACCAATGTAACGTCAACTCCACGGGGGCACGTACTTATCATGAACAAGGCATTCCAGATCGGGGCCGGACTTGGCCTCAAACCGAACCATTACCAAGAGGCCCACGACTGCACGGTCGAAGGTCTCTGGTTCGAAGTTCATCCGGAAAACTACATGGTTGGTGGCGGCCCCCGTCTGGCATGGCTGGAGGCCATTGGCGAGCGGCACCCATTGTCGTTGCACGGGGTGTCACTTTCGCTGGCGGCTGATTGCGCGCCGGACCCGGAGCACTTGAAACGCCTGAAACAGCTCGCTGATTGCGTTCAACCGGCACTGATTTCCGAGCACCTGGCCTGGTCAGCCTGGCGCGACCAATACCACCCCGACCTGTTGCCGTTTCCTCGCACACACCAAGCGTTACAGCGTATCGCAAACAACATCCAGCGCACACAAGACGCCCTCGGGCGTCGCATTGCCATCGAAAACCCGACCCATTATTTGCACCTGGACGGGCATGACTACAGCGAACTGGAATTTCTCACCGAATTGAGCACGGTGACTGGCTGCGGCTTGTTGCTGGACGTCAACAACGTGCACATCAGTGCGCACAACCTGGGTTTTAGCGCCGCCGACTATCTAGATGCCTTTGCGGCCGACGCCATCATGGAGATCCATCTGGCGGGGTTCACTAAGGATCCGGGTGAATCCACGTTACTGATCGACAGCCATGATGCCCCTGTCGCCGAGGATGTCTGGTCGCTGTACCAGCGGCTGATTGAACGGATTGGCCAGCGTCCAACACTGATCGAACGCGACGACCACATCCCCGCTTTCGACGTTTTACTGGCCGAGCGCAACCGAGCGCAGACGTTATTGAACCTTGGGCAAACCCTGCAATTGAAGGTGGCGATATGAAGCCCTCACTCGCAAGTTTTCAGGATGCCTTCGTGAGTGCGTTGTTTGGAACTGAATCATCCACGATGGATTCGCTGACCCAACAACCAGGCTTTGCGGTCTATCGCAATACCGTACTCAAAGGCTCGACGGATGCGTTGCTAGGCAACTTCCCTACCGTAGAGCGCCTGGTGGGCACTGACTGGCTTAAAAGCGCCGCAGCCATACATGCCCGGCTTTCACCGCCAACAGATGCACGTTTACTGAATTACGGAGCGGGCTTCCCCGACTTTCTCGACAAATTCGAGCACGCGCAAGACATGCCTTATCTGGGCGACGTCTCCCGTCTGGATCTGCTCTGGACACAGGTTCATTGCGCCGCTGATGAGCCTGGTCTTGGGCTGAAGGACTTGGCGCAGATTCCCGCTACGGAATTGGGAAACTTGCGGCTTAAACCACGGGACACCGCCCGTTGGGTCTGGTTACCGGACTGTCCCGCCTACACGATTTGGTGCGTCAATCGTGAACAACGGGAAATGCCTGAAAAACTCGAATGGCAAGGTGAAGGCGCACTACTGACACGCAGGGCCGGCCGCGTGTATTGGCAAGCTGCCAGCGCCGCAGACTGTGCCTTTCTCGACGCCTGCGCCGCTCACCTGCCCCTCAATGTCGCCGCCGACTGGGCCATTGATGTCGAGTCTGACCTGAATCTGGAAAACCTCATTATTCGCCTGGTGAGTGCTGACGCGTTTGTAACGGCGGAACTCCTGACAACTAGTTGCTGAAGCCATCAACGGAGCACAGCATGGATACCATCAACACCCGCTCACCTGCCGCCGACAATTCCCTGCGTGGCCTCTGGAACCGCTTTGCAACCCGTTTGGGCAATCTGATCAGCGATTCGTTTCTGGTGTTAGTGGCGCGCATCGGCATTGCCGCCATTTTCTTCATGTCTGGGCGTACCAAAGTCAGCGACATTCTGACAATTACACCGAGCACCTACGAGCTGTTCCGTACGGAATACGCCTTGCCTCTCATCTCTCCAGAACTGGCGGCACACCTTTCGACCTACAGCGAGCACCTATTTCCACTGCTGCTGGTGCTCGGGCTGTTCACCCGCCTATCCGCCTTGGCATTGCTGGGTATGACCTTTGTTATTGAGGTTTTCGTGTACCCCGATGCCTGGCCGACGCACCTATCCTGGGCGGGATTGCTGCTAATCATCATCGCGCGCGGTGCAGGAGCACTTTCGCTGGATCACAGACTGGGCATCCGGTGATCCATTAACGTATGGAGAACTATCTAGCAGGAGTCTGCAAGTAGTTATCGCCCACATCAGCGTGAAGTTCGCCGTCATTCCAAGAACTCCCTTTGTTCTAGCTAACAATACTTCGGCTGCCACATGTGGGCAATCACAGGGCTTGCACGCGTATTGCGTATGCAATACGCAACTACACAAGCTAATCAGCCGATTTATCTTCAGCTAATTCATCTTTGACGCAAATCGCGTCATGCAACTTCAATAACTCCTCCGCTAATTTCAAATAATGTTCCTCAAACGTATTGCCTGAATGACTCAGAAAATAAGTCGCCCTGGTCTTTTAATCAAAGTGAGTGACCGCTTTTGGCGAAAAGCGGACGGTGAGTCTGCTTGGGTCGGACGAGCTAAGCAACACGGCGCAAACCATACTGGCTTAAGAGAGCCAAGCTACAACCAGGATCAAAGTACCCAATATGCAAATTAATTGCGTCCAGTAGATGATGGCGTCAGTAGTCGATGGAGGTTTCATGTTTGGTTTCATGATTTATCCTTTCGTGCTGCTTGCTTTTGTCCTGCCTATTTAAGTTATAGCAGCCCGTAGCCTGTAGCGAGTCGCCGTGATCAGTGGTAGCACCTCCGGTACCGACAGGCGGGAGTCAGCCAATTGCAATCATTAGCGACAGACCGCCGGTGCCGCCAAGGCGAATCGACAGCCCCCAAGTTGGACCGTCATTGATGCGGCCGACGATCACTCACGTACCGCGTGTTACTTCACCAAGTAGCGCAACGCGTCTTCATGGATGCCGTCGCCGGTCATGCGCTCAGCTCCGCTTGTCGGACTTGGAAAGCTCGGTTAAACACCAGGTACAGGCCTTCGATGTCATCCGGGTTCAGCACGCGGAGGGTCTCGATGCCTAGGACAAAACCTCCGGCGCGGTCCGCCGCGCGCAGGGCGTCCAGCAGGGTGGCCGCGCTGCGGATTAAGTGGACACCATAGTTTTTGGTATTGGGGTCAGGAATGTGTGTTGGCCGGACGCATACTTAATGATGGCGCCATACGATACAGCGATTGTCTTCAATCTGGATGAGTCAAGACGATCTGCATTGAATGCAATACGTTCAAACGCCACGAGCGTGCAAACAAAGGCAACACTGTTTCTACTCCCATCGCACACGGCGCAGGGTTGTAAGTCAGCGTTCCTCATCACACTCTTGGAAGCATTGATCATGAAAACCTTAAGAATCGAAAACTACGAAACCAACAACGTACAAACCCCTTCAACGCCCGGGTTCAAAATCATGGCGCTTGGTATCTATGGGGCCTATTTTGCGCTCGCCGTCATTTTCTTCTGGTTCGGCGGAATGAAGTTCACGCACTACGAAGCGGCCGGGCTTGTTCCGCTGGTGAGCAACAACCCATTTCTGGGCTGGGTTTATGACATTTTCAGCGTCGATACCTTCTCCAGTCTACTTGGCGTGCTGGAAGTCTCGATCGGTACACTGATTGCAGGTCGCTTGCTGTCACCGAAGCTTTCTTTGATAGGTGGCGCGCTGTCTGCCGGACTGTTTTTCACCACCTTGAGCTTCATGTTCTCGACTCCCGGCGTGATTGAGCCCGGCCTCGGTTTTCCCGCTATTTCAGTCGCTCCAGGCCAGTTTCTACTCAAAGATATCGGGCTGCTTGCCGCCTCGATATTTGTGGCCGGTCATTCGCTCATGGCGCTGGAACGCCGATGAGTCGATGATTGCCACTGGAAAGGCCTGGAGTGGTTCAATGCTTTCAGGTCATCGCCCCCAATTCTCCGCCTGCCACGTCTTTGATCCAGTCCCGAGGACTGTAGCCAGTCTTGCGTCGAAACGCGCGTGCAAGTGCCGAGGGACTTTCATAACCGACTTCGGCGGCGATCAATGTAATCGACCGGCCTTCACGAAGTCGCTTCTGCGCCAGACTGATACGCCAACTCAACAGATAATCGGCGGGCGTCTGCCCGATAACAGCCCGGAAATGCACTGCGTACGCCGCGCGAGACATGTTCGATTCGCTCGCCAGTCCCGCAATTGACCAAGCAAGATGAGGTGCGTTGTGAATCTGCGAAAGAGAGCGCGACAACCTCGGGTCAGCCAGTCCAGCCATCATCCCAGTATGCAACTGGTGGTGATCAAGTAAATGTCGAAACAACAGGATGACCAGCAGTTCGAACAACCGTTCCAGCGCTGCCTCCTTGCCACAGTGCGAGCCCTCCGCCTCGCGGAACATCCATTTCAGCGTATCGGCCAGCATTGGCAGGTCATCCAGGGACAGCACCAGACAGTCGGGTAATGAAGCCGACAGCGGGTTATCGACCCCACCCCCAAACTCCATCGATGCACACAACAACTGAGCGCCCTCGGATTCACCGGCAAACAGTTGATGCCGGCTGGGACGCGGCATAAAAATCAGGCTGGGCCGGGTCAGCAATAACCCCCTACCATCGGCTCCCAGTAAATTAACACTGCCAGCCTGTAGTAGGTGGATATAGCCACGTCCTTCAGCGCCGTCGTAAGACGCCAAGCCGCACTGTTTGCCGTTGAAAAACAGGTTTGCGCGCACGCCGAACTGCGACAACAAGGTAGACAAGCGATCCATGGGCAATCTCTTGGCAAGAAACACACGCTCGGATCATAACACCGACGAAATGCGCATCATCGTGGCTTCGATGCTGTACCACCTGTTTACCCTTCATCGATTCATCTTTGCCTGAAGTGACGGTCGCTCAAGGTCGATTGATGCCTCTGACGAAGGGCTGCAATCGGCCCAGAGTGTGTAAAAACGCCTTCGCGAACCCTTGCTATGATTTCTGAGGATTTCATCGCAGGGATTGCCCATGAAGCGCTTTATCCAAGGTGAACATCGAGGCCAAGGCACCTTACTTCCCGAGAGCCTCGACGACTACGTCAGCGATACCAATCCGGTGCGCGTAGTCGACGTCTTCGTCGACGAACTGGACCTGATCAATCTGGGTTTTGAAGGTGCCATTCCAGCCGATACTGGCCGGCCGGATTACCACCCCGCGATCTTGCTGAAGATCTACATCTACGGCTATCTCAACCGCATCCAGTCGAGCCGACGGCTGGAGCGAGAAGCTCAACGCAACGTCGAACTGATGTGGTTGACCGGGCGTTTGATGCCGGACTTCAAGACCATCGCCAACTTCCGAAAAGACAACAGCAAGGCCATTCGAGGCGTCTGTCTGTCGGCGCTGATTGAAAACTGACCCACCCTGCCGATTGAAAATTGACCCAGGACGGATTGCTGATTTTTGTCCCAGCAATTGTGGATAAGCTTAGCAGCAGTGTTCTAGTTGAAGACGCATCCAGCCCCACCCCATGTAGGCATGCAGCAGGGCGTTTAAGAAGTGGATCAAAACGGCTGATCGTCCTCGATATCATCTCCATCCTTGCGCTTTCGTTCTCGTGATTTGATCTTTGTCTGGGCGGCCAAGGTGCTGTGTTGAAGGCGGTAAGACTCGTTGCCCGTTTCGACGATGTGGCAGTGGTGTGTCAGCCGATCCAGCAACGCTGTAGTCATCTTGGCGTCACCAAATACGCTCGACCATTCTGAGAAGCTGAGGTTGGTGGTGATAACCACGCTGGTGTGCTCGTACAGTTTGGACAGCAGGTGAAATAACAGGGCTCCACCGCTTTGGCTGAAGGGCAAATACCCCAGCTCATCAAGTATCACCAGGTCTGTGCGAAGGAGCCCCTGGGCGATCCGTCCTGCCTTGCCATCGTACTTTTCACGCTCCAGCAGATTCACCAGATCCACCGTAGAAAAGAAGCGCACGCGTTTGTTGTGGGCCGTGATTCCGGATACAGCCAAGGCACTGGCTAGGTGTGTTTTTCCAGTTCCCGGCCCACCAATGAACACGACATTCTGCGCGGTCTCAGTGAATGCCAAGCTGGATAGATCGCTGACCAACCGGGCATCAACGCTGGAAGCGCTGAAGTCAAAGCCGGCTAAATCACGGTGCATGGGGAGTTTTGCCATGTTCATCTGGTGGTTCACCGAGCGCACCACGCGATCCGCCTGTTCCTGTTGAAGCAGATGCTCCAGCAGCCATTTCGATGAAGCCGTCGAGGCGGTTCCTTGAGAGACCAGTTCGTCCCAAGCACTGGCCATGCCGTGCAGGCGCAGTTCTTTGAGTTCTGTCATTAAGTCCCGCATTGCGGTTCTCCTCATCGGTCGTACGAAGCCGGTCGTAGCGAGCCGTATTGGCAACAGGCGCCACCTTGAGTTGCAGGCTGGTTTCTACGCAGGGAGGTGGTGCCGTGGAGGTCAGGCGGGCAAGGACATTGAGGATGTGATCGGCGCTCAGACTTCCCGACTCAAGTACCAGCTCCACCGCCACCAGCACCGGTTCGAGACCGGCGATAGGCACAGCAGCCAGTACCTGCATCATGATTCGATCACCGTTGGTGTGACGCCTCAATCCCCGCTTGAGAAGCAGCAACGGCTTCGGTAGATCGGCAAATGGCGCACCATTACGCAGTGCACCGGGCTTGCGTTCGATAAGCGGGATGTAATGTTGCCAGTCAAAACTGACCTGATCTCGATCAAAGAGGCGCTCGTGACTGGCAATCACCGTTTCATCGGCGATAACCACGATCCGGGATGGATAAAGACGACTGCTAACCCACTGGCCGACGCGCTCACATGGCACTGAATAACGATTTCGCGCCACGCTGATCAGGCAGGTGCTGGAGACCCGCACAGTACGTTCGACGTAGCCATCAAACGCTGTCGGCATCGGCATCATTTCGACCCGTTCCAGCTCCAAGACCTCCGCCACCGTCAGCCCGTTGTACTGCGGATGCACCAGCTCGCTCCAGAGTGACCGGCAGCGTTGACCGAGCCAGGTATTCAGTTCTTCAAAGGTGTGGAACATGCAGTTTTGAGCATCGAGCCAGATACGCCGCCGGCTGTCCTGTACGTTCTTTTCGACGATGCCCTTTTCCCAGCCGGAGGCTACGTTGCAGAAATCGGGATCGAACAAGTAGTGGGCACACATGACAGCAAACCGGGCATTCACCGTGCGGCCTTTGCCTTTGTTGACCTTGTCGACAGCCGTTTTCATGTTGTCGTAAATGCCGCGACGCGGCACTCCGCCAAGCGCTCCAAACGAGCGCGTATGGGCGTCGAACAACATTTCGTGCCCTTGGCTGGGATAGGCAACCAACCAGAACGCGCGACTGGCACACAGCTTCATGTGGGAGACCTGGATGCGGCGAAACAGCCCGCCGATCAGCAGACCTTCTTCGCTCCAGTCAAATTGAAAGGCCTCACCCAGAGCAAAAGTCAGTGGCACAAAAGCGCGTAAAGACTTGCCTTGCTCACCTCGCCAAGTGCGCACAAACGCTGTGAGCTGGCTGTAGCCGCCGCCGTAGCCCTCAGCCTTAATCTGTTCGAAAAGTGCTTTGGCGCTTCTACGGTTGTGCTTTGCCCGGAACGAATCGGCTTTCAGCGCCTGTTCTAGCGTGTCGTGGAATGGGCTGAGTTTGTTGAAGATTGCGCACCGTTGATACGCCGGCTGAGTGGCTTCGGGCGCTCTGACCCACTTTCGGATGGTGTTTCTCGACAGCCCGGTACGCTTGGCTATCTGATGCAGCGAGAGCTTGTCGCGGAAGTACATCCGCCGGATTTTTCCCAACATTTCCATGCTGATCACCCTGTGTTCTCCTGCTCGAAAAGTGAGCAGAAGCAGTTGAACACCTGGGTCAGTTTTCAGTCGGCAGAACAGCCTTTACTGGGTCAGTTTTCGGTCAGCGGCAACAAGGATGCGAGCAAACGCAAATCTCTGAGTCTTGCTGAATACCAACGCTCTCTAATAGCGATAATGCAGGCACCTTCTGTGCAGGTAGGTCGTGTCGAATACGACTCCTGGTGGAAAAATCTGCTGCTGCGAGCCAAAATCGGCGATATCCATCTGCTGTTACCCGGGCTTGATACAGCAGCATTCCTGGCGCCGCTGGCAGGCAAGGCCAGTCACCAGTTGAACATCGGGGCGTACCGAATTAATACAATTCTCATAGATCGGGCGCAGACCACAGAACGTTGGGAGATTCTTAGCGAGCCTGTTGTGGCCAGACTACGTCGTGTGGAAGACAATCAAGTGGTTCTCTGCGTCGGGTACCCAGAGACCAACGAACGGATTGTGGGTAAATCTCGTGAGGAATTGAATCGCCCCGGGTTTTCTAGACACTCTCCAGGCTCGCTGCGTAACGCTTTTCAAACTCTACCGGTGACAGCTGATTGTTGAAACTGTGGCGTCGTTTTGGGTTGTAAAACATCTCGATGTAATCGAACACATCATCCCGAGCATCCTGGCGTGTAGTGTAGATTTTACGCTTGATCCGTTCCCGCTTTAGCAGCTGGAAAAAGCTCTCCGCCACAGCGTTGTCGTGGCAGTTACCTCGACGACTCATGCTGGCCACCAGGTTGTTAGCTTTCAAGAAGCTTCGCCAGTCTGAGCTGCTGTACTGACTGCCTTGATCTGAGTGGATCATCACCTCTTGCTTCGGCTTACGTCTCCAAACCGCCATCAGCAGTGCATCAATGGCTACGTCGCTGGTCATCTGCGACTTCATTGACCAACCAATGATCTGGCGTGAAAACAGATCGAGCACCACGGCCAAATACAGCCAGCCTTCATATGTTCGGATGTAGGTAATGTCTGTGACCCAGACTTTGTTGGGTTCTCTGACATCGAATTGGCGCTTCAGTAAGTTCGGTGAGGCAACGGCTGGTTTACCGCCATATTTTCCCGGCCTCCGTCGATACCCAGTCTGAGAACGTAAACCCTCAAGGCGCATCAACCTAGCCACCCGGTGACGGCCACAGCTCTCACCAACCTCTCGCAGGTCATCATGGATCTTGCGATAGCCATAAACGCCACCGCTTTCCAGCCAGGAGTGTTTGATCAATCCAAGCAGTCGCTGATCGTCCTTGGCTCGCGCAGATTTTGGTTCTGATAGCCACGCGTAGTAGCCGCTGGGATGAACCTTGAGCGTCAGGCAAAGCCGTCGAATCGCGTAATGACCCGATTGCTGCTTAATAAAGGCGTACTTCAGCCGCACTCCTTGGCAAAGTACGCGGCGGCCTTTTTTAAGATGTCTCGCTCCTCCGTCACCCGTTTCAGCTCGGCACGTAGACGACGAACCTCAGCGCTTTGATCATCCTCCTCAACGCGCTGTTCTTGGGGCTTGGTGTAGCGCTTAACCCAGGCATAGAGGCTGTGCACGGACACACCCAATCGTGCAGCCACCTCCGAGACAGGAAGCTGCTTTTCGGTCACTTGCTTGACCGCCTGGATTTTGAATTCTTCGGGATATCGCTGGTTGCTCATGGCACCTCCTAATGGGCCTCATTTTAAGGCTTGGAGGTGTCTACGAAACTAGGGGCGATTCACTCATTCCTCAACAATCGCTCATATCTAAGAATCCTCTAACCTTTGCGATAGTCATTAGTCCGTGCGTACAATCCACCTGGGTGCGTAAGGCAATGTGCTGATCCGCAGGTTAAATTCCAATACTGGTCGGGCCGCTGGTGAGGAATAACCGTGCCTGCGCCAAATACGCCCGCATCAACTGTCATCCCTCGACCACAGATTCTCACCAGCCGAGCACTGGCTGCGGTCGAGCGATTCAGTCATATCGAAGCCCTCAGCGGCATCGTTCTTGTACTAGCCGCTATCATTGCATTGCTCTGGGCCAACAGCGCGCCCAGCCTTTCCTATGAGGCCTTCTGGCACACTCCAGTCGCCGTTACCATCGGATCTCTTAGCGTAGGTCAGTCGCTGCACTTCTTAGTCAATGACGGCTTGATGACCATCTTCTTTCTCGTGGTCGGAATGGAGATTCGCCAAGAGATCCAAGACGGCGCTCTGTCCAACGCAAAGCTGGCAACGCTCCCCTTAGGTGCGGCACTGGGTGGAGTGCTGGTTCCCGCGGGAATCTACCTTGCTTACAACGTGGGTACGGCGTCTGCCCACGGTTGGGCAGTCCCGACCGCAACCGATATCGCGTTCGCCGTGGGGGTTCTTGCTCTTCTGGGCAAATCAATTCCAGCCAACTTGCGGGTCTTCCTGCTGGCCCTTGCAATCATCGACGATATCGCTGCGATCCTCATCATTGCACTGTTCTACACCGCAAACCTGCACCTTGTGGGTCTGGCGATCGCAGGCACAGGTTTCGCGCTTGTCTTTGTCATGCAGAGGATGGGAATCGGATCGGCTTGGCTGTATCTGTTGCCGGGCGCGATTGTATGGGGAGGCCTTCTCAAGCTCGGTGTACATCCAACACTGGCCGGAGTGATCCTTGGGCTTGTAACTCCTGTATGGTCTGCACCGTCCCGCGAGCGGCCACTCGAAATAATGTCTCAGGCATTCCGAGATCTCACGCACCAGGTAGACCAGGGCGAGAAAAAGGTCTCAGCACCACTCAAGCAAATCCGGCTTGCCGAGCGTGAAGTGATGCCTCCTGTGCAACGAGTTCAGGAGGCTCTCCATCCGTGGGTCGCTTTCGTCATCATGCCGCTGTTCGCGCTTGCGAATGCTGGAGTCAGTTTTCATGGCGCTCAGCTAAGCGATGCATCTGTGGTTCCAGTTGTTTATGGCGTCGTAACAGCGTTAGTGTTTGGCAAACCTATCGGCGTGGTGCTCGCTACCTTCCTGCTGGTTCGCACTGGACTCTGCAAGCTGCCGGAACAGGTAACTTGGCGCGGTGTGATTCTCGTAGGTCTTCTCGCCGGCATTGGCTTCACGATGTCGATTTTCATCGCAGGTTTGGCCTATGACGACGACCGTTTATTGGCAGCAGCGAAGCTGAGCGTGCTGTGCGCTTCCTCTGCGTCCGCAGTGGTAGGTTTGCTGTGGGGCTTGTTCAACTTCAGAAAGCCGCCTAGTCATTAGTTGCTACAGATATCATCCAACTCATCCTCACGAAACAGCGGAGTTTCGCAATGGTTGCTCGGTGGCAATGGCTGTTGATTCGGACAACCAGACGTCTGTGGTTCAGAGCGGGACTGTTTTCCATGCTAGGCGTTGTGACGGCGTTGCTGGCTGTCGTTCTCAGAGACCACATTCCTCTAGACCTGCCGGGCAAGATAGGCGCTGATGCCGTCGACAAGATTCTCGGCATCATCGCGTCCAGCATGCTGGCCGTCACTACATTTTCTCTAAGCACCATGGTCACAGCCTACGGAGCAGCCAGCACGGGCACCACCCCGCGCGCTACAACACTTGTTATGGAGGACTCGACCACTCAGAACGCGCTGTCGACCTTCATTGGCTCGTTCCTGTTTAGCTTGGTCGGCATCATCGCTCTAAGTACGGGTGCGTATGGCGCTCAGGGGCGGGTCATCTTGTTCGCGGTCACTCTTGCCGTGGTGGTCCTGATCGTCTACACCTTGCTGCGATGGATCGACCATCTGTCCAGGCTTGGCCGGGTAGGTGAGACGATCGACCGGGTTGAGGCCGCCACCATCAGTGCGCTCACGGAACGCCGCCGATTGCCTTACCTTGGCGGATGCGCCTACCCGGAGCGACCGGTGCAGGTTCTGCCACTGCTCCCGATTCGCAGTCGGGAAGTGGGCTACGTGCAGCACATCGACGTGCCTGCGCTGGACGCTTTTGCGCAGAGACATGCTGCGCTTATTTATCTTGAGATACTGCCCGGCAGCTTTGTAAATGAGGGCGAGCTGCTAGCACGGGTAATGAGAACAAGCACCGAGCCGCCGGATGAATCTCAGGTAAGGCAAATCCTGTCCGCTGTCACCCTTGGCGTTCGTAGAACCTTCGAGCATGACCCTCGCTTTGGTCTGTCCGTATTGTCCGAGATCGCATCGAGGGCGCTTTCGCCCGCCGTGAATGACCCGGGCACAGCAATCGATGTCATCGGCAGGGGAATTCGCGCGTTCAATGCACAGGCGATGTATGGCACGTTGGAAAAGCCTGAAGCACAATACAGCCGCGTGCATGCGCACGGGCTGTCCGTGGAAGACATGTTTGATGACTTCTTTTCGCCGATTGCGCGTGACGGCGCAGCACTCATCGAGGTCAACATTCGTCTTGTCAAAGCGCTTACAAGCCTTGCGCACTCCAGCCCGGCTTTATACGCCGACGTGGGCGCCCGTCATATCGGCGTCATCCTCGAACGGGCGGAGTCGGCGATGACGCTTGACGCTGACAAGGCGCGGTTGAGAGCGTGCATTGCCGCCTCGCTCCCGTGAAACCGCCGTCAGCCCTGGCGACCCGTGCTCATTTCCTGCAAGGAATAACGCGCTTCACCAGCGTTCCGATGCTCATGCCCTGAACCAGAATGGAGAACACCACGACCATGTAGGTCAGCGATACCACCGCGTACCGCGCATGCCCCGCCTGAAGTGACAGTACCAGTGCTACTGATATACCTCCACGTAAACCCACATAACGTCTGTTGAGAAATGCTAGCACCGCAGTGATGCTGAGAAATGATGCGACGGTGTCCAACATCGGTCTACAAGCTCCATGTATGAAGAGCATGAGGGCGTTGCGGTGAACAGCTACGCACCCGTTATGTGGGCACGCTGCGCAGGAAAGGTTCAACGTTAACATGCACAAATCACAGTCCACGCCAGGTCCGGAATTTCAGTTCCCTTGAGTGTCCGACTTGTCGCTCGCAAAAAGATGTGATCCCGTGGCAATGATGTCAGGCAGAATCAGCATCTCTGATGAGGCGAAGCCTTAGGCCTGGCCCCGCTCGATATGAGGTTTCATGCAAGTTGAAATAGAAGAAATCATCAACCATCTGCTCCGTTTCGCTCCCTTCGATGTTCTTCCAAAGGAGGTGGTCGAGACCATCGCGCGGCGGATTGAAGTCAGCTATTTCAAAGCCGGTAGCGAGATTCTTGAAGCCGGGGCCACCATCCAGGACCTGCATTATGTACGCAGCGGTGCGGTTGAGATCTACCGCCGCAACGGCGAGTTGTATAACCGGCTGGTCGAGGGCGATATCTTCGGCCAGGCGGGGCTGCTGCGAAGTAACAAAGTGCGCTTTCCGGCGAGAGCGCTGGAAGACAGCCTCATCTACTTCATCCCGGCAGGAGTGTTCGCAGAACTCTGCGCGCACCATGACGCTTTCGCTGACTTTGTCGAAGCCGAGGGCCATTCCAGGCTCAAGTCTGCTGTGGAGGCCCAGGGCCGTGCCAGCGAGTTGATTCAACTTCGATGCCGCGCGTTGCTGTCGCGCTCACTGGTTTGGGTAGGCTCTGACGCCTGCGTAGGGGACGCGGCCAGGATAATGGCTGAGCAAAGCGTGGCGTGCGTGGTGGTGATGATGGCTGTCGGGCAGGAATCGCCCCAAATCTGCGGCATTGTCACCGACCGGGACCTGCGTACCCGGGTCGTGGCAGCCGGGATCGACGGCGAGCAAACCCGCGTCAGCGAAATCATGACGAAGGATCCTGTGTCGATCGACGCTGACGATTCGGTTTTCGAGGCCATGCTGGTAATGCTCCGCCGCAACATTCACCACTTGCCTGTGCTGAGGCATGGCAGACCGGCGGGGCTGATCAACCTGTCGGACATCATCCGCTACGAGTCCCACAGCAGCCTGTACCTCGTCAGCAGAATATCAAACCAGACCTCTGTCGAAAGCCTGCGATCACTGCTGACGGATCTGAGGGGTACCTACATTCGCATGGTCCGCGATGGCGCCACGGCTCATATGATCGGCAGCGCGATCTCTGGAATCGGCAGGGCGTTTACACAGCGCCTGCTTGAACTGGCCGAAAAGAAATATGGCCCGCCGCCAGTGCCGTACTGTTTTATGGCGCTGGGTTCGATGGCGCGGGACGAGCAGTTGCTGGTGACGGATCAGGACAATGCCCTTGTCCTGGACGATAGCTACGACGCGACCCTGCACGATGCGTACTTTCGAAGCCTGGCGAGCTTTGTAAGCGATGGTCTGGCCGAATGCGGCTACGCCTATTGCAAGGGCGGCATCATGGCGACCAATGAGCAATGGCGCCAACCCATCAGCGTGTGGCGCAATTACTTTTGGCAGTGGATAAACAAACCAAGCCCTTCGGCGCTGTTGCACAGTTGCATCTTTTTTGATCTGGATGGGGTTTACGGGAAGCTCGATCTCATTCAGGAACTCAAGGTACTGTGCGCCAGCCAATCATCGTCCAGCCCCGGCTTTCTGAGTGCACTGGCAAGGATAGCGCTCAACCGGACCCCTCCTTTGGGTTTCTTCCGCACGTTTGTCGTCGAAACGGACGGCCAGCAAAAACGCATCATCAACCTCAAACGACGGGGCACTGCACCGCTGACGGATCTGATCCGCATCCACGCACTCGCCTGCGGCAGCACGGCGCAAAACTCGTTTGATCGGCTGGACGCGATTGCAGCAGCCAACATGATGCCACCCGATGCCGTGAAGCACCTAAAGTATGCCCTTGAGTTTCTGTCCATGGTACGCATCCGGCACCAGGCAGATGCGGTGGAGCACGGCATGACCCCTGACAACTACATCGAGCCCGAGCGTTTCACTCACAGTGAGCGGCACAATCTCAAAGAAGCGTTTCAAGTGCTTAGCAACGGCCAGAATTTCCTGCGCTTTCGATATCCGCCCAAGGGACGATTGCCGAAATGACAATAGCCAAACCCAGCACTGATGCCGTTCTGGACTGGCCAGCCAGATTCGGCGAGTTGTCACAGCAAGCGAGACATCCTGCGCTGCGGCGGTTTTATCGAGCCGGTGTGGTGGCTGCACACACGCCTGTCGAGCACGTGCATTTTCTGGCACTGGACGTGGAAACTACGGGCCTTGATGCACAAGCGCACAGCATTGTCAGCATCGGTCTGCTGCCGTTTACCCTTCGGCGTATTCAATGCCAGCATGCGCACTACCAGGTCATACAGCCCGTTTCAGAGCTGAGCGGAAAATCAGTCACGTTCCACCACATCACCCACGCAGAGGTTGCTAACGCGCCAGCGTTCGAGGCGATCTACGAGACGCTTCTGAAAGCGATGGCCGGGAAGGTGATGGTTGTCCATTACCGCAACATTGAGCGTGCATTCCTCAATCGGGCATTTCTGGATCATTTGGGCGAAGGACTGCAATTTCCGGTTATCGACACAATGCAACTGGAGGCAAGATTGTACCGGCAGAAACTCGGCTGGCTGGGGCGACTGTTGCGCCGCCCTCAGCTGTCGATCCGCCTCGCCGACAGCCGGGCCCGGTACAACCTGCCGATGTACCATGCCCATCATGCCCTCACCGATGCACTGGCGGCGGCCGAGCTATTGCAGGCTCAGGTCGCGACGCACCACAGCCACTCAACGCCTCTAGGATCGCTTTGGAGCTAAGCGGCGTAACGCATGCCTGGATCATCAATGGTCAGTCCTGTCAGGATGGCTGGCAGTCTGCTCATGACCCCCGGTCGCGTAACTGTCTAGCCTATTCCTGGTCGGGACGCTTTCGATGAACACCGTGCGGGAAGGGTGGGCAAAGGTCACGCCCAATTCAGCGAAGGCGTCGACAATGGCTAGGTTAATTGTTTGTTGAACGTCCATGTACACGTTGTAGCTAGGGTCGAGCACGATGTAGACCGTTTCAAACTCCAAGGCACTGCTACCAAAGTTGCGGAAATGGCAGCGGTCAAAGCGGGCGAGCTTTTGCTGCCGGATGATGCCTTCGATACGTTGCGGGACCTCGCGGATCTGTTGAGCTGAACAGCCATAAGTCAACGCCAGATCGAACACAATTCGGCGCTCTCGCAGACGCTTGTAGTTCTGAATCGTGCTCCCGATCATCTCGGCATTCGCCATTACAATCTGCTCACCTCCCAGGCTGCGGATGCGCGTGGTCTTCAGGCCCACGTGCTCTACTGTTCCTGACAGCGAGCCCACAACAATGAAATCCCCCACCTCGAAAGGCTTGTCGACTGCGATGGACAGCGACGCGAAGACGTCTGCCAGAATGTTCTGCACCGCCAGCGCAACCGCGATGCCCCCCATACCCAGACTGGCAACGAATGCTGTGATGTTGACGCCGACATTGGAAAGCATCGCCAAGACTACAACCACCCAAAGAAATACTTTGGCGCCCCACAGGCTCAACGTTGCCAGCGCGCTGCCCTGGTAGGTTTCCGCAGTGCTGTGGCGGCGGAAATACCGGGCAAGTGCCAGCGCCAGGGCTCGGTTAACCCACAACCCAACTTGCAAGGCAGCGACCACAAACCAGAGACTGCTCACGCGCCCCAGCCAGCGCTCGGGTAGATCCAGAACGCCGACACCGATAAGGATCGAGGCTAGCAAAAGCAGAGTATTACTGGTGCCCGATAGCACTTCGACAGTGATTTGACTCAGATGCGCTTTCGGCTGGGCTGATTGCTGCCCGATTCTCCTGAGGAAGAATCCGATCACTGTCCGCGCCAGCACGAAGCTGATGACGATCAGCGACCCCGCAAAAATCCAGTTGGCTAAAGAAATGCCCATAAATGTGTAATTGATGAAAAAGCTGACGACTTCTTGAAACATGCGGTCCTCGGTCTGATGCCGAGGCGCGACCCGAATGGGCGGCACCCCTGCCTTTGAACGTTGGGGAAGGGTAGAGAATCAATAGCCTCGCTATCGAGGCTCCGACATGAGTCCTTTCACCAATGAGACACAACCGATCATCAGCACGATGGCGAACGGCAAACCGGTTGACACCGCCATCGCCTGAAGGGCGACAAGCCCCCCCCCAACAGCAATGCGATCGCGATCACACCTTCGATAACCGCCCAGAATACCCGCTGCGGGACAGGCGCATCGACCTTGCCGCCAGCGGTAATGGTGTCGATCACCAATGACCCGGAATCCGACGAAGTGATGAAGAACACTATCACGAGGATGATGCCCAGAAACGAAGTGATCTCTTTAAGTGGCAGGCCCTCAAGCATCGCAAACAGTTTCAACTCCAGGACTGCGTCTTTGACACCAACCAGCCCCTGCATGGTGGCCTGATCAATGGCGGTGCCCCCGAAGGTGGTCATCCATAGCACCGATACCACTGAGGGCACGAGCAGTACCGAGATAAGAAACTCCCTCACCGTACGGCCGCGACTCACACGGGCGATGAACATGCCGACAAATGGCGACCAACTGATCCACCAGGCCCAGTAAAAGGCAGTCCAGCCCTGCGTGAACTCACTGTCGGTGCGTCCGAAGGGATTAGACAGCGCAGGCAGATACTCCACGTACGTCACCAGGTTTTTGAAGAAGCCGGTGAAGATCGCCAGTGTGGGGCCAACCACGATAATGAACATCAACAGCAGCAAAGCTAGCCCCATGTTGATCTGGGAAAGCATCTTTACGCCTTTGTCCAAACCGGAAAGCACGGACCACAGCGCAACCAGCGTGATCCCTACGATCAACATGACCTTGCTGACGTTCGTGGACTGAATACCAAACAGGTATTCGAGACCGGCGGCGGCTTGCTCTGCACCAATGCCAAGGGAAGTTGCCAAGCCGAACAGGGTCGCAAAAACGGCGAGAATATCGACGATGTGTCCCGGCCAACCCCACACGCGCTCCCCGAGCAGCGGATAGAAAACCGATCTGATCGAGAGCGGCAAACCCTTGTTATAGGAGAATAAGGCCAGCGACAGCGCGACGATTGCGTAGATAGCCCATGGGTGCAAACCCCAGTGAAAGATCGTGGCCGCCATTGCCAGGTCCGCTGAAGCCTTGGCGTCCCCTGCCGCTCCGTTCAATGGTGCCCAGTCAGTGCGGGCTCCGCTGGCATCAACCGTGACACCCCCCATAGACGCTGCGAAATGGGACATCGGCTCGGCAACGCCGTAGAACATCAGGCCAATGCCCATGCCCGCGGCGAAGAGCATTGAAAACCAGCCGACATAACTGTGATCCGGTTTGGCGTCTCTGCCACCCAGTCTGACCTTACCCAAAGGTGACACGATGAGCACCAGGCACAACACGACAAAGATATTAGCGATGCTCATGAAGAGCCACGCAAGGTGACCGGTCAGCCAGTTGCGAATCGCACTGAATAGGGGCTCCACTTCATTCTGCAATGCCAGCGTTAAGACGACGAAAAGCAAAATCGCAGCGGCAGAAATGATGAATACTTTGCCGTGGATATCGAGGGAGAAAGAGAACTCCCCCTTGATGTTGTCTTGCCCGATAACATAATCGGTATCAATGAGGTTGGCAGCTCCGCTAGGGGCTGGGATGCCTTCATCACTGGCGGAATGACCTGTAATGGTCGGATCATCCACAGGTTCTTTACCCATGAGGGGCTCCTTGTTCGAAAACACTGATGCGTGATGGTCGTTTGTCACCTTACTGAGTGGCATAACCGGAGGGATGAACTTCCATCGTAACAAAAGACATCGGCCGGTGCCTGGTGGGCCCGACCAGCACCTTAGCCAGTTTGACTCTGGAAGAAGCGATGAGAGGTCAAACAATTCAAACTAAGCTCAGCCTGACTCCAGATCGTACCTGTTCACCGCAACAGTTCGCCCGACCCATTGCGAAGAGGGCTGCGATTTATTTGTAGGGTGAATTCTGTCTCACGGGCATGTTTAGAAAGAACTGATGCAGGGAGTCCTCAGCACGTTTCCACCACCCCCCGCCCGGGCTTCTTCCAACGAGATGAGAGGCCTCGAGGCCAGTTTCTTTTCGCCGTCGTAAATTTCCAGACTGCTCACGATGGTACCCATGGCGAGAGGGTCCATGAGAGGGTGGTCGATTTTGACGCGAACTTCGACTTTACGATTCCGATCCTTTGGCAAGGTCAGGGAGATATCATCCAGCGACCTACGTGCAGCGTACGATCTATCCCTTTCCAAAGAATAGGCTCCGACAGGACCTGACCGGCCTTCACATAGACCATGCAGCAACCCGCAGCCTCCGAGGCCTGTCTTCAAGCCATCCACGGGCTCGTCCTGCCACAACAGCAAATTTCGATTGGGTTGGCGTATGCCATTCCAGGTGAAGTGTTTCTGCTTATAGAGCGAGTAGTAAGCCGACTCATCGTTGATGATCGTCCGTGCGAGCTTCGCCATATCTAGCGCTAAAGAATAATGTTCCGGCGCAGGAAGACCGGTAGGGTTCTTGAAGTGCTTGTCGCGAAGCCCCAGCCGCTTCGCTGTGACGTTCTAACCTGGCGAGGCTGTTTTGATCGCCGGCAATATGCTCGGCGAGTGCGACGCTGGCATCATTGCCCGAGTCGATGACAATTTCGCGCAACAGGTCATGGATGGCAACCTTACTTTGCGGATCGAAGAACATGCGCGACCGCTCGGTGTGCCAAGCGTTTTCACTGACGGTGACTTCATCGTCGGATCGTAATCGGCCGCCCTGTACCTCATTGGTCGCGACGTACACGGTCATCAATTTGGTCAGGCTGGCAGTCAACGATAGGTTCAGCTCGGGGATTGCATTAGCCACTGGTTCACGGCTGGGCGGTCACGACCAAGTGCTCGTGAATCATGGAATTGGCTGATGAAATTCGCAGTCTCTGTTGTCACTGCTGGCTGGCCGCTTCCGGCCAGAAGCAGACATTCAGCTTCGAAGGCATGGGCTCGTCAAGCCGTCTTGTGCAGGGTATGAGACGAAGCAGAGATGAACACCAATATCAGGTTATTCACAACATATTTTTGAAAAGAAGAAATAGGCTATCCCAAAGCCGCACGAAAAAATTCGCTTCTTTAATTTCTTCGAGCGCTGTAACTGGGATCTCTCGCAATAGTTGACCATTCAAACTCACCTTCATGAGCCCCACCTGCTGACCCACGGCGATTGGGGCGGATAGTGGCTGAGGGATATCAAACTGCGTTTCGATATCTGGTACTGATCCTGCAGGTACTGCAATAGCAGACGGAGTAATCCCAAGTTTGATAAAGTCCTTTTCACCTTTCCATATTTTCATAGTTTCATATGTGCTGCCCTTGATATCGAGCCTGACAGCATTGTAGGCGCGGAAGCCCCAGTTCATTAACTTCTGGGTCTCATTAACTCTTTTTCTGTCACTCGCCGCGCCAAGTACCACGGCAACGATTCGCCGCTTTCCGTAATCACCAAAGTTTCTTGCGGCCGATGCCACAAGGCAATATCCAGCAGCATTCGTGTGGCCGGTCTTCAAACCCTCAACGGAGGGATCACGAAACAGCAGTTGGTTTCGATTGGTGTCGTTGGATGATGGAGTGCCGGGGTAGTAATAGTGTTTGATAGAGAAATAGTGAGCATACTCAGGAAAATCCTGAAGGATTCTGACGCCCAGTATGGCTAGGTCGCGTGCCGTGGTCAGGTGTCCAGGCGTCGGCAACCCATCCGGGTTTTTGAAGGTCGTGTTGCTCATCCCCAGTAAGCGCGCCTGGGCGTTCATCACGGATACAAATCCATCTGTAGTACCACCTAACGTTTCTGCTAGAAGATTGGTAGCGTCGTTGCCGGATTGCACAAGCATGCCCTTGATGAGGTCGTCCACCGGCACATGCATTCTGGGGTCGATGTACATGCTTGAGCCTGGCTTCCTCCAAGACGTATCGCTAACCGCGATCCGCTGGTCCAGGGCAATCCTGTTTTCTTTGAGGGCTTGGAACACCAGATAGGCGCTCATCAACTTTGTGGTCGAAGCGGGTTCGACGCGGACATCCGGATTGCGGGCGGCGAGAATTTGTCCGGAGTCGACGTCCACTAAAATATAATTTCTTGCTTCGATAGAGGGAGGTGCGCTAAGGGCGGCTGCGGCCAAGGGAGATGAAACGAAAGTAATATAACAGAAAAGCGTAAGTATCGATTTCACAATATCCCTTAATTAATAAACTTGTTTTGTGGTTTTGATCAGTATTTACCGAATTTAACGAATTGGCATATGCACGTTCGAACAACTCGATCCCACTCATGCCTGCTATGGCGATATCTGAGAAGACGACATGAGAATTTTCTGGATTAGGCGAGTGGGCGATAAGCGCTTCGTGCTCACCAAGCACACAGGGATTTGTGCTGATCAATAAGCCGCACGATCGCCAGCGGCCTTACTGCTCTGAGCCGACGGGTATCTAGACCGGGCCGGAACGTTCTGCGCCAACGGTGCCTGGGGCTGCTGGTAAATTTTGACTTTGGCTACTCGGTACATTTCTGATACGAAGGACATCTTCAAGTACCTCCTTAAAAATCGGTGCTGCAATCGCTCCCCCGAAGTAACCCTTGGCGGAGGGCTCGTCGACCCATACAGCCATAATGAACTCAGGTGCATTGGCCGGAGCGATACCCACGAACATGGCTCTGTAGGTATTATTTTGATATCCGCCACCGGATGCCTTGCGAGAGGTTCCACTTTTACCCGCAATGACATAACCTTCGATAGCTGCGCGCTTTCCGCCTGCTCCAGGTCCATCGACTGCATGCACCATCATGTCCAAAATACTGTTGGCGACCTCCGGGCTTATGACATTGCGGGGTTGCTGTGCCTCACCTTTGATGATCGATAATGGAACCAGGTTTCCATCATTGGCAAAGACGGTATAAGCCTGAGCAAGTTGAGCCAGATTGACCGATAAGCTGTAGCCGTACGAAAGGCTTGCTGTGGCGATATCTGACCATACTTGCCTGGTTGGAACAGTCCCAACACTTTCCCCCGGAAAGTAGATCGAGGTGTTCTCTCCGAATCCCAGCTCGATCAATAATCGTGAAATGGCTGCTCCTCCCGTCGGAATCGCAACCTTGCTCATACCCACATTAGAAGAGCGGCGAATAATGCCCGGTAGGTCTAACTGTTTGTCCCTGCCTACATCTCGAATCGTATATCCGTCAATCTTGACGAAGCCGGGTGCTATTTGAATGATTGCGTTCTTGTCAACGATGCCTGCTGTCAGAACGGCGGCCATGCTGAATGGTTTTATGACTGAACCTGGTTCATATATATCCGTAAATACACGATTCCGGATGGCGTTCGTGCTTAAGCTTTTACGCGCATTTGGGTTGAACGAGGGCATTGTGGACAGTGCTAATATCTCTCCGGTTTTGGCGTTTATAAGAATGGCACTTGCCGACCGGGCAGCATTCTCCTTGACGCTTTTCAGTAATGCTTTTTCAACGTAGTACTGAAGCGTGGAGTCAATGGTTAAAAACAGATCGTCTCCGGGTATGACGGGCTTGTGTACAAGGATTTCGCTGGTGAGTCGCTTGTGTAAGTTTAAAGTCCGTTCTTCCAGACCGGCCGTGCCGGAAAGTTGATGATTGTACAGTAGTTCGAGGCCTTCAATGCCTTTTTGGTCAATGTTGGTAAAGCCTAATGTCTGAGCCACCATCGAAGACTGCGGGTAATATCGTTTGTACTCATGGCGTTCATAGATGCCGGGGATCGACAGTTTTACTACTTTGCTTGCAATCTGTGGATCAACCCTTCTGGCCAGGTAAGCGAAGGACTTGCCTTGGGTGTTCAAGCTCAAATGGCCAACCAGCGAGGCATCAATATCAAGATGCTCGTTTAATAGTATTGCCTGCTGTTTGGTTGGGGCGAACTGTTTAGGGTTTACCCATAGAGTGCTGACGGGTGTGGAAACCGCCAAGGGTTCATTGAATCGGTCAAATATGGTGCCGCGAATGGGGACGGTTTCAATAATTCGCGTGGAGCGTTTGCGGCCTTCGTTATTCAGAAATTCATGAGAGAAAATCGCGAGGTAAGTAATTCTCGCCGCAAGTACCATTGAGAAGGAGCAAAAAATAGCTAAAACAATCGTGAACCGCGGATTTTGCCCTAGGAGCCTCATACAGCATTCCATTTAAACGTACGGCAAAAAACCATCTTAACTAACTTATTATCATTTTGCTTTGTAATATCAAGAAACGATTTTTCAAATGCGGATTGATTTCCAGCATATTGGGTGCTGTGGTCTTGAATCGGATGATGATCACGCTGAAAACCCGGTCAGTCCTGGCTCGCTAACATTTCATTGCTAATTGATGAATACCTGCATATAGCTGGTGAACTCTTCATTCTTGTCGATGGTGTCTAAGATGCCACGAACGTTGTCGACGACATCGGCTGAGCCACGCGCCTCAAACCAGTTTGACAGCTCCATGATCGTGGCTTCAATGGCGAACAGGTCTCGTGCGAGGGCTGACCAGCCGACTATATCAATGAATTTAATCGGAAAGTTGCTTCGTTCTCCAGCGGATCAAATCGACTTTGCAGGAACTTGCAGCATCTCCAGAGCCCGAGCCCCCCATGGAGGCGTCACCTTCCCACTGACACTGTGCATCCTTGAACTTCTCGAAAGCCTTCTGAGAAGCGAGCAGCGAGGTAAGGGCTTTGGCCGTTGCACTCGAATCGATCGCCTTTGTATCAGCTTCCATTTTTTTGTAGGCGATATTCATTTGTGACGTGGCTTCGCGAGTCATACGCTCAAGGCAAGGCTGCAACGCTGTCCGGGGCTGAACGCCAACGATTTTGTAGCATTCGTTTAATACTCCAGCTTGATCGTCGCCGGCCACATCAGGTTTTGCGGGTACTTGAGCGAATGCCGTACCAACGGCAAATGAAGTCGCTACAACAACCACAGAAATAAGTTTGTTCATTTTTTTTATCCTTTTGCGTGCATTTTCGAGGGGCAAAAACAAGCTTGAATGCTAGGCCGATCGGGTGTTGGGCCGCAGGATTGATAACGTTGGTGTTTGGTATCGCTCATAATTTCAGGCTTGTACTGCATCTTAGGCAAACTGTTCATCCAGTTAGGAACAAGCGCCAGCAACAGTTGCAGCGTCCGGGAAATTAGGTATATCGGCCAAGCTCTGGCCGACACCAAGCAATTAGGTCTCGACTCGTGTGCCGGCGTCTAGACTGCCTGAAGCTCGCCTGATTCAGAAGCATCGAATACCAACTGGCTTCTTGGAGAAAAAAGCACAGACGACACAAGTTACTTAAACGTATTCAATAATGCCTAGCTGTTTAGCCATGAATAATTCATTTCGCTCAACAATTTCCTCAATAATCTTGCCATCTGCATTAAATCGAAAGTACGTTAGCGCTGTCCACTCGAGGTCTTTTCCTGCGACATCAAATCCGTGCCACGTGTTAGATCCTTTGGCCTGGTGCTTCAATGCCACTACTACTACATCTCCAGCAACAATTTCTTTCTGGAAGGTTGTGCATATCGATTCGTATCGATCAGTAACATTCAGGGCCAACGCCTCCTTAAAAAGCCGTACTCCCATGATAGGAGTAGCGCACTCCGGCCGATGAACTACAACATCGTCCGCAAAGTAATCCGTCACGCGATTTACATCCTTTCCATCAACGCAGAATTTAAAATAGTTTCTTACTACTTCCAAATTAGTGCTCAATTTTAATTCCTATCAATTCGCCTTCAGCTCGGAAAACCTCTGCTGCAAGGGATAGAGATAGGTTAGTAGTAGCAATTACAATGAAAAAGCCTAAAACTGGAAATGACATTTTCGCTCAACGGAATAATACTGATGGATCGCTGGACTGAATATGAACTGTTTGTGACGATCACAGAGCTAGGCAGTTTGAGCAAAGCAGCAGAGGCGTTGGGCCTGTCCAATGCCGCTGCTAGCCGTCACTTGGCTGCGCTGGAGGATCGCCTTGGGGCTAGGTTAATAGAGCGCAGTACTCGTCGACTGTTTGTGACAGAGGTAGGAAAGGACTTCTACATTAACTCCAAGGCCGCGCTACAGACGATGCAAGGCGCCACAGACGCAGTCTCCGCGACCAAAAGCCACCCAATGGGTGTGTTACGCATCACCGCCTCTTTATCGCTGTGTTTGCAGCATATATTGCCCCTGCTGCCAAAATTCAATCAGCAGTACCCCGATGTTCGCTTGGACATCGTTGCTGAAAATCGCTACTACGACATCATTGACGACAACATAGATGTGGCGCTTCGGACTCGTGAAAGTGAACCTGATACAAGCTTGGTGGTTCGACGCTTGACCGACACTCGCCGCATGCTAGCCGCATCGCCTGATTATTTGAGCCGTTATGGCTCGCCAAAACACCCTAAGGCTTTGGCTGACCATCAACTCCTGCTTTACACCTACGCCACCGCCCCTTATGAAATGTTTTTTCAGCGAGATGAGGAGTCGATCACGATCTCCACAAAGGCGTCGCTTGAGTCCAACGACGGTCAGCTCTTGCGGGCCGCAGCACTGCAGGGCTTAGGGATTCTTGCCCAACCCACGTATGTGATATACGACGATATTGTCGCGGGACGATTAATTCCAGTTTTAACCGATTGGAGCCTGCCCAGATTAGCAATCAACCTCGTTTATACGTCCAGGTTGCATCTTCCTGCGAAAACGCGTGCATTCATTGACTTCATCGTCAAAGAATTTCAGCATTTAGACTAACGCAATGTGAATCTCCCTTGACGTCCGAGACACATCCAATGACTGCTATTGGCCGATTTCTGCCTGTCGCCATCGGCTGAAATCAACCCATAGCGGCCACTCGATCCCAAGGGGTTGCAGAATCCGATGACTAGTTCGTCGACCCTCGTTGCGGCGTTGTCCAGCAGTGTCGGTTGCTGAGGATTCAGCTTCGCTGGTCTCCAACGGCAGGCAACCCATACGCGACATCGAATGCGTTCTTCGCGCAGGGCAACTGGAATCGGCCTCACGCCAGCTTCGACGACCTCTTATCTATCTCGCCGATACGACTGGACAAAGTGCTGGGCTCATACAGCTAGACGGTCGTGCGCGATCCCTCGCCCTTACCGCGTGCGGCTGCCGGCCCTGACTCGGGCGCTGACTGAGATTGCATCCGTGCCTATCTGCCGCTGCCGTCGCTGGGGCTTCCACCGCGGCCGCAGGGCGGACCATCCGCGGTATCGCCGTTCAACACCTCCAGGTAGCCCTCCTCGATATTCAGCCGCTCGACTAGAAAGTCGACGAAGGCACGCACTTTCGGGGACTGCACCTTACCGCGCGGGAACAGCGCATGCAGGTCGAGGTCCGTGCCACGCCAGCCGGGGAGCACGCGCTGCACCAGACCCTGCTCGACGAACGCCCGCACAAAGACGTCACTGGTCAGCATCAGGCCTTCTCCATCCATCATCACAGTGCGAAGGGCGCTCGGATCGCTGGCGATCACGACGGGGTCGACCGGGACCTCGCGCAGCTTTCCGTTTCCATCGTCGAGGGTCCAGGCGAAGCCGTGGGCGCTTCGGTGATTGGTCTGCACGGTTGCCCGGTGGTGGATCAAGTCGTCGGGATGCAGCGGCTCGCCGAAACGCTCGATGTAACCGGGGGTGGCGTAGATCGCGGTACGGAACACGGCGAGCTTGCGCGCCGCCAGGTTGGAATCCGCCAGCGTGCCCACGCGCATCGCCACGTCGATTTCGCCGGCGATGATGTCGACCTGGTCGTTGCTCAGCAGCAGTTCCACGCGAACGTCCGGATGGCGTGCGTGGAATTCGCTGAGTAAGGGCGCGACCCAAGTGTTGCCCACCGGATGAGATGCAGTGACGCGCAGCCAGCCTCGTGGCCCGCTCTGCAACTCACTGACGGCGCTCTCCGCCTCGTCTAGGTCGCGCGCAATGCGCTGGCAATGCGCGAAATAGATGTTGCCCGCCTCGGTCAAGCCGAGCTTACGGGTTGTGCGATGCAGTAGCTGCGCACCCAGTCGCTCTTCCAGCTCCTGCACCTTACGACTCACGGTCGCCTTGGGCATGTGCAGCGTGTTCGCGGCAGCCGTGAAGCTGCCCAACTCCACAACCTTGACGAATACCAAGGTGTCATTGAGATCTCGATTCATGGAGCATCCTAGCGATTATTCCATTGGTGGAACAATTATTCACAAAAAAGCCGACTAATCGGCTGGCAGCGGCTGGACTAGATTGGTCTCAACAGCAAACGAAGGTCACTGCCTCCACCGCTGAAGCTAAGGATATGAACATGAACAGACTAACTGACAAGACCGCAGTAATCACTGGTGGCGCGACCGGCATCGGTCTCGCGGCGGCAAAGCGTTTCATCGAGGAAGGCGCCTTCGTCTTCATCTACGGCCGTCGGCAGGAAGCGCTCGACGCTGCCGTGGCCGAGCTTGGACCTAAGGCCCGCGCCATAACGGGCTCGGTCTCCGATGAGGCCGACCTAGACCGACTCTATGCGGCAGTGAAGGCCGAGCGCGGAACCCTCGACATCCTCTTCGCCAATGCCGGCACCGGCGGCCCACTCAAGCTGGGCGAGATCACCGCCGCCCATATCGACGAAACCTTCGAAACCAACGTGAAGGGCACCATCTTCACGGTCCAGAAGGCGCTGCCGCTGATGGGCGAAGGCGGTTCGATCATCCTGACCGGATCGAGCGCCGGCACCACGGGGGCTCCCGGATTCACCGCCTACAGCGCGAGCAAGGCGGCCGTGCGCAACTTCGCTAGGACCTGGGCGGAGGATCTGAAGGGCACCGGCATCCGGGTCAACGTGCTGTCGCCTGGCGCGACGGCAACCGAACTCGCGAAGGCGGCGCTCGGCGAGGAGGGCCAGAAGGCCTATGGCGCGATGACGCCCCTGCTGCGCATGGCCGAGCCCTCGGAAATCGCGGCGGCAGCGGTGTTTCTCGCCTCGTCGGACAGCAGCTTCATGACCGCGAGCGAAGTCGCTGTCGACGGCGGCCTGGCGCAACTCTGACCCACGACGCCTCGGCGCTCCGTTCGATGGTTCGGAGCACCGCAGGGTCTGCTCAATAACGAAAATCAGAAAGGGAAAATAGATGAACAACCATAGTGCACAAAAATTGGCGGGGAAAATTGCGGTCGTGACCGGTGGAAGCAGCGGGATTGGCCTGGCCACGGCCAAGCGCTTCCTTGAAGAAGGTGCGCACGTCGTGATCACTGGGCGAAGGGAGGACGAACTGAAAGAGGCGGCAGCGACCTTGAAGGGAAACGTTACGACGGTCGTGGGCGACGTGTCCCGCCTGGAAGATCTGGACCGGCTCTTTGCTGTCGTGAAAGAGAAGCATGGTCACATCGATGTGCTTTTTGCCAACGCGGGCGCGGGTACGGTCGCGCCACTGGAGGCCGCTACCGAGGCTCATTTCGACCAGACCTTCGACGTGAACGTCAAGGGCACCTTCTTCACGGTGCAGAAGGCCCTTCCGCTGTTCAAAGACGGCGGTTCGATCATCGTGACCTCTTCGGTCACCAACGTCCTGGGAACGGCTGGATTCAGCGCTTACGGCGCAAGCAAAGCGGCTGTGCGCAACTTCGTGCGTGCCTGGACGATGGAGCTGAAAGATCGCCAGATCCGCGTGAATTGCATCAGTCCCGGGCCCACCGAGACGGGCGCTTTGCAAAAGACCGCAGGCCTTACCGCCGAGCAGGCCAAGGAAGCGGCCGCCCAGTACGCCTTGCAGATTCCCATGGGTCGCTGGGGCAAGCCGGAGGAAATCGCGGCTGCCGTCGTATTCCTCGCCTCCGAGGAAAGTTCGTTCATCACGGGTATCGATCTTCCCGTCGATGGCGGCCTGGCGCAGGTCTGACCCCAATGCGGTCCCTTGGCTGACCACCCTAGCGGCAAGCCGTGAGGCCGTGCTTATTCAAGCAGGATCCAACCCAACTCAGAGAAAACTCCTATGACCTATTCAATTATCGGCTTCGGCCCTATCGGCCAGGCACTGGCCAAGGCGTTTGCCCGCAAGGGCATCGAAGTATCCGTGGCCACCACGCGCGACCCGGAAAGCTTTGCTTCCGTCGCCGCTGCGATCGGTCCCACGATCCTTCCCAAAACACTGGCGGAAGCGGTCAAGGCTGACATCATCTTTTTGGCCGTCCGTTTCGACTCGCACCAGGATGTCGCCAACGCGCTGTCGACCTGGAAAGGCAAGACCATCGTCGATGTAACCAACACCCAAGTGCCCCCAGAGGAACTGGGAGGACAGCCTTCTTCCATGGTCGTTGCGCGGTCCTTCACGGGTGTCACGGTGGTCAAAGGCTTCAACCATCTGGGTGCATCCGTCCTCGCCCAGGATCCGGCCGTTCATGGCGGCAGGCGGGTCGTGTTCCTGGCCAGCGACGATGACGAGGCCGCGGCCGAGATCGGTGCGCTTGCAGAAAATCTCGGTTTCTCGCCGGTCCAACTTGGCAGGCTTTCCGAGGGCGGGCTGCTGGTCCACGCACGCGGAAATAGCTGGGGTCGACTGATCTTCAAGGACCTCGTCACTTTCGCCGGTTGAGCAGGACGTACCCAACGACAACAACACAACGAACGCGCTCGGGTCGAGCGCAAGTCGACTTGATCGACGCGGAGAAATCCCCATGAATACCGAGAAAAACGTCCAGACCGTGAAGGACTTCTTTGCGGCCATTGGCCGCGGCGACAAGGACGGTCTGCTGGCGCTGGTCGCCGAAGACATCGAGTGGATCATCCCGGGCGAAGACTGGCCTCTGGCCGGTACGCGCCACGGTCACGCGGGGCTTGCGGATTTGCTCGCGACCGCATCCAGGTCGATGGAGACGTCCACCGAGCCCCGGGAGTTCATCGCGCAGGGAGACCGGGTGCTGGTCGTCGGTTTCGCCAAGGGCAAGATCAAAGCCACCAACAAGACGTTCGAAGATGACTGGATCTTCGCCATCACGGTCCGCGACGGCAGACTGACGAAGATCCGCGAGTACATTGACACGCAGGCACTGGCGCGAGCCTCGCAGATCGACGCATCCGGGCTCACGTAGCAAAAACCGTCTGCGGCCCCTCGCCATTGGAATACCAAACCTTGAAGGAGACTCCCATGTACGACCCATCCAAGGCCCAGTCGCTGCACCGGATCGACCCCGCCTCTGTCCGGAACGAGGTGGAGGCGGCCGGCTTCCTGCTGGACGCGGAAAGCAACATGCTCGCGAACAAGGATGATCCGCGATCAATCAAGGTGTTCGATCCCCCGATCAAGGGCGAGACCGATCGCTTCGTCTACCGGTTTGTGAAGCCGTGACGGCTGCCAGCGGCCAAATGCGGTCGTTCACAGGTACCTACAGAATTAGAGGCGAGTCAGTGCCGGACAGTGGGGATTCTTCCCCAATCGCGCTCCTTAGTGTTGAAAGTCATGCGACTTGTGCTGAATCCTCCAGCTCTGCTTCACGCTTGGCAATAGCCACTTCCAACTCCGGGGAGCGCTTGGCCCATTGCTCGGCCGGCAGTGTTTTGGACCATTCTTTTATTTCCGGGGCGGTCAAGTCAGGCGGCGGAACCAGCTTGCGTTCTTGCAAATAAAAACCCAAGGGAGCACCTAAAAAAACAGTGAAGAAAACATCATTAATGGCAGATTTAAAGTCTCCCTTGGCAGCAGACTTCAATGCGTCAAACAAAATGCTAACGGTCCAGCTGATCAAGCCCTTTTTGCTGTTCTCTCCCTCGAAGTTGCACTTCGGAACGGCTTCAGGCCCAACCTCCATGTAGCTGCGCATGCACTCCCAGAGACACATGGCCGTTTCGCCGCCGCCGCAACTGAATCCCAAGCTGAAGTCTCGTTCCTTCTCCGGTGCATCTGGGTCGGGATTGCGAAAGCCTACGACCAATAGGCCTTGAGTAGTTTTACCGTGCTGACCGACGGAGTGCATTGCTACCGCTTGAGCAGTAACCTGCTCCCAAGGGACGATCCAGTAACGTCCGTCATTGAATGGCACGCAGACCTCGCGGCGCTGGCGGTTGAAGCGTACAGGTAGCGGCACGGGCTTAGTCAGCCCATGTAAAAGGATCAATATCGGAATACCAACTAGCACCAACGACAATAGGGCTGTTCCCACCAGCCTCTCGCCATTTCGCTCTATGTAGATCATGAGTAAACAGAGCATTATCACCGGCCACAGCACCATGACAGCAGAGCCAATGCTGTAGGAGCCAATATCAAGATATACCTCGTTCTTGCGCCAGATAGTATTGAGTACATCCTTGGGTGTTTGTCCGGTTGGAACGGCAAGTGGTGCTAGGTAGTCCTCCCGCGAGAGCTCACCCCTGCGGCTGTTGGGCGAAGGTGAAGTCATACCTTTTCCTTGGGTGTCAAATAGCTTGAGTTCTGCTGAGGGCCTAATCGATGAACGATGGCCCGATCCAATTCAGGAGTCGGTTCGCCGGAACGTAAAGTGATGATTTCGCCGTCAGGGCTCAGCAGGCCGCCATTTGGCGATAGTGTATAGGCTACGCCTTTGGCGCCGCCGATGGTAGCGCCGACACCCGCGAGCAGCGCCACCGGACTGAGGTAACACAGGCGTAAGGATAGTCGTGTGAGAGGTTGTGGGAAGCTTCCGCTCAGGCGCAGCCCCTGACCCGCATCTACCGGAATCCAGTTGCATTCGGTGGCATTCAGCCAAGTGGCTCCGAGGTCTGTCGGTGTTCCCCGGGTGCCAGTACCCAAACCGGCGGAAACAGGGGTTAGGTTGCCACTCATGGCCAAGTCGATTTGTGCTGCGCCGGGGGCTGCACCGGGTAGATCAATTGTCAGTTGGCAGATTCCATCCTGTGTAATCGTGTCTCCCAATGAACCACCGATACGCACTTCGCGCGTCTCCATAGCTAGACGGGGCTGGTAGAGCAGAATCATCAACTCGTTGATTTCATCTTGTTGGGCCTGAGGTGCGATGTCTTTGTTAGTTTTGGCCCGGCGATGGGACCAGCAGCAGTTGGCAAGGTAGCTTTGCAATGGGCTCGCTTGGCGGAACCAAGCGAACAGGTAAAGCCCCCCGAGCGCCACCAGCAACAGATTCAAGGGGCCCATGCCCAAGCGGAAGCGGCGTATTGCTATTGGAGTGCTGATTGTATTGGCTAGACGCAGGCTGGTAAGGCTAAGGCCTAGTAGTCCCTGCGCGAAGTACACTGCAACTTGGCCGGTCACGGCCACTTGCTTGAGTCTGAGCCAAGGATCGACATTCTCTTGAGCACTTTCGATCTGACTGTTCAATGAGTTCCATTCGTTGTACGCGGCAAACCCTGACAAGCCTCCCACAATCGCGCCGAATAGAGTTAGCGTCGGTGCAGTAAAGGAGAGCTGGCCTTTAGCTAAGCTAACCTCATTCATCCCCTTCCCTAAAATCATCCAATTCTGAATCACCGCCCCGAACGCTGCCCCTGCGTACAAATACGCTGACATGCTATCCGCATGCCGTTGCGCATCGCTGCCTTCCAGAGCAGCTGCCTGCCCGGCATAAGTGCCGGCGTTGAGAATGTTGACCACCAGCGCCGCCAGCGGCAGTAGGCCACCCGAGGCTTTGATCGAGGGTGCGTTGACGATGCCGTTGACGCGACCGAGGCTGATAGCCTGAGCGGTGCTTCGGGTCCATTGGCCGAGGGCTTCAGCGTTCTTGCCGACCAAGCGCCAGACCTTGATACCGTTCTCTACGCCCTGCACAAGGCGGGTGTTATCGCCGAGGCGGATGACCAGGAATAATCCCATTGCCATCGCCGTGCCTTTGCTTGCATGAATCAAAGACGCGCCGAGGCGGGTCATAGTCGCCGTCCAGGCACCTTCCAGATTGCTCGTTAACCGCTCGATATTGCGCAGGGTGTCCGCGTCCAGAATCTTGAGCGCGGCTGCGCGGGAATCGGCAAGGTTTTCCAGACTGAGCGCCGTGACCAGTTCGTTGAGGCGTGAAGTGTTGTTCACCGCCGCTTCGAGGCTCGGACTCCACGCCTGGAACACCAGACGCAGCAAGCCGGGGTCATCGCTGCTCACGTAATCGGCAAACTGTTTGGCGCCTTCGCTCCGGCTGCACTGAGCACTAAGGCAGGCGACCGTCAAACTTTCAAGCCAAGTGAGGTGTTCTTCGCTGCTCTGGTCGACAAACCAAGTACCACTGTCGTTGCGTGGCAGGTAGTTTTTGCGATCGGCGTACAGCAATTGATGGCGTTTTTCGACCTGTTTGAAGTGCTGCGGCGCTTCCTGATCCAGCCAATGGTCCATGCTCGCCAAGTCGATGTATTCACCAACCTTGGTTCCGCCGCCACCTTCCAGATTGCTGACTTTTTCCTGGCGATAATCCCGCACAACCTGTTGCGCTTCCTGATGCAATTCGCTTGGGATGAAGCTGCGCACCTTGTTCAGTACGGCTTCTTCTCGGGATCGAACCTCTGCCAACAGGCCATCCGCTTGGGCATGCCCATACTGTCGGCCGCGTTGTTGGTTGATGCGTGTTTCTTCCAGCATCAGAGTGTTCAGCTGCTTCTGACTGTCGATCAGGGTGTCGCCCTGTTCCGGTGTCAGTTGCAGATTGTGTTCGCGATACCGGTAGTTGAGCAGGTTGGCAACTTCGCCACCGTCTTCGGTGACCATGTTGCGGATAAAGCTGCCGATGGTCTGGCGCAAGCTATTGTCGGCTACCCACTCTTCGTGTTCTGCCTCGACCTTGTTCTGTTCGTGGTCGATATCCCGCAACACCCCCAGATCATCATCCAGCGCAGCAAACACCGCATATAGCAGAGCCGACTCGCTCTTGGCTTTGTCCAGCCAGACTTGCGTAGGTGCCAGTTCCCAAGGAGTAGCGCTCCAAGTCCCAGGCTCGACCACGGCCTCGCCCGGTGGTTGCGTGCCGGCCGCCTGTTCGCGTTCGCGCAGAGATTCCGAGCTGGCGGAGTAGGCTTTGATGTTGTCTTGAGTGGGCGAGGCTTGCGCCGTTTTGCGTTGTTCTTTCACGCCTTCGCGGTCAGTCGCACCGTTCTTCTGATGTTCATATGCGAGAGTTTTTTCGCGCACTTTCGGCATGAGTTCGGCCACCAGTGTCGGGGCTTTTTCGAGCGGCGGGCAGTGTTTGGCCGACAGGCGTTTGGCGACGTCAGTGAGGGCGATCTGACGCATACGCTTGCGTCGTTCACCGTTCTTTTTCAGGCGCTCGCAGACGTCTTTGCCCAATGGCACTTCGCTGTAGAGCATCCACGCGTCGGTGCTTTTGTTCAACGCGATTCCGGCGTTTTCACCGGTCGTCAGAGCAGAGTGGGGTTGCGTCAGCGGTTGTTCAACCAGCAAACCATCAGACGCGACGGCGTAGCGTTTGAGTGGTCCTTCGGCATGCCATAGATAGACGTAACCCGCGCGCAAGCGGCGCAAGGCCATCGGGTGGCTTTTGGTCGGGCTGGAAGGCGCGAAATCGGCGTGTTCAGCGGCCTGTTCGGCCATTGCGTAGCGGCTGGGAACCACGAATATTTCGGGTTGGCGCGCAGGGCAGGTAGTAGCCGGGCTGGACAACTCTTCGTCGCCGAACTGGCATTGCGCTGCCTGATCGGCAGCGGCCAGGTTGCGGTTTTTATCGAGTGGTGCGGTGGTCATGCAATGGACTCCTTGTCAGTCAGCAGCCAATGGCGATGCAGTTCTACCAACAAGGCATCCAGGCGTTGTGTGGCGTTGAGCGTCGACTGTTGAAGAATCTCGCGGTAGGCCTGATGTTCAGGCGCTTGGGGAAACTCGGTCCCGTGCTCGGCAACCAGAGCAGACCAGCGTGCCACTTCGTTGGGCGCCGAGTAACCGTGGCTGGCGGCGCCTTCACGGCAAAGCACCGCCCATTGCTGCTGTTCGACGGCCGAGCGCTGAGCCAGGCAGTCGGGAAAGTAAGTACGAACGTGCTCCAGCAACTGTTGATCAAACATTTCCAGCTTGCCTTGATTGAGCCGTTGCAACTGTTGCTCATCGAGGTAAAGCCACGGACGCTCAGCATATTGCTGGGCGCTTTGGCGATCCTGCTCACGAACGATCCACTGTTCTTCCTGGCCTTCTCGCGCTGGCAGGCGTACGCGTCTGATCGGGCCCATCATGTGATCTTTTTCCCCGGGGTTCAGGGCCGGCAACCAATGGCGCATGACTCGCGGGTCGTAGTAGCGAAACAGCATTGACGCTTCACCGGTCACCCGCGCGTGGATGAGGCTGCGCAGATGTTCAGTCAATTGCTGTAGAGGCGCATCGCTTTCGATGATGAGGCCAGCATCGTTTTGCCAGTCATCAGTGAAGGCCTTTTCAAGTGCGCTGTTGGCGCGCAAGACGACCAGCGCAGGGCCGACATCAAATACCTCTTGGTAGGACGTTGCGTGATATAGCCATTCGACAACAGGGCTGTCGTCCAGACTGTACAAACGGGCCGGAAGGTTTTCGATCTTTGCTCCATCCAGAAGCAGATAACGCGTGGCACCGGGGATCATTTCATCGCCTTCAGTTTTTGGCATATCTCGCAGACCGGCTGAGCCGTTGTGGCCGCCCGTTTCAGGGTTTGACGCAACGCCGGCCCCAACAACAGCCCGGCCTTGTCGCTGTCCGCCTGCTTCAACGGCCCCGGCAACAACGGCGCAGCGCCCGTGCCGCTACCCGGACCACCACCGGAATTCATGTTGATCACCGGGCCGCTCATAGTCACGCCGCCAGCATCAATCTTGATGAAGCTGCCGCCACCGATCAGGGTAAGTTCGGCGCCGGCTTCGAGCACGACTTTCATACCACTGCTCAGGTGGATTTCCTGACCAGCATCGATGAACTGGCCGGTGCCGACCTTGATGTGTTGGTTAACGCCGACCGTGAGGTGGTCATTAGCGCGCGCCTCGACCTTGCGATCCGCATAAACCGTGTGATGCTCTTCAGCCTTGAATTCCGTGTAGCTGTTCTGCTCAACCGTATCGTGCCGCTCGTTCCCGACGCGAATCTTCTGGTCGTGCTCGACGTTCTCATCCCAATCGCGCTGGGCGTGCAGGAAGATCTGTTCCTGACCTTTCTTATCCTCGATGCGCAGTTCGTTGTAGCCGCCGCCACCCTTGGAGCTCAGGGTTTTGAAGGTGCTGCGGGTTTTGTTCGCCGGCAATGGATAGGGGACGAGGTTTTCCTTGTGGTACAGGCAGCCGCTGATCAGCGGTTGGTCGGGGTCGCCTTCGAGGAAGGTGACGAGCACTTCCATGCCGATGCGCGGGATGGCGATGCCACCGTAGTGGGCTCCGGCCCAGGCGGAGGAGACGCGTAGCCAGCAGCTGGTTTTGTCGTCGGCCTGGCCTTCGCGGTCCCAGTGGAACTGGACTTTGACGCGGCCATATTGGTCGCAGTGGATTTCTTCACCTTTTGGCCCAGTGACTACGGCGCTTTGGCTGCCGAGGATTCGCGGTTTCGGGTGATTGAGTGGCGGGCGGTTCGGCACGTCCCACGGGGTGGCCTGGAAGCGGTTGCGATAACCTTGGTGGAAGTCATCTTTGAGCGCGGTGGTGTCGCTGGTGACCGACTCTTCCAGCACTTGTGGCTGTTTGCCTTCGTGGAAGATTTCGGTGAGCAGCCACAGGTCGTTCCATTTGGCTTTTGGATGTTCGGTCAGCGCCAGGAAGTGGCCGCTGACGAGCAACGGTTGATCGCTTTTGCCTTCGGCGAGCCGGAAGTCGCTGCGGTGGCGTTCGAGGGCGCGTTTGGCCAGATGCTTGCCGCGCTCGCGGTCGATGAAGCGACCTGGATAGTCGTAATCTTCGAGGTCGGGCAAGGCGTCGCCACGGTTTTCCGCTTCGAGGGTCAGGCGTGGTTTTTCGAAGTCGTAGTCGCGGCGGGTGGTGCGGCTGGTGCGGGTTTCCAGGCGCAGGTCGAAGCGCTTGATTACCGGGTCGTTGGCGACCATGCCGGAGTCTTGCAGGTAGGCCACTGGCGCAAGTTTCGGGAATACCGTCTGGTCATCGCCGAACACAAGCTTGTGCGCCGTGGTGCTGTGCTGAAAGTGGTAGTGGATACCTTCTTCCTCGCACAGACGCTGGACGAATTGCAGGTCCGACTCATCGTATTGAACGCAGTAGATGCGCTCGGGATACGTCGCCCCGAGGGTGAACTCGTAGGCGTTGCCCTGCAGGCCGTGCTCTTCGAGGACCTTGCCGATGATTTTTGGCACGGTCATGTTCTGGAAGATGCGCTGGTTGATGCGGTGCGCCAAGTAGGACAGTTGCGGGCGCAGGGTCACCGCGTAGCGGGTCAGGCGTTTGCCGGAATCACCCTGGGCGGCGCGATAGATCTGGCCATGGATGCCGCTGCCGTCAGGCGAGAGCTGCAAAAAGGCCGGTTTGTGCAGGAGCGTTTCGAGGTCCAGGGACGGCTGTTCACTGACCAGCTCCACCTCAAACACAAAGGGCTGGCTGATGGCTTCCCGGCCTTGCAGGGCAAGGACCTGTAAGTCGTTGGAAAGGCCTTCGATAGTCAGGGCAAAGTGGGTCTGATTGGCCGGCGCGAACATCCCTTGTTCCTCGTGCAGTGCTGCGGCGTAAACCAATACCCGATCAAAGGATCAGCAGACGCGAAATTCTGGAAAGGCGTAAACAACATCGACCAGCAGAGCTGGCCGATGCGTAAAGCGGTCAGCCGCGATTAAGCGACTGGTTGACGCCAGTCATCGGAACCCGAAGTACCGGATACTTCGTGGGTCCAGGTGATTTTGCGGTAGGTGAATTGTACTTCTTCCAGGTGCGTGAAGTGGGAGTTCGACGGATCCTGGCAGTTGTGCATTTTGTTGTTGATGGCGACGATGATCGCGTCTTCCAGTTTGGTGGTGTAGTAGTGCTCTTGGGTCCCTTGGGCCGAAGTGCGGTACCACTGGATAACGATTTCGCTCATGCGCTCGCCGGAGGTCAGAGCAGCTTGCAGCAGTGGCGAAGCCTTGTCGTAGACCTTGGTGATCACAACTGGTTTGTGAACGCGCTGACCGGTGGGTTGGCCGGACTGTGGGTCACGCGGGATGATCACGTCGTGGCTGAAAGCCTGAACCATGACCTGGTCTTCGTGACCTTCCTGGTAGGTGTTGCCAACGGAGTCAGCGGTGAATGCGCCAGCAGTGATCAGGCCTTGTTTTTCGCCAGTGACGGACATGTATGCAGGTGTTGCCATGGGATGCTCTCCTTGCTTGATAAATAGAGGTGCCCGGAGGCGATATCGCCCGGTGGGTGCATAACTGTTATCAAGGGCCGTGCCAGAAATAGTGAGGGCTATATAAACCGCGGGGATGGCCGAGGTTTTTCAAGCGCTTGGGTGAGTTTGGAGGGAAATCACCTCATAAAGTGCGCAAGAAGTTGCGCAGTACTGCGCAACTTCTTGCGCACTCGGCTACAGGCCACGGCGAGGTTGGCGCTTAGCGATATTGGAGGGCATTTTCGCAAAATAAGTGCGCAACTTCTTGCGCGTCAAGGCCATGCGCCATCACTCAGGGGCTGGCGCCGATTTGCTCGACGAATTGCGCGAAGTCGGTAGCTGTTTTTACCGAGTAAGAGCGCAACTTTTTGCGCACAATGGCATTGCGATACCCAGTGCGCCTCCCGAAAAGTGCCAGCAGTTGTAAGCAGATGGTCGCCGATATTCGTTTCTTGCCGGAAATTTAACCACGCTCTAAAAAGAAGGGGCTGACCGTCCGCTTTTGGCCGGTTGCTGCCCGTCACGAACGGCAGAAATCGGCCAAAAGCAGACACTGGGCGTACCGAAGAGAGCCCATCTCGCCAGCCGCTCATGGACGACCTGATTGGGCGACGACTGGCAAGGCGAAATTAAGCTGTTAGATGCAATAAAGAATCAGACCACAACTAAATAACTCGCATGATGCTTCGTAAGCATTTCGTTTAATTCTTCTTTTTTCAGTAGTGAATGCTTCCTAACATTTTCGATAAACAAAGCGTATGAGTGCGCGCTTATAAGATCCGCCCCCGTCTCGCTTGGCATTCTGATAATTAGTTTGATTTCTTCAACTGTCAAATAGCCGAATAATGGCAGTATCAATTTATCAAAAATATCGTTAACAGCACTCCAGCTGCGGGCAAGCCCGAGCAAATCTATAGCACGCCATTTTGCCGCATACCTGAGATTACTTGTGACCCCGACGGCCAATTCATCAATAGACAGGCTATCTATGCGATCAACAACCACGCTAGTTAGCGAAGGCATAAAATAGAAAGATTCAAGTTGACTTAATAAAGCAACTGTTGGGCCAACCATAACATATCTCTTAATTTTGTCCTTAGCAGGTGCATCCAAAACCTCCAATGCGCCTTTGACCCATGCAATCAAGGCAGCCGCGCTGGTAAAGTCTTTATCGGGTGCGCTAACTACGACGCTGTTAAGATTTTTTTTCAGTCGTTCCGCAACTACAGTCGGCCTCATTTCGATTAAGGCATTGAGCGCTGCATATACTTGTGGTTTATGATGCAGAGGATCATTGAGGGTGACGAAGCCAAAAATTAACGAATCAATAATACTTTTAAAAAGTGCGTCGGTTCCATTTCCCAAGCTAGAGCCTCGCAAATGCACTTCAGCACTCTTAACATCCAGTGGGAAATAATCTGATGCTATTAGAATTTTAAGCTTTGCGAGAGCCGATTTTCCTTGAACCGGCGGCATAGCAAGCACATGAATGACCGCATTTCTAATATGCAAACGCGCTTGCTCTGCTGAAGGATAATAAGGAACGCCAAGATCCTGAAAAGAAGGGTGCGCACAGCGATGTCGGTCTTCGCGCAAGCGCTCAAGATCGACAAATTGTTGAGAATCAAAGAATTGTAAGGTATCTCGACAGGTTTCCAAGATTTTCCGCTCAAACTCAAGCGCCCCTTTTATGCCGTCTTGGCTTTGATTATTAATTTGAGCAATATAACCAGCATACTTACCTTCTAGTAGTTTTGCCGCGGCATCCCCAGACAGCGACAACTCCCTGATCTTGTCAAGCAGGTCAAATACTATAGCGATCCACGCAGTTACAATTGTTGCCCTGTATGCACCTGCTTTATAACAACGAATAGCTTCAGTTACATGTTCACGAGACTGATCGGATCTGCACCGATTTGCCAAAACCTCAATGTCGTAAAGGCCTTCATTCATATCTATACCTCGCTCTATGCACTTTGGTTCTATACTTCAGCTCTACGCTAAGATGTTTTTACAAAACCTCGGCCCAAAGTCGCAGTGGCGTTGGTTGAAGCAGCAGATTTGAAAAGGCTAGTAGGCACGCAACTGGTGCAGCCAAAATGCGGCACCATTTTGAGTTCGGGATAGGATTCACTGCGATTAACGTTTTTCAGCCGACCTCGCACACGGGTGGTTTAAATTGATCGCCGAACTCTTTCTCCGCGGCTTTTCTTCTTGCAATAACCTCTTTCGAGAATGCTCTAAGTTTGGCTATATCTTCAAGTATATCCGTTGGAGCGGGCCGGTTTTCTGTTAATGCTCGAGATTTGTCATGACCAAACATCCAATTGCTAGTCTTAGTCATTTGTTGAGTGATAACACTTGCATCTGTAGGTTCAATACTAAGCCGATCCAGTCTAAGGGTTTGAACGCTATTTCTTCCTCGCGTTACGATCTGGCAAAATAGATCTTGCTCTATTAGCGCTTCCCACGCTTCCCGCAGCAAACAGTAGATCAGCGCTGCTCGCTGGTTGTAATTGCCAATATCACTTTCGTAAAAACCCTTGATTGCATGAGTATCTTCATCTAGTTGTTGTGCACGTTGAGCGGTACTCATACCGCGCCACGGTGCTTTGCTGTAGCAAAACCCTGAATCTTTACCATTTCTGCGTATTGTAAAGGTCGAGCGAGCGGGTCCTTTTCCGAGGCTAAGAGCGATGTCATCGCACTTCCCCTCGACTTCCATAATAAGGGAAAGATCGTGTGTAAATATAATAATCTGTCGAGTTAGTGCCTCTTTCGATAGCCTCTCGGCGATTTTTTCTCGGTATATATGATCAAGCGAACTGACCGGATCATCCAATATTATTGGAGCGTTGTTTCTAAAAGTTTTAATTTCCGCCAAGAACGCTGATAGAGAGATTACCTTCTGTTCCCCCTCGCTGAGAATTTTTCCAGGCCGTTTGGTTGCTATAGAAAAACTATGGGAGGTATCAGAGTCACGCACAACTGGGGAGATTTTTACATCAAGGGAAACATTCATAAACTCCAACTCAGCCTTGAAATTTTCTATGAAATCTGGCGTGACTAGCTGTGAGATTATAGCTTTAGCTTTGGTGGAGAATTTCTGCTTCGTGTTTTTTATTGCATTTAACGCGTCGGCTATTTTTTTATTTAACACAAGCGATTGCCGATATTCAATGATCGAATTTTTAGATATGTGCAAAGTACGGTTTAACTGTAGCTCAGTACGCCTGCCGACATTCTGTTTATGTTTTTCTGGGGAAATCGTTTGCAATAGTTCTTGTCTTTTCTGGCTCAGCAACTCTATCAAATTCTGCGACAGTAGATCAGCGTCTAATTCCGCGGAAGGATATTCGCAACTTTGATCGCTGGGCCGTACAAAGTATTCTTTTCTTGATTTTATGGTTTCAAATATCGCGCCAACTCTGTAATCACTATCAAGAATATCTGCCAAGTCTGAATCGCCCCTAGTTTCGTAGACACCTCCAAGCCTTAAAATGAGGCCCATTAGGAGGTGCCATGAGCAACCAGCGATATCCCGAAGAATTCAAAATCCAGGCGGTCAAGCAAGTGACCGAAAAGCAGCTTCCTGTCTCGGAGGTGGCTGCACGATTGGGTGTGTCCGTGCACAGCCTCTATGCCTGGGTTAAGCGCTACACCAAGCCCCAAGAACAGCGCGTTGAGGAGGATGATCAAAGCGCTGAGGTTCGTCGTCTACGTGCCGAGCTGAAACGGGTGACGGAGGAGCGAGACATCTTAAAAAAGGCCGCCGCGTACTTTGCCAAGGAGTGCGGCTGAAGTACGCCTTTATTAAGCAGCAATCGGGTCATTACGCGATTCGACGGCTTTGCCTGACGCTCAAGGTTCATCCCAGCGGCTACTACGCGTGGCTATCAGAACCAAAATCTGCGCGAGCCAAGGACGATCAGCGACTGCTTGGATTGATCAAACACTCCTGGCTGGAAAGCGGTGGCGTTTATGGCTATCGCAAGATCCATGATGACCTGCGAGAGGTTGGTGAGAGCTGTGGCCGTCACCGGGTGGCTAGGTTGATGCGCCTTGAGGGTTTACGTTCTCAGACTGGGTATCGACGGAGGCCGGGAAAATATGGCGGTAAACCAGCCGTTGCCTCACCGAACTTACTGAAGCGCCAATTCGATGTCAGAGAACCCAACAAAGTCTGGGTCACAGACATTACCTACATCCGAACATATGAAGGCTGGCTGTATTTGGCCGTGGTGCTCGATCTGTTTTCACGCCAGATCATTGGTTGGTCAATGAAGTCGCAGATGACCAGCGACGTAGCCATTGATGCACTGCTGATGGCGGTTTGGAGACGTAAGCCGAAGCAAGAGGTGATGATCCACTCAGATCAAGGCAGTCAGTACAGCAGCTCAGACTGGCGAAGCTTCTTGAAAGCTAACAACCTGGTGGCCAGCATGAGTCGTCGAGGTAACTGCCACGACAACGCTGTGGCGGAGAGCTTTTTCCAGCTGCTAAAGCGGGAACGGATCAAGCGTAAAATCTACACTACACGCCAGGATGCTCGGGATGATGTGTTCGATTACATCGAGATGTTTTACAACCCAAAACGACGCCACAGTTTCAACAATCAGCTGTCACCGGTAGAGTTTGAAAAGCGTTACGCAGCGAGCCTGGAGAGTGTCTAGAAAACCCGGGGCGATTCAGCCCGCTATCACGCGTTTTGAGGAAGCACAACGTTACAGGCCTAAATTCGGAAATGAGGACTCTCCGTGCGGTTGAGTCGTAGCGCCCTTGCCCGGTTTTGCTCCTAATCTGATTTCTTGCCACGATGACTCATCCGCCAAAATAATTGCTGTATGGGCATACAGTGCTTAACTCGGATTATGCTGTCAATAGGTCTACGTTCGGACTATCGTCGAAAATCATCAGGCTCGGCAAGTGCGCCAGCGCGCGGCCGACGTTGCCCAAACCGGATTTGAAGGCGTCGATGCGCGTCTGCTCCAGCGCATAACGCTTGCCTCGTTCAGGCGTCAGCGCCGGCGGTTTCGGGTCGATCAGCGTCCATGCCGTCGGCGACCACACCAGCAAATACATGGCCATGACTTCGGCGAACGTCACCAGATGATTGTCGGCGCTGCTGCTGGTGAAAATCGGCTTACGCGATCCGCCGAAAAATCGCTCACGCAATGTCTCGTTGCTCTCAAGCGCCGGTAACAAATCCGCACGATGGTAATAACTGGCGACATGTTCGTAGAGCGCAGCGCTGTCGCTGACCACGGCACCGTCGAGGTGCTCGTCGAACAAACCCAGGCGTTTGATCAACGCATGAATCGCCCGCAACGTCGGCCCGGCAACGTCGTCGGCGTAGACCTGATCGCCGCTCATCATCAACAGCGCCGGGCGCTCGCTCGGTTCATGCGGCGCCGCCAACAGACGATCGACACACAGCAAACCATCCGCCGCCGGGTGATGCGGTTTGCGGCAGGAACCGTGAAGGATCTGGTCGATCCGCGCGCGCAGGACAAAATTTGGGCAACGCGCTTCGCCGTACAACAAGTGCGGCGCCCATTCGGCGATGCCGACGCCATCGATCAACACGTCGTACTCGATCAACGTGTCGCAGGGCAGGGCGCTGTCCAGGCGCACATCAATCAAATGCACAAACGCCTGCGTGCCAACCGGAATCAGCGTGCAGTGCTCGGCGCCCAGCTCGATATCGCCGACACCTTGCAGGCGCAAGGTCAGCGCCAACGCACGCGAGCCCACCAGCCAAAACACCAGCCGCGACGGCTCCAGGCGCCGCAATAGCGGGCCGGCGAGCACCGGTGGCAATGATTGATCGGCAGCGGGCATTGGCAGTGGCGAAGACATGGACGTCCGGGTTCTGGCTACGGAGAAGCGCCGGATAATAGCGCAGCGGATGTCAATTAATTGCAATCGCTGGCGATCCTCAGGTTATCGCCGCGATTGGTTGTCCGCGCGCATCACCGCGGCGTCGCCATTCGCCACCAACCAGCGAAACACATCGCTCACCGACACCGTGGGGCTGCGCTCGATCCAGCGCACCAGCACGCGGCCCGCTGCGTCGCGGCGGTTGGAAATGCCGAGCAGCGGCAATTTGATTTATCCCACCGGGCCGGGGCCGCAGGGGAATTAAGTAGCCTTTTGTGTTTTGTCCGTTATCGTGACGGGAAATTTAGCTGCGGTCGGCATTTGCTTGCTCGGCAGTTGTGGCGAATACGGTCGAAATTCATTGAGGAGCGTCAACGTGATCTGGTTTCTCGAAGGTCAATCCAGCCAGCGCGATGTTCTCATCAGCGCGCGCGAAGCACTGCCGGCGGACGTGAGGATTTTTGCTTCGCACCGTCGGGATCGTCCGGAAATCACCGGTCAGGCCGATGTCAGTTTTCAAGAGCCGCTGGACAGCGAAGAACGCATTGAATGGGTGATCGCCACCGCGCTTGAGCACGGGATCAAGGTGATCGTCGCCGGACATAACGGCAGCGTCTATGAAGCGGCGCGTGAGCGTTTCGTGGCAGCCGGTTTGCAATTGGTGACCGGTGGCCTGTCTATCGACACCTTCGAAAACGTCGATGACAAGAGCCGTTTCACCGCCGAGGCCGAGCGCGCTGGATTGCCGTGCATTCCTGCGGTGACCGTCAACAACGCCGAGCAATTGGCCGCCGCTTATGAGCTGCTGGCCGCGCAAGGCGAGGTGTGCATCAAACCGGTGGTCGGCATTTATGGGCAAGGTTTCTGGCGGTTCAAGGCTGATGTCGATCCGTTCCGTTGCCTGGAAAACCCGGACGCGCGGGAAATCGATTTCGCCACCTACCTGAGCATTTACAAGTGCGGCGTAGAACCGGCGCCCATGTTGGTCATGCCTTATCTGTCCGGCGCCGAATGCTCGGTGGACATGGTCTGCGAAGCGGGCAAAGCGGTTGCGTTTGTGGGTCGCCGGAAGAAGGGTTATCACCAGACCTTCGAGCGCGATTCGGCGGCGGTGGAACTTGCGCTCAAAGCAGCGGCGCATTTCAAGTGCGACGGCTTGGTCAACGTGCAGACCCGAGACGACCAGGATGGCATCCCGCACCTGTTGGAAATCAACCCGCGATACTCCGGCGGCATTGGTTACACACGGGCTACCGGGATAAACCTGGCGGGGATTTTCGCCGCTCGTCGGCTCGGTTTGGCCGAACCCGCGAGCCAGTGGGTCGACAACGTTCGGGTCAAGCCCATCACTGTTGCCGTGGTTGCGCCTTCCTGATATTACAAAGCCACTTATAGAGTTAATGCTTTCTCAGTTAATGCTAGGCAGTGAATGATTGCTGCTGTCTTGGCATAATTGCCCGCCATCGATCAAGGAAGGACAGGATGAAGGCGCTAACGCCTGGAGCGAACGCAGCGATTTCGGGCGTTAAATGTGCATGGACGCTGGAGTGCAGCAACGCGACTGCCTTCGGCGAATACGCAGCTGTCGCGTTGCTGCCGGTCACCGAGAAGCGTTTGCCGACCGGTGATCCGGCGTTGTTTCAAGTCACTCAACAATGGATGGAATGGAGCGGCACGCCGTCGTCCATTGGCTGTTCGCTGGACTTGTCGCGGCTGCCGGGTGGCAGCGAGCGTCTGTTGCTGGTGGTGTATACCTTCGCCGCTGCCGGTCCGGTCAGCGATCTGAAAGACTTGCGTCTGCAAGTCGACAATCAGGTCGAACTGTCGCTGGATCTGCAAAGCAACGGCGAGTCGGCCATCGTCATTGGCGAGTTCTACAGCCGCAACGATCAGTGGAAATTCCGCGCGCTGGCCGAAGGTTCGGCTTACGGTCTGGCCGCCATGGGCCGGCGGATGGGCATCACGATTGATGACGCGCATCCCACGCGCCGGCCCTATTCCGGTGATTCACCTCGAAACCGCACCGCCGCCTCGGGCACCGGATTTGTTGTCTCGCCGGGCCACGTGATGACCTGCGCGCATGTCATCGAAGACATGCAGGAATTGCACATCGCCTCGTTCTCCGGCCGTTACCGCGCGGAAGTGGTGGTGGTCGATCAGCGCAACGACATGGCGTTGCTGCGCATTCAGGATTGTCCGCCGCTAACGCCCGTGGTGTTCAAGGACGCCGTCGGGTGTGCGCTGGGCGAGCCGGTGATCGCCCTGGGTTTTCCGATGGCAGGGCTGGCTGGTGGCGGTGTGCACGTGACGCAGGGCGGGGTGTCGGGGTTGTTCGGTTTGCACAATGATGCCAGCCTGCTGCAATTCACCGCGGCCATTCAGCCGGGGTCCAGTGGCAGTCCACTGTTCGATTCCAGCGGCGCGGTCATCGGCATGGTCACGTCATCGCTGCCGGACGCGCAAAACATGAACTTCGCGGTGAAAGCCGGGTTGTTATTGGCGTTTCTCGATGCCTGCCACGTCTCGCCACCCAAATCTCCAACCGTTCGAGTAATCTCGACCGCCGAAATGGCGCGTGAAGCGCAATCGTCACTCTGGCGGATCGAAGCCCGAAATCCGTAGAGGCAACCTGCTTTACCACTAGTGAAGGGTTGTCAGTTCACTACTCGCCTCTTTTAGGAATGTTGCACATGGAATCCGCAGTAGAAAAAACCTCGACCACCCGACTCAGCGCCCAGCTCAAACGCGGGTTGATGGAAGTCGACGTCGATGAATCGGTGATCGAACCCCATTCGTTGTTCGGGTTCGCCGAACGCCGCAACCCCAAGCGTGCGTTCCTGTTCGTCTCGCGCGTGCTGGGCCGGCACATTCCCGTGCGCCCATCGGTCATGCAGGCCAGCTATGAAAGCCTTGCGGCGAAGATCCCCGCAGACTTGCCTGGCCCGGTGCTGGTGATCGGCATGGCCGAAACCGCCGTTGGCCTCGGTGCCGGCGTGCATCGCGCCTACGCCAAGACACGTCCCGATACCATTTATATGGTCAGCACCCGGCATCCGGTCGGAACCGAGTTGTTTACCCGTTTCGAAGAAGAGCACAGTCACGCCAGTGCGCACTTGATTCATCAGCCGACTGACCTGGCAATCCGGGAAATGATGCTGACCGCGCGCTCGCTGGTGCTGGTTGACGATGAAGCCTCGACCGGCAAGACGTTCATCAATTTGCACCGCGCGCTGATCGATGCCGGTTTGAGCAAGATTGAGCGGGTCGTCACCTGCGTGCTCACCGACTGGTCCCGTGGCGCTGTGCGCAATCTGCTCGGCGAAACGGCAACTCAGGTATCGATGCTGCAGGGCGCTTATCGGTTCTCCGAGGACGTGGATGCACCGCTGCCGGAAATGCCGGATGTCGGCGCAGTGGCGGTGGGCGAATGGCCGCTGGATCCGCGTAAGGACTGGGGACGTCTGGGTGTGCGGCACGTCGAAGACACCTTGGCCCCGGATATGCAGGTCAAACCCGGCGAGCGGGTGATGGTCATCGGCACCAGCGAGTTTGTCTGGCGCCCGTTTCTGCTGGCCGAACGGCTTGAACGAGCGGGGGCTGACGTGCATTTCAGTTCCACCAGCCGTTCGCCGATTGCTTTGGGCCATGAGATCGGACACGCGTTGTCGTTCTCCGACAACTACGGCCTCGGTATTCCGAATTTTCTTTATAACGTGCGTCCAGGGCAGTTCGACCGAGTGTTGATCTGCACCGAAACGCCGGCGCAAGCGGTTCCACAATCGCTGATAGATGCGCTGAACGCAGAGGTGATTGTCGATGAGCAATAAGCGTCCCCTGATACTCATCGATCTCGATGACACCTTGTTCCAGACCGCGCGCAAGATGCCGCAAGGCGCCGAACGCCACACCGCGACGCTGGACGTCGACGGTCAGCCGAATGGCTACATGAGCGCGGTGCAGAAGAGTTTTGTCGAATGGCTGCTGGTCTCGGCGGATGTTGTGCCGGTTACCGCGCGCAGCGTCGAAGCCTACAGCCGTGTGCAATTACCGTTCACCGCGGGCGCCGTTTGCTCCCACGGCGGCGTGATTTTGCAAGCCGATGGCTCGCTGGATCGTGATTGGCACGGACAGATGAGCGAGGCCTTGGCCGCGTATCAAACACGTCTTCCGGCGTTGAGCGCAGCGACACTGGCGATTGGCGAAGAGATGGGTTTTTCCCTGCGCGGCTGGGTCGTGGAAGAGCAGGGCCTGTTGAATTATGTGGTAACCAAACACAACGAATCCGATGACAGCGTGTTGCACAAAGTCCTCGCCGAAGTGCAGTCCCGTGGCTTGCTGGATGACATGCATATCCACGGCAACGGCAACAATCTCGCGTTCCTGCCGAATGGTTTGTCCAAGCGTCTGGCGGTCCAGGAGCTGCTGCGCCGTGATCGCATCAGCAACGGCGAGCGCCCGGTGCTGGGCTTTGGCGACAGCGTCACCGACCTCGGTTTCATGAGCGAATGCAATTTCTGGGCGACACCGGCCAATAGCCAGTTGGCCAAAGTCGTGGAGACAATGATTAATGGTTAATGCCTTTGCCCATCTGACCACCGTAGGCAGTGGCAGTTACGCGCCGGACGACGTGCACTTTCTGCTGCAACCCGTCGAAATCGAAGTGACGGACGTTGAAGAGAAAGAGCGCCTGATCCAGACGCAGCAGAAGCATTATTCGGAAATGATCAGCCTGGAATCGGCGCCGACCGAGGTTCACAAAGGCCTGTATCAGCGCGCGATGTCGCAGAACGCGGCACGCATGGCGCGTGACGTTCAGGCATTGGCGCTGGCGCTGGATCAGGCTTATAGCGGGCCGTCGATCGCGCTGGTGTCGTTCGTGCGGGCCGGGTTGCCGCTGGGCGTGTTGCTGCGCCGGGCGCTGCTGGATCTGGGGCGCGACGCGCACCATTACGGCATCAGCATCGTGCGTGATCGCGGCATCGACATGGTTGCCCTCGAAGCGGTGATTCAGGCTCACGGCGCGGAAAACATCGTTTTCGTCGATGGCTGGACCGGCAAGGGCGCCATCTCCGGCGAAATCCAGCGCAGCCTCAAGGGCGACGAGCGTTTCCCCGAGCAGCCACGCCTTGTGGTGCTCGCCGACCCGTGTGGGCGCGCCTGGCTAGCGGCCTCCGCAGAAGATTGGGTGATTCCGTCGGGGATTCTCGGCGCGACCGTGTCCGGGCTGGTTTCACGCTCGATCTGGCCGACCAACGGTGGCCTGCATGGTTGCGTGGTCTACGATCACTTGCACGAACACGACGTCACGCGCGATTTCATCGAGCAGATTGAAGCCGTGCGTCAGGCACAAGCACCGGTCGTGGCTGCTGCCCCGTGGACCGAAGCGCAGCGCAGTGAGCTGCAAGCCTCGGCGCTGAGCGTCATCGATGCGATTGCCGCCCAGTGGGGTATCAGCAATTTGAACCGAGTGAAGCCGGGCATTGCCGAAGCTACACGGGCGGTGCTGCGCCGGGTGCCGGATCATGTTTTGGTGCGCGATCGCAGCGACCCGGACGTTCAGTTGCTGATGCACCTGACCGAACGGGCCAACGTCACCGTTGAAGAGATGGGCGCGGCATTGGGGCCCTACCGTGCAGTGACCGTCATCCGGAGTTTGAGCTGATGAAAACACTATCGCCCTACGCACTCGGCGCCACGCTCTACATGCCGGCAACCCGCGAGGATATCCTCGACGTGGTCCTGCACAAAAAACTCCCGGAACTGCGCTCGATGGTCGTGTGCCTGGAAGACGCAGTCGCCGAAATCGACGTCGAGACCGCGCTGAGCAACCTGCATAAGTTGCTGCTGTCCATCGATCAGCAGGGCGGCCGCTCCGAAGACGGCCCGATGTTGTTCGTGCGCCCGCGCGACTCGCAGATGGCTGCGGTGCTCAACGACTGGCCGTTAATGGTGCATGTCGACGGTTTTGTCCTGCCGAAGCTGAGCATGTCCAACCTGCGTTCGTGGGAACTGGCGGTGACCAATCCCGATATTTTCCTGATGCCGACCCTGGAAACCCGCGAGGTGTTTAACCCGGTGGCGATGGTCGAGCTGGGCGCGGCACTCAAGCAGAACCTTGATTCGCGCATTATTGCGCTGCGCATCGGCGGCAATGACTTGCTCGGTTGTCTGGGCCTGCGCCGCAATCCGGCGACCACGCTTTACAGCACGCCGATGGGTTACGTGATCCAGATGCTGGCCGGAGTCATGGGCTCGCAAGGCTTTTCGCTGACCGCGCCAGTGTTTGAACGCCTGGCGACGCCGCACCTGCTGATGGAAGAATTGGACCTCGATATTGCCCATGGTCTGGTCGGCAAAACGGCGATTCATCCGAGCCAGATCAGCACGATTCAGGACAGCTTGCGCGTGAGCCTCGAAGATCTAAATTGTGCCAAATTAATGCTGAATGAAGTCGCGCCCGCGGTCTTCAATCACAATGACACGATGTGCGAACCAGCAACTCACTACAAATGGGCGACCAATATCCTTGAACGGGCCAAATGGCACGGCGTCAAGCAAGCGGAGCCGAGCCAAACCGATCAATCCATTCGTCTGGCGGAGGCGGGCCGATGACCCAGGAAATGCTAGAAATGGGCCCTGCCGGGGCCAAGGTACTGTCAGTCTTCGACTTCGATGGCACATTGACTCGGCATGACAGCTTTGTTCCATTTTTGAAATTTGCCTTTGGCAAAGTCGAATTTGCCAAGCGCTTGCCGCGCCTCGCGGGGCCCGGCGTGCGTTACCTGACGCGGCGTTTGTCGCGCGATGAACTCAAGGCCCGGCTGATCGCCGCGTTCCTGACCGACACCAAGGAAGAATGGGTGCGGCACAAGGCTGCCGAATTCTGCGGCCAGCACTGGACGCGCCTGATGCGTCCAGCCGGTTTGACCTCCGTGGCCGAAGAAAGGCAGGCCGGCAGCGAGGTCACCCTGTGTTCGGCCTCGCCGGCACTGGTGCTCAAACCGTTTGCCGATCGCCTCAATATCAAACTGATTGCCACTGAACTGGAAGTCGTCGATGGACGCCTGACCGGGCGCATTTCCGGCGACAACTGCCGCTGCGAAGCCAAAGTGCTGCGTCTCGAAGCGGTTTACGGCGATCTCACGCAATACCGTTTGCGCGCCTGGGGCGACACTCGTGGTGACCACGAACTCCTGGCCGCCGCGCAAGACGCGCATTACCGACATTTCCATCCCGCATGGCGTCGTGGACGCTTTCGGTTAACCAAGGCTGTGACGAGAACCACCGGCAATGCGCCGTTGACCCCTCGCGCGGTGGCGGACAGCAACGAAAAACCCCAGCAATTGACGACCAACAAGGAGCGTACCGATGGCCCTAACTCTGACTAAAAACCAATCAATCTCCCTGGAAAAAACCGCTGGCGGTGGCCTCACGGCGATCACGCTTGGCCTCGGCTGGGACCCGGAGAAAGCCGGGTTCATGGGCCGTTTGATGGGTAACAGTGGTGAAGTCGACCTCGATGCTTCGTGCATTCTGTTTGATGCCGACCTCAAACCAGTGGACCTGGTGTGGTTCCGTCAACTGACCTCCCGTGATGGCTCGATCCAGCACTCCGGCGACAACCGTACCGGCGAAGGCGATGGCGACGATGAAACCATCACCGTTGACCTGCAGCGCCTGCCGGCCACCGTCACCTCGCTGGTGTTCACCGTCAACAGCTTCACTGGCCAGAACTTCGAGAAGATCGCCAACGCTTACTGCCGCATTCTGAACGCGAGCAACAAGACTGAACTGGCGCGCTTCAACCTCTCCGAAAAAGGTCGCCACACTGGCGTGGTCATGGCCAGCCTGGTGCGTGGCAACGGCGGCTGGGACTTCAAAGCCATTGGCCAGGTGACCAACGGCCGTACCGCTGACGATCTGGTCAATCTGGCCGTTCAGGCGGTGCGTGCATGACGACTCTGGTTCCTGGCGGCAACGCGCCGGTAGCCACCGGCCAGGTACGGGTCGAGATCAATTACTCGGCGATCCCGGGTGCTGATATCGACGTATCTGCCTTCGTCCTCAACGCTGCGGGCAAAGTCCGTGGCGACACCGATATGTGCTTCTACGGCCAGACCAACGTGCTGGGCGGAACCGTGCAGATGACCGAGTCGTCTGCCGGTCGCGCAGTGTTCACGCTGGATCTGTCGCGTCTGGACGCGGTGGTCGACAAAGTTGCGCTGACCGCGACCATCTACGAAAACAAAGCCAGTTTTGACCGTGTATCGCAGTTGGCGCTGAGCGTCACTGGCGGTATCGACGCGCAAATTCCTACCAGCGGCATGAAAGAAACCGCGCTGATTCTTGGCGAGTTCTACCGTCGCCAGGGTGAGTGGAAATTCCGCTGCGTCGCGCAGGGTTTTGCCGGTGGCCTCGAGCCATTGGCCAAGCACTTCGGCGTCGAAGTCGCCGCGCCAGCTCCTGCTCCGGCCCCGGTCGCGGCGCCTGCTCCTGCGCCAGTGGCGGCACCTGCCGCACCGGCACCCGTGAAGTCGTCGGTCAGCCTGAGCAAAATCACCCTCGACAAGACCCGCTCTTCGATCAGCCTGGAGAAAACCGCTGCAGGCTTCGGCGAGATCAAGGTCAACCTCAACTGGAACAAAGGCAAGGGCGGCGGGTTCTTCTCGCGCAACACTTCGATTGACCTCGACGTCGGTTGCCTTTACGAGTTGCAGGACGGCACCAAAGGTGTGGTCCAGGCGTTGGGCAACTGCTTCGGCGAGCTGGATTACGCGCCTTTCATTCAGTTGAAGGGCGACGACCGCACCGGCGCGGTCAGCGATGGCGAATGGCTGCACATCAACGGCCGTCACTGGAGTGAAGTCCGCCGAGTGCTGGTGTTTGCCTTCATTTATGAAGGTGCCCCGAACTGGCGCGAGACGGATGGCGTGGTAACAATATATGTTCCGGACCAGCCGCCGATCGAAGTTCGCTTGAACGAAGAAGGCGGGCGCCTCGGCATGTGTGCCATCGCGCTGTTGGAAAACGAGGCGGGCGGGGTAAAAGTAAGTCGTCGGGTCGATTTCCACAAAGGTCATTCGGTCATGGACAAGGCTTACGGTTGGGGCATGCGCTGGGCGGCGGGTTCCAAGTAATTATTTGAAACGGCGGGCCGATCCGGTCCGCCCTAGAGGTGAACGACATGTTGTCATGGTTGAAAACAAACGCGGCGCTGGCCCGCGAGAAACTGTCCACCGAAGTGGGCAAGTTCAAGAACAAGGAGTTCATGGAAGCGGTAGCCAACAGCTGCGCGATGGTTGCGGCAGCGGATGGTGAAGTCAGCTCGGCTGAAAAGATGAAGATGACCGGGTTCATCAACAACTCGCCAGAACTGAAAGTGTTCAACCTGACCGACGTCATCAAGGTTTTCAATGACGCTTGCGGCAAGTTCGAATTCGACTTCCAGATCGGCCAGGCCGAAGCTCTGAAAGTTATCAGCAAAATAAAGGGCAAGGATGGCGCTGGTCGCCTGCTCGTTCGTGTTGCCTGCGCCATTGGCGCCTCGGATGGCAATTTCGATGACAAGGAAAAGGCCGTCTGCCGCCTGATTTGCCTTGAGCTGGGTTTACCCCCGGCAGACTTTGAACTCTAAGGAACGCACACTGTGGAAGTTACTCACCTGGGTTTCCCCCCGCTGACCATCGCTGTATTCGTAGCGCTGGCACTCGGCGCGATGATCCTCGACATGTTCACCCACCGCGGTGACCAGCCGATCAGCCTCGCCAAAGCGTCGGCGTGGTCGATTTTCTGGATTCTGATCTCGTTCGGTTTTGCAGGCTTCCTGTACTACGAACACGGTCCGGACGTCGCCACCCTGTTCATCACCGGTTATGCGCTGGAAAAAGTCTTGAGCGTGGACAACCTGTTCGTGTTCATGGCGATTTTCGCCTGGTTCAAGATCCCCAACGGCCTGCGCCACCGCGTACTGTACTGGGGCATCATCGGCGCAATCGTATTCCGCCTGATCTTCGTGGCTATCGGTACCGGTTTGCTGGCGCTCGGCCCGTGGGTCGAAGTGGTCTTCGCCCTGATCGTGGCGTGGACAGCCGTCATGATGCTCAAAGGTGGCGGTGACGACGAGGAGGAAGAGGATTACTCGACGCACATGGCTTACCGCTTCGCCAAGAAGCTGTTCCCGGTGTGGCCGAAACTGCACGGCCATTCGTTCTTCGTGCGCCGCAAGACGCTGGAAGGCGAACTGAGTAAACCGGAAAACCAAGGCATGTCCCTGGCGGCCAAGGGTGGTCTGTTCGCGACGCCATTGTTCCTGTGCCTGGTGGTCATGGAAGTGTCCGACGTGCTGTTCGCCTTCGACTCCGTGCCGGCCGTTATCGCCGTCAGCCGCGAGCCGTTGATCGTGTTCTCGGCCATGCTCTTCGCGATTCTTGGCCTGCGGACCATGTACTTTGTGCTCGAAGCGCTGAAACGTTACCTTGTGCACTTGGAAAAGGCTGTTATCGCGCTGCTGTTCTTCATCGCCGTAAAACTCGGCTTGAACGCAACCGACCACATCTTCCACCACGGCTACAACATCGATCCGAACACCAGTCTGATCATCGTTGTTGTGGTACTGGCCATCGGCATTCTCGCTAGCGTGATCTTCCCGGAAAAGGAAGTAACGCAGGCCGATAACCAGTAATTGAAAACGCATTAACCAAAAGGAGTTGTACTCATGGCACTGACTCTTCAAAAAGGCGGCAACCTGTCCCTATCGAAGACCGATCCTACGCTGACCAAGATTCTGGTCGGCCTGGGTTGGGACCCTCGCGCAACCGACGGCACGGAGTTTGACCTGGACGCAAGCGCGTTCCTGCTGGGTGCCAACGGCAAAGTGCGTAGCGACGCCGACTTCATCTTCTACAACCAGCTTAAAAGCGCTGACGGCTCCATCGAGCACACCGGTGACAACCGCACCGGTGCTGGCGATGGCGATGACGAAGTGCTGAAAATCGATCTGAGCCGCGTTCCGGCCGACATCGACAAAGTCGTGTTCACCGTTACCATCCACGACGCTGATGCACGCAAACAAAATTTCGGCCAGGTTGGCGGTTCCTTCATTCGTGTTGTCAATGAAGTCACCAACGCCGAAATTGTGCGTTACGACCTGGCAGAAGACGCTTCAACCGAAACTGCAATGATCTTCGCCGAGCTGTATCGCAACAATGGCGAGTGGAAATTCCGCGCTGTTGGTTCGGGCTATGCGGGTGGCTTGAAAGCCCTCGCCAACTCCTACGGTATGAACTTCTAACCCACGGTTTACTGAATAAGGAATCTGAAAATGGCTGTAAGTCTTTCCAAAGGCGGCAACGTCTCCCTGTCCAAAGAAGCGCCAGGCCTGGCCGAAGTCATCGTCGGTCTGGGTTGGGATCCACGTGTAACTGACGGCACCGAGTTCGACCTCGACGCATCGATTTTCATCGTTGGCGAAAACGGCAAAGTGCTCGACGACAACAGCTTCATTTTCTACAACAACAAAAAGTCCGCTGACGGCTCCGTTGAACACATGGGCGACAACCGCTCCGGTGCCGGCGAAGGCGACGACGAACAAGTGACCGTTAAACTGACTTCCCTGGCACCGCTGGTGAAGAAGTTGGTGTTCGCTGTCACCATCCACGACTCCGATGCACGCAAGCAGAACTTCGGCCAGGTTTCCAACGGCTACATCCGCGTTATGAACAAGGCTGACGGCAAAGAACTGGCACGTTTCGACCTGAGCGAAGACGCTTCGACCGAAACTGCGATGATCTTTGGCGAGCTGTATCGCAGCGGTGAAGAGTTCAAGTTCAAGGCAATCGGCCAAGGTTTCGCTGGCGGCCTGAAGCCTCTGGCTGAAGCCCACGGTGTGAGCATCGGCTAACCCTCACGGGTGCAAAAAAGCCCCGCTTTCGAGCGGGGCTTTTTTTTGCCTCGGCGCTGAAGGGCGCGGCGTCAGAGAATGATCCCTTTGGCCTTCGCATCCTTCAGCCACTGCGGGAATTCTTCCATCAGCTTGTCGTACAGCTGCTCTTCGCTGATGTCGTGCAAGTCATCGAGGGCGAAGAACCCGCAGTTATCCACAACCCGGCCGGTCATGGTGTCGAGTTTTTCCAGGATCCCGTAGTTGTGTCCGCCGATGCCGACGAATTGCCAGAAGATCGGCAGCTTGGCGGCTTCGATCATCAGTTTTTTGATCGCGCCACTCGCGGACACGCCGCCATCACTGATGAACAGGATGTACACCGGCGTGGTGTCGCGGGACTTTTTATAGAAGTCGATCACCTTCTTGATCGCCTTCGGTTCTTCGTTGTAACGCGCGCCAATTTTCCAGTCCTTCCAACCTTGGCTATCGGTGTTGATGAAGTCTTTGTGGTTGGCCAGGGTCACGGCGGACAGCTGCAATGTTTCGGCGCCGAAGGCCCAGCAATCGAGGGTGCCGTCATCGTCGAAGTGCAGCGCCAGCGGCAATAGGCGATTGACCACTTCCTGAACGCGACCGGAAGTGTATTGATGATTCATCGAGCCAGACGCATCGAGCACCAGGCCAACCCGTGCTTTAACGTCAGTGAGCTTGGCTTTTTCGAGGCTGATCTGCGCTTTCTTCGCCAGGCTGATCAAGTGCGGCGCGGCGCTGCCAATCTTCTTCTCAAGCGAAACGCTGCTGGTAACCGCAGCGGGTGCCGGCGTTGGCGTTGGCGTTGGCGCGGCCGGTTCGTCCGCTACATCACCACCGAAGTGTTTCACCAGCGCTTCAAGGCCTGCGTTGAAGCCTTGCAGATTGGACGCCAAGCGCCATTCGCCCGACTTGCGGTACAACTCGACGACCATGATGGCTTTCTCGTCGGCGAAGGTCGCGCCCGAGAACGGACATTGCGCCAACACTTCGCCCGACAGGCTCTTGATGCTGAAACTGCTGGCCTGAATGTCGCGCATCGCGCCAGCGCCATCAATTGAAGTAGTGAAAACCAGCCGATCAATACTTGCCGGCAACTTCGCCAAGTCCAGCGTGAAATCGCCGCCATTGGCCATGCTCACACTGTTGCACGGCGTCGTCGGTTGGTTGAAAAACACCATGTAACGATCATCCGACAGCTTGCCCTGGGCATCGATGCCGAAGCACACAAAGTCGAGTACATGCGGCGACTGAACGTTGATCGAGAGGATAAGTTGCGAGCCTGACATGAGGCTGGACAAAGGCAGGCGTTGTCCTTGGCTGATTTGCATGTTCCGTCCCTGTAATGGCTGCGCCGTGCAAGCGGCGGTGATTGGAAGTGGCATCGATTGAATAAAAGTGCAGCCGATTATGCGCGAGCAACCCGTCATTTGCCCGGACCAAATGGATCAGCGGCGCTGATTGTTTCGCCCGCGCGGCCACGCTAATCTGCGCACCGCTTGGCCAATCGCCGTTCAAACAGGGAACAGTTATATGAACATTCAGCGCTTCTATCCTTCATTGCGTCGCTTGATAACAATCGAAGCGATCTTCCTGCTTCTGCTCACGCCATTAGTTGCTCACGCAGAAGTGACCGAGGAAGAGGTGGCCGACAATTGCCAGAAGATCAGCGAGTATTCCGCCGAGGGCGGCAAGTTCTACAAACTCAAGCAATACGCCAAGGCGCGGGCGCAGTACGAGCAGCAGGTCGGCTGGTCCGAGAGTTGTCAGCTCGACGAAGACAAAATTGCGATGGCCTATAACAACGTCGCACTGACCTACATCCACGAGGGCAACTACCTCAAGGCGCGGGCATGGCTGAGCATCTTGCCCGACGATAAAAAGTCGATCTTCAACCTCGGCAAAATCAGCGCCGAGGTGAACAAGGCGCTGGCCAAGTTGCCGACGAAAACCGAAGGCCAGTATTGGCAATACGCAGGCGCTTCGTTGTGGAACAGCATGACCATCGAGCCACAAGGCAAGCGTTACAAAATCGACTTCCAGGGTTATTACGCCGGCCTGATGGCCATGTATTCCGGGCCTAACATTGGCGAGTTTTCGGCACTGGTCGAGATCAATAACGGCAAGGCGCATTACGCCATGAGCGCTGACGACGATGGTGACTGCGCTTACGATTTCGATATCCAGAAAGAGCAGCTCACGGTCAAACGCACGGCCGGCGAGTGGTGCGGTTTTGGCCACAACGTCGGCGCCGACGGCGTTTATCACCGGGTCGAGCTGTAGTCAGAAAAGCTGCAGCTATAAAAAAGCCCCGAAACATTCGGGGCTGATTCCACGCAAAAAGCTAAGCCTCCCAGCCCGCCCCGCTGACCGCTTCCTGCGCCAGTGGGTGCAGATTTTCGCCGTGATGTTCGGTTTGCCAGGCCAGCAACTCCTTGCGCATGCCGGGCGTCCAGAACATCTGCAGGTGATTGCGTACGCCGAGCACGGCTTCGGCGTGATCCGGCTGGCCGGCAAAATACTGGGCGATCTGGTTGACCATCTTGATCAAATTCTCCGTGCTCATCGGCGCACCTCCGCTTTCGCGCCACGGGCCTGGCGCCGTTCGTCGAGCAGGCGTTGCTGGTTGTCGCTGAACGCCTGATAGCGTTTTTGCCACTCGGAAGGGTGGTAGACGCGGCTCACTTCCACGGCCGTGACCTTGTATTCCGGGCAGTTGGTCGCCCAATCCGAGTTGTCGGTGGTGATCACGTTGGCCCCCGATTCCGGGAAGTGGAATGTCGTGTACACCACGCCCGGCGCCACCCGTTCGGTGACCCGCGCGCGCAACACCGTTTGCCCGGCGCGGCTGCCGATGCCGACCCAATCGCCTTCGTTGATGCCACGGCTCTCGGCGTCGGTCGGGTGGATTTCCAGGCGGTCCTCGTCGTGCCATGCGACGTTCTCGGTGCGCCGGGTTTGCGCGCCGACGTTGTACTGACTGAGGATCCGTCCGGTGGTCAGCAGCAGCGGATAACGGTTGTTGACCTTCTCCTCGGTCGGCACATAACCGGTGAGCATGAAGCGTCCCTTGCCACGCACGAACTGCTCGATGTGCATGGTCGGCGTGCCGTCCGGCGCCGCCGCGTTGCACGGCCATTGCAGGCTGCCGTGGCGGTCGAGTTCGGCGTAGCTGACGTTGGTGAAGGTCGGCGTCAGGCTGGCGATTTCATCCATGATTTGCGACGGATGCTGGTAGTTCATCGGGTAACCCAGCGCGTTGGCCAGCGCCACCGTGCCTTCCCAGTCAGCCTTGCCGCCCAGCGGTTCCATGACCTTGCGCACGCGCGAAATGCGTCGTTCGGCGTTGGTGAACGTGCCGTCCTTTTCCAGAAACGAGCTGCCCGGCAGAAACACATGGGCGAACTTCGCGGTTTCGTTGAGGAAAATATCCTGCACCACCACGCATTCCATGGCCGACAGCGCCGCCGTCACGTGTTGGGTATTCGGGTCGCTCTGGGCAATGTCTTCGCCCTGGCAATACAAACCCTTGAAACTGCCGCCCAACGCCGCTTCGAACATGTTCGGAATGCGCAGACCCGGATCGGGTTGCAGCGTTACGTTCCACGCTTGTTCGAATTGCGTGCGCACCACCTCATTGGAAATGTGCCGGTAGCCGGGCAACTCGTGCGGGAACGAGCCCATGTCGCACGAGCCCTGAACGTTGTTTTGCCCACGCAACGGATTGACGCCGACACCTTCGCGACCAATGTTGCCGGTGGCCATCGCGAGGTTGGCGATGCCCATCACCGCCGTACTGCCTTGGCTGTGTTCAGTCACACCCAAGCCGTAATAGATCGCTGCATTACCGGCGCTCGCGTACAGGCGGGCGGCTGCGCGGATGTCGGCCGGGGCGACGCCGCAGATCTCGCCGAGCACTTCCGGCGAATTATCGGCGCGGCTGACCTGTTCGCGCCAACGGGCGAAATCGCTGCCCTCGCAACGGGCGTCGATAAACGCCTGATCGAGTAAACCCTCGGTGACGATGACGTGCGCCAAGGCATTGAGCATGGCGACGTTGGTGCCGGGGCGCAGGGCCAGATGCAGCTCGGCGCGCGCGTGCACCGAATCCACCAGATCAATGCGCCTTGGGTCGATAACAATCAGCCGCGCGCCTTCACGCAAACGGCGTTTGAGTTGCGAAGCGAACACCGGGTGCGCGTCGCTCGGGTTGGCGCCCATCACCAGGATCACGTCGGCCTTCATCACCGAATCGAAACTCTGCGTGCCGGCGGACTCGCCCAAGGTTTGTTTCAAGCCATAACCGGTCGGCGAGTGGCAAACCCGCGCGCAGGTGTCGACGTTGTTATTGCCGAACGCGGCGCGCACCAGTTTTTGCACCAGATAGGTTTCTTCGTTGGTGCAACGGCTGGACGTGATGCCGCCAATCGAGTCGCGGCCGTAGGTTTGCTGCAATCGGCGGAATTCGCTGGCGGCGTAGGTCACCGCTTCGTCCCAGCTGACTTCCTGCCACGGGTCGCTGATGTGCTGGCGGATCATCGGTTTGGTGATGCGGTCCGGGTGCGTCGCGTAACCCCAGGCGAACCGGCCCTTGACGCAGGAATGGCCGTGGTTGGCCTGACCGTTTTTATCCGGAACCATGCGCACCAGTTGGTCGCCCTTCATCTCGGCGCGGAACGAGCAGCCGACGCCGCAATAGGCGCACGTGGTGATCACGCTGTGTTCGGGTTGGCCGAGTTCGACCACGCTTTTTTCCATCAGCGTCGCGGTCGGGCAGGCCTGCACGCAAGCGCCGCAGGACACGCATTCGGAGTCGAGGAAGTTGTCGCCACCGGCCGCCGCGATCCGCGATTCAAAACCGCGCCCGGTGATGGTCAGGGCGAACGTGCCTTGGGTTTCCTCGCAGGCGCGCACGCAGCGGTTGCACACGATGCACTTGCTCGGGTCGTAGTCGAAATACGGGTTGGACGTGTCCTTGACGTCGGCCAGATGGTTGTCGCCCTCGTAGCCGTAACGCACTTCGCGCAGGCCGACTTGCCCGGCGACGGTTTGTAACTCGCAGTTGCCATTGGCCGAGCACGTCAGGCAGTCCAGCGGGTGATCGGAGATGTACAACTCCATGACGTTGCGCCGCAGCGTCGCCAGTTTTGGCGTCTGCGTGTGCACGCTCATGCCTTCGCTGACCGGCGTGGTGCACGACGCCGGATAACCGCGCATGCCGTCGATTTCCACCAGGCACATGCGGCACGAGCCGAAGGCTTCGAGGCTGTCGGTGGCGCAGAGTTTTGGAATGGTCGTGCCGAGCAGCGCGGCGGCGCGCATCACCGAAGTGCCTTCGGGCACGCTGATGCTGCGCCCATCGATGTTCAGCGTGACTTGCACCTGGCTATCGCGCGCAGGCGTTCCAAGGTCAATGTCGGTTTTCGGGTCGAAGAGGGTGATCATTGGTCGGCCTCCGAGGGCTGCAGACCGAAGTCGGCGGGGAAGTACTTGAGGGCGCTGACCACCGGGAACGGGGCCATGCCGCCCAACGCACACAACGAACCGTATTGCATGGTGTCGCACAGGTCCTTGAGGATCAGCGCCTGCGTATCGCGAGCGCTCTGGTCCGGCGCGGCGAGCAAGCGGTCGATGACCTCGACGCCACGGGTCGAACCGATGCGGCACGGCGTGCATTTGCCACATGATTCCTCGGCGCAGAACTGCAGGGCGAAGCGCGCCATGTGCGCCATGTCCAGCGTGTCGTCCGCGACCACCACGCCACCGTGGCCGAGCATCGCGCCGATGCCGGCGAACGCTTCGTAGTCCAGCGGCGTGTCGAATTGCGCCGGCGGCACCCACGCGCCGAGCGGCCCGCCGACTTGCGCGGCTTTCAGCGGTCGGCCACTGGCGGTGCCGCCGCCGTAATCGTCGACCAATTCGCGCAAGGTCAGGCCAAACGCCCGTTCCACCAGACCGCCGTGGCGGATGTTGCCGGCCAGTTGAAAAGGCATCGTCCCCAGCGAACGGCCCATGCCGTAATCGCGATAAAACTGCGCGCCTTTGGCCAGAATCAACGGCACCGAGGCCAGGGTCAGCACGTTGTGCACCAGCGTCGGCAAACCGAACAAACCCTTCAACGCCGGGATCGGTGGCTTGGCGCGGACCACGCCGCGTTTGCCTTCAAGTGAGTCGAGCAGCGCGGTTTCTTCACCGCAGATGTAAGCGCCGGCGCCGACGCGCACTTCCATATCAAACGCCTGACCGCTGCCTCCGACATTGGCGCCTAGGTAACCGTTGGCCCGGGCGATCTCCAGCGCTTCGCGCAACGTCGCGACGGCTTGGGGATATTCCGAGCGCACATAAATGTAGCCGTAGGTGGCGCCGACGGTGATGCCGGCAATCGCCATGCCTTCGATCAGCAGGAAGGGATCGCCCTCCATCAACATGCGGTCGGCGAAGGTGCCGGAGTCGCCTTCGTCGGCGTTGCACACAATGTATTTCTGCGCCGATTCGGTCGCGCGCACCGTGCGCCATTTGATCCCGGCGGGGAATGCCGCGCCGCCACGGCCACGCAGGCCTGAGTCGAAAACCTCGGTCGCGGTGAGTTCGCCACCAATGGTGACGGCTCTTTTCAAACCTTCGAAACCACCGTGCTCGCGGTAATCATCCAGCGACAGCGGCCGGGTGATTCCGGCGCGGGCGAACAACAGGCGTTGTTGCGACTTCAGATAAGGCAGCTCTTCGACCAGGCCCAGCGCCAGTGGATGCGCGGCGGGGTTACCGTTCAGCGCAGCGAGCACGGAAGGCACGTCGGCAGCGCTCAGCGGACCAAAACCCATCCGGCCTTGCGCCGTGTTCACTTCGAGCAATGGCTCCAGCCAATACAGTCCACGGGAGCTGGTGCGTTGCAGATGGTTATCCCCAGGCTGATTGGCCAGCGCCGACGCCACGGCATCGGCGCCCACCGCGCGGGCCAGCGAATCACTCGGCAAGTAGAGGTTCATACGTCCTCCCGGCAGGTGTCGAGCAGCGCATCGAGGCGCTCGGCATTCAGCCGCGCGTGCACCTGACCGTCGAGCTCCAGCGCCGGCGAACAGGCACACGCGCCGAGGCAATAGACCGGACGCAAACTGATGCTGCCGTCGGCGCTGCTGCCGTGATCATCGAGTTGCAGTCGTTCGCGCAACTGCGCGGCAAGTTGCTCGGCGCCGCGACTTTTGCACGATTCGGCGCGGCACAAACGCAGAATGTGCCGGGCTGGCGGCGCGGTGCGAAAGTCATGGTAAAAGCTGATCACGCCACTGATCTCGGCCTGACTCTGGTTCAGCGCGTGGGCAATTTCGGGGATCGCGGCATCGGGGATGTAGCCGATGCCTTGTTGAATCTCATGAAGGATCGGCAATAGCGCGCCGGGGGAGCCTTTGTGGCGCTCCAGCAGGTTGTTGACCATCGGCAGGTTCAACATCTCATCAGGCATACAGCATTCCTCACGGTCACGGACATACCAGAAGGTCGTCGGTTGTCCGAAAGTGTCGGCTGCGGCATTCACACCACGTCACGGTTTCGTGGCATTTTCAGGCCGTTGGCCAGGCACCCTGAGCGGGCATCTTGTTGGGCCCGGTACGGTCTTCGCCGCACCTCTTCAGGGCATAAATCGCAGCTTGCCACGGCGCTTTCAATTCAACTGCACAAAAGCGACGTGCTCGGTTCTTTCCACGACCTCGCGTTAAGTCTAGAAGAGCGCAGGCAAAGCCGTGGGTTGTCGGAAATGTTTTGTGGCACAAGCGCGGCGCACCCGCTGTCTATAGTCAACGTACGATGCAACCCGACGAGATCGCAGAGGAACCCACATGAACAAAGCCATCCTGCCGGCGCTGGTCATCCTGATCGCCGCGCAAGCCCCGGCCTACGCCATCAACGACAAATACCGCAAGCAACTCGAGCAATCCGGCTGCACGCAAGTCAGCGAAGCCCAGGGCTGCGATATCCACAAGAGCAAAGCGGAAAACGCCAAGGCCGGTTTCACCAATCCCGCCCTGGAATCCGCCACCGACCCCGCCACCGACCCCGCCGCAGACACCGCAACCACGCCAACGCCTTACGCCGGGCAGTGGGTGGCCAAAAGTGAGGCGGGCAAAACCGTCGCGACGATTCGCATCGATGCCAAGGAACAGGTTTGGGTCAACGGCGAACGCGTCAACGCCAAGCGCACCGACGGCACGTTGCAGTTCCGCCACGGCAAATTCCTCTTCACCCTCCAGGGCGACCGGCGCCTGCAAAACCAGGATTACTGGATGGACAGCGATGCCGGCACCAAGGGACCGATTCAGATTGAATAGCCAGCACAGCACTTCAACAACAGGAGCGGCACATGATTGATTTCAACAACAAGGGATTCTTCAAACTCAAGCAGAACGAGGAATACGCCGAACGCGTGTCCGACCTTTTGCTCGACGGCGAACATGTCATCGACTCTTACAAATCCATGCGCGACGGCGTCGTGTTCACCAACAAACGCATCATCGCCGTCAACGTGCAGGGCATCACCGGCAGCAAAAAAGACTTCACCTCGCTGCCGTACAAAAACATCGTCGCGTACTCGGTGGAAACCTCCGGCACCTTCGATCTGGATTCAGAGCTGGAGATCTACTTCTCGTCGCTGGGCAAAGTGAAATTCGAATTCACCGGCAGAACATCAACGGTCGCCATCTCCAAACTCATCTCCCAACACGTGCTCTGACCCCAACGCAAAAAGCCCCGAAAACTCGGGGCTAAATACTCTATAGGGGTGGGGCGACATCTGTGGGAGCAAAGCTTGCTCGCGAAAGCGATACATCAGCCAACACCGAACCCGACTGACACCCCCTCGCAAGCAACCCCATCCCCCAATGGCTACCCCCCAACCACCTCCGCCGCCCGCTCCGGCGCCACAGTCCCCGCTCGATCCCGATCCCGCTCCATCACTTTCACCGCATCATCAACCACCGCCTTACTCAACGACGTCAAATAATGCGCCGCCCACGCCTGCCGGTCGGGATGGCTGGCATAAGCCGCATCCTTAGTCAGCGCTTTAGCCAGGGACAGAAAGTCCGAAGCCATCGCCAACGCGTCGACCATGGGCACGCCGCGAGTAATGTGGAACAGCGGTTGATCGGAACAGTAAATGGCCGGAGTGAGGCCGATGGTTTTGAGCTCGGATGGGTTAGTCATTGGGCTTCTCCGGTGGTGGAGAGGCAAAGGGGTAGGGCGGGTGAGGCGATACGCGATCGGGGATTGCGTAGTGGGGAAGGGCAAAATTTGTACGGATTGCTGGTGGTTTTCATGGTCAACGTCCTTGATGTCGGGAGCTGCCACGCTTTCGTTACCACACGAATGGGTGACAGCTGTGCGCAGGGTGGTAAACCGGGAATCAAGGAAACCGGCACGTCCGAAGACGTCCCACGCACAGCTGCCATAACTCACGCGTGCAGGCACAAAAAAAGCGCCTGCAATCGTGATGGGGCGCTGTAGCGCCTTGAATAACACGGGTTACCACACCCGGTCGCTGAATTGGCAGCGACGGTGGGGAGGTTATCGTGGAGATCTTCTTAGCGCAACCTTCGAAAACCTGGGTGATTGTGCTCAACCCCAGTAAATACTGGCGTCCGAAACGCGCTGAAACAGGTTAATACCATTGGTCTTGGGTTACATATTTACGCTTCGGCTCGATGGGCATTTACCCCATAATCCCGCGCTCCAATCGTCGGTAGTTCAGCTTCTCGACTAATCTTCATTCGCTGCAACCCAACTTAAACAGCCAAGGAGAAAGGCAATGACAGATATCTGGAACCAGCGTCAATCGGCTGCCTCTGCGAAGGATGCGGTAGAACGTCTGCTGGCCCCATCTGCTTTGTCTGCAACCTTATGAGCCAAGCCGCGCTCGTCAATCCAAGCCTGCTCACATGGTCGCGTGAGCGCGCCGGCCTCTCCACCGAGCAGGTCGCTAAAAAGCTGCCAGTTAAACCGGATCGCGTCGAAGAGTGGGAGGCGGGCGAGGCCAAGCCAACATTCCTACAAGCGCAGAAGTGGGCGAGCCTCGCGCACATCCCGTTCGGCTTCCTGTTCCTCAAGCAACCTCCCGCCGAACAACTGCCGTTGCCGGACCTGCGCACCGTCGGTGGAATTGCTCCGCAACGTCCCAGTCTGGAACTGTTGGACACCGTGAGAGATTCCATTCGCAAACGAGACTGGTACCTGGAATACCTGCAACACCAAGAGCATCAGCCGCTGGCATTTGTCGGCCGTTTCAACAGCCGCTCCAGCGTCGCAGAAGTGGTGGCCGATATCCGCCAGACATTGGGCGTTCACCCCGACATCGCTCGACTGGATTACGACAAGTACACCCGCGCCTTGATTGAAGCAGCAGAGGCGGCGGGCCTATTGGTCATGCGCAGCGGCATTGCGCTGGGCAGTACTCATCGCAAACTTGAAGTCAGCGAATTCCGCGGTTTTGCGATCAGCAATGTCTTCGCGCCAGTGGTATTTATTTATAGTTCCGATGCTCCCACTGCCAGGCTCTTCACCTTACTCCACGAACTTGCCCATATCTGGATAGGTAGCAGTGGCGTATCGGACGGAAACAGCGCAAATGGTCGTGACGAAGAACGATTCTGCAACGCAGTGGCCGGTGAGTTTCTCGCCCCTGAAGTCCAATTCCGCGCGCTGTGGAACGCAGAAATAGATTGGGAAGAGAACCTGGCGCCGCTAGCCACTCGGTTTCACATCAGTAAATTAGCGATCGGTCGCCGCGCCTGTGATTTGGGTTACATAAGCCAAGCACAATACAGCGCTTACTATCGAATGATCCTCAAGGCTTTCCAGAATGAAAAGGGTGGCGCGGGCGACTACTACCGTAACGCCACCGCAAAAAACAGTCCGCGCCTGAGCAAGGCAGTGCTGACTGAAGCAATGAGCGGCAGGATGCTGCTACGCGAGGCAGGGAATTTGCTCGGTGTGCAACCTGCCAAATTAAGGACCCTCGCCAATAAGATCTCGGAATGAATCATTTACTCGACGCTAACACGCTGATCGAAGCAAAGAATCGTTACTACGGGATGGCAATCTGTCCTGGATTTTGGCAATGGCTGTTACTCAAAAATGAAGCATTGGCGTTAGCCAGTATTACGCCGGTTATGGAAGAGCTGACCAAAGGCAATGACGATTTGGCGGGCTGGGCGAAAGGTAACTCCGGTTTCTTTCATTCCACTACAGATGAAGAGACGCAACTGGCCTTCGGGCAAATTGCCGAGCTTGTAGCAGATCGGGCGCACAGAATGAAAATCGGCGCCATGGAAGAGTTTTTAGCGGGTGCTGATCCCTGGCTGATTGCGAAAGCGATGACTACAGGGGCGGTGGTTGTTACGCATGAAGTATTAAATCTTGATGCGAAGCGAAAATTTATTATTCCCAATATTTGCAGGGAATTAGGTGTTGAGTTTCTGAATACGTTTGAGCTGTTGCACAGGCTTGAGGCCAGGTTTGTTTTGCCTGCTTGATATGGTTTGTATTTTTGCTGAGGTTTGTGTTACTTCGGTCAGCTGCCTGGTTTGCGCGATGGTTTAAGACACCATCGGCGCGATGAGGTGATTTATGAGAAATGTGAGGGATCTCAGTTTGAACTATCCTCTAAGCCAAACCGAACTGACACGCGTCAGAGCCGCTCTATCAGAGCCGTTTAATGATTTTCCAGTTGATTACGACTACATCGCCGAGCAAGTCAGCGGAGTGGGCCATCAAACACTTTACGAAATCCTCTATTCAGAAGTGGCGCCCGTTTGCTTCACTAATATTGCGGCTGCAGTGCCTACTGTCTGGACCGGCTTCGATCCAGACTCGCTCAATGCGATGATCGAAGAAAGGCGTCTAGCCCGCGAGGATAATGGGTTCCGTAGGTTGTTTGATAAGGTGCTTGTACGCTGGCTGAAATATAACTACGGGTATGTTTGGGCGGAGATTCTTAAAAGGTTAGAACAATAATCCGTCCCGTTCTTGTATGTTGTGGTCTCCGGAAACCTGATCTTGGTATCGAAGAGAATATTCCTACCGCACTCTCGGACCCCCCCTGACAACAATTTCTACTTCACTATTCTAGGCTGCGCATAAGCGCGCTGTCTCGTCTGTCGCATCCGCTTTAAGCCCAGTGTTTATTGAGTTTTATATAACATGCGGATTTGACATAGTCATCAGGCTACGGCAGCATTCATCCAAATTGCGCCCGATCCTCTGGTGCTGGCTTAGTCCGGCATTACGTTCGGGCCTTCTTGTTTGTGGAACATGGAAGTTACCTACACTAGCCCCTCCAAAACTGTTCCGTACACACTCTGGCATGAGTCCATGCGGGTGCCATCTATCTCGAAAACTCAAGAAGTTTGGCAAACACGCGAAGCCCGACATAGTCAGATGGATATTTATATAGACGTCGGTAGTAGCAATCCCAATAACTGATCATGCGTGCTTCCGTCGTTTGGAAGTACGCCTGATTATCCCGAACGAACCGACCGTAAAGCTCCGGGTCAAGCGTCGGCAGATGCGCCTCGACTGTCTCAAGAATCTGGATAACGTACTCACCCGTCAGCTGCATCACAAACGGAACCACCCATGCTTCACGGATTGAGATAACCCGTTCCAAATGTTGTTGGCGCACATGGCCATCGTGGTGTCGCGTCAAAAGACAGGAATACAAAATGCTCTGAGTTTCAGTCAGGTGGGCAAAGACGCCGTCATAACTCTGGTCATAAACCCGGTAGGGAATGAATAACTCGTCTCTACCTACGCTGACCTGTATGAATCGATCCGTCGCCAATCGCGCCTGACGAAACCGGCCCATAACCTGATCGAGAGCCTTCGCCTCTCGTTCAAGACAAGATGGAAACGCCCGTTGTGCAAGGGGCATGCTCACCACTGTATGTCTTTCAGATAGTCCTTTAACGCAACCAGCGGCGCCTCAAACTCCACCATCGTCCGCACATTACCAAAATCAGTAGCCAACCGATCCAACTCCCGACCCAGCGGCGTATCAACACCACCGATAGCCTCCAGCGCCACACCAACACAATGCATCACCCGAAACCGAATCCCCTCAACATCCCCCCGCCGCACCAGCAACCCAAAAACCTCGCGCTCGTAATCACTCATGATCGGATCGTCCCGCAGTATCGGGCTCCCATCCTCGGTCTCATAAGCCAGCTTAAGTGCGAAAAGGGCGACAGTTTCCAGCAGCAGTTCCATTGAGTGAATCCTCGATTTATCAGCCGAGCGGTTCAGGGGCGGGGTGCGCAAGCGAGACTTGAAAATCTCGCCGGCCAGCACCTCAGGGAGCGAATCACCGCCAATCCACTTTTCTACAGGCGAAAAAAAAGGCCTTGCAAAGCAAGACCTTTCTTAATTTTGGTGCCCGAGGGAGACTGTAGGCATCCATATAATCCGTGGCTTGCAGCTAAGTTATGCACCTAGGGATACAAGCAGGGATACAAATTCAGTTTTGCTGCCCTGATGATGCCCGATCAGCTCGGTGCTTACCAGCTGAGTTCAGCGACCAGCCCGCAGATGAGGCGATGATCGGTGACGTTGAAATAAGTCGGATCTTGTTCGTCTTGCTCTCCGATGAAAAATGCGTAGGCGCGTTTTTTGGATTTGCTTTTTTTCTCCTTGATACCTTCCTCGCGCACGACCTCCATCTCATTCTGTACCTTCGTCCGTTTGTAATTGGACCACTGGGACCAACAGATGCGAAGCATGTATTTGCGCACTAGCTGTCGCTCGGAGTTCCATTCACCAGCAGAAAGCTGGATCACCAATGAATCATCTATTGCTTGAGCCTTTGCCCAGGCAAGCTCCGCATAGAAAACTTTTGAACGAGAAAATTGCTCGATGCCTGCGTTTGCAGCCCCCAATTTTTTAAAGGCAGTCAGATACGTCTTATCCTCGATCCCGGGAATGTCTAATGACATGTTTCTGTCGAAGGGGAAATTGATGAACGCACGACAAATCGGCCGGATCGTGTTGGACGGTCTTCGCCCGGCTGGCCTCGTCGTACCATCATCCGAATTGGTACGGGTGGTGCTCTTGCTACCAGTCTGTGCAGGTGACTTCGGCAAGGTAGGGTCTACTGAAGTACGTTCGTCCTTAAGGATCAATCTCGAAGGGGACAAGCCTGGGCTCGTTTCCAATTCATTGCGAACGCTGCCTTTGCGCCCGCTTGCAACCGTTTTCCGTTCCCCATCTACGTCGCAACCCTCTACATGATCCGTTTTAGGGAATAGGCTGAAGTGCGGCCGCTTTAGATTAGTTTTGAGATACGACGCCGGGTAAACGGGCTTCTTGCACCCGCTACATTCATAGCCATCCCGGTCAACGTGTGGAAGCATCCATAAGTCTTCAGCCTCTACAATTTCCTTTGTGTACCTATCCCGAGCTGATTCCATCCTGCCTCTCCAAAAATCGTAGTCTTTCCGTAACTTAACATGCTTCAGTCCTACAAAAAGCTGCCGGGGCCCCTGAGGCTTTTATCTCAACACGGGGTCGGAAACCCGCGGGACTGCGTTAGTGGAAGGATTTCAAAGTTACTGAAATTTCAGCCATTGAAATCGAAAGAATTCTGCTGAAAAAAGGCCATCGTTACCGCACCGGTAACGATGGTCTTTTGTGTTGATGATTATGGACACCTTGGGCCGTCAACCGGTCAACCTGTCAACCAATGTAAAAAAATCAGCCCCTACCGAGATCACGCGGGTTCTTTGCCCCGTACCCATTCGAAATGCCCAGGGTCCCCAGCGAGCTACCAAGGGATAGGGCAAATGCACAGGTGAACAGCAGTTCACCGGGTTCACCTGTTCACTAAGCTGTGCACTTTTCCGCTAACACGATCACGCGGGTTTCCGACCCCGTGTCTCTCTCATTCGCTCAGGGGCCCCCGGCTTCTGAGGGAATATCTTCGCTGGTGGAACGCGTTGCCTAAGGGGGGCGGGGCGGATGTACAGAAAACGACGTGTAACTGGTGTTACAGGTGTAGCGGTTCAATTCAAACTATTGATTTTATTGAATAAAGTAAGCGTTACACTTGCTCGCGCTTTCTGAGGTTCTCGGTGTAACAATTACAAAAGGTGTAACGTTTTTAGCTTGCGTGCTTAATCGGACATGGTCCGCATCCGGTCCCACGGCACTGAGCGACTCATTGAGCGGACAGCCAAATACAGGTGCTTTTTGCTTTCTCTTCATACCTGATCGTGTTACTGGCGGGCATGGCGCTGATCGATCAACCGAGCAAAACGAGATCTGTTCTCCCATCACGGATCGGCGGTAAGTCCAATTAATCCTACGAAGGTTATCTATGCATCCCTATGGCCTTCTGCCGGCATTCATGGGGGCGGGCTGTACCGGGTATCATTTGCGATCTAAGGAATTGCACATACACAGAAAAGGAATCAAGGATTGAGCGGCTACGTGCCAAACGCGCCCAAGGGCCTCCGCTACAGCGGTGTAGAACCTGAAGACACTCATGCCCGGCGTTGGGCTGAGTACAAGGACATTCCCACCAAAGACCACCCCAAACCAAACAGTTTGGGATGTGTGTTCGCCAAGAGCTGCGATCTGCCTGACGGTGTGATCGATCACAAAAAGCCGTCTGGCTTCATCCCTGTTGAGAAGGTAGGCAATTACGGTGAGTTAGCCATTCTCGGTGGCCATGAAACGGACGCACAGGGAAACATTCCACTCAAGAAAATCAGCGGTTCACTACCTGCAACGCTGGGAACACTTATTTTAGGCGGGGTTGCCGCATCAGCCGCTACTGTCTCCTGTGGTGGTTTGTGCACTGCTGGTGCTGCTGTAGCCACTGAATCTGCTGCAACTGGGGCGGCTGGTGGAACCGGGGTTCTCACTGCGGGTGTGGCTGCAGGTACTTTGGCAGGTATTGTTGCCATGATGTGGCCGTCGAGCCTGGGCGATAGCAGCCTGTATACAGACGAGCAGCTCAAATCCCTTAAAGAAGGCCGCACACGCGTTCGGATACATGTCGAACAGCAAGCAGATGGCACCTTGAAGGGATACGGGTACAACACTCAGAAGCGCGCCGACTGGGAGATGATTCCGGTGGTGCAATTCGTTGAGCAAAGTTCTCAGCAGGTGGCAGATTTTGGCAACGGGGTAACGCTGATTTGGACGCCAGCCATTGACCCATCCAGCACCTCAGGAATTCCACCGTTAGAGGGCGCACCCCAAACACCCCAAATATGGATTTATCCGCCTACGGAACAGGCAGATAACATCATCGTCAGCCCGATCTACCCCGATGAATACAAAGACTTCATCCTTGTGTTCCCGCCTGACTCCGGTATCTCGCCGCTATACATCGTTATCAGTGCCCGTCATGCGCCGGGGATAGCTACAGGGAGGGGCGAGGATGTAACAGGTGTCTGGCTCGCAGATGCTAGTGTCGGGCTAGGTGCGCCGATCCCTACGCGGATAGCGGACGCATTGCGAGGCCAAAGTTTCGGAACGTTCGATAGCTTCAGGCGGGCTTTTTGGAAAGCTGTAAGTAACGATCCGGAGTTACTCAGCCAACTGAGCGAGGACGATCAGGCGCGTGTGCTAACTGGTAATGCGCCTACGGTTCGATTCAGAGATTCGGTAGGAAAACGAGTGACGTTCGAAATACACCATGTCGAACGAATCGTAGACGGTGGGGCGGTGTACGACGCGGATAACTTGAGGGTGAATACTCCACGAAACCACATTGACCTTCACAAGAGAAAGTAGGCACAACATGGAAGATATTTCTGATTTTACCGAAGTCGAATTCATCGCCTTCATCAAAAACATACGAGTCGTTAACAAGGGCGGCACGGACGATGAGCTAGGTGAATTGCTTGTGCAGTTCAGCAAGCTCGCGGGCCATCCAGATGGTTACGACCTTATTTTTCACCCAGAACCCGGTGCAGACAACTCTGCCGAAGGTATCACTAAGACGGTGAAGGAATGGCGCGCTGCTAACGGGCTATCGGCATTCAAAGAGGACTGATTCAGATCCTGGCCCATTACGCGACGTTAGCTGCCAGACCACCCGGTAAATGCTGCGTTTATTCAGAAGGATTGCAACATGCACGGATTGGGGTAGGGCGCACTGGTGGCAACAGCGGCAGCAGACAGTGCATTCACGCTCGCGTTAATGCACCCGATCCCCCTGCAAGGGAGGTGCATCCGTTTCGCGGACGACTCTCTGTCGCGACCGGCAGATAGCGGCCAATAACGGACAGTGACCGGTATTTGTGGTTTAGGAGCCGTTCGAATGCGCCGAACGTGGCAGGCCGAAATCGGCGAGAATTTTTTAATGGTGAAACGCGATCGAGCTACTTGCGCTCTCGCTGTACATACCACTGCGTGAACGCTTCGGCACTTACCGGTCGGCAGACATGAAACCCTTGGGCCATGTCGCAATGATAATCGCCCAGCGCATCGAGCACGTCGGCAGTTTCTACGCCTTCAGCAATGACCGTCATGCCAAGGTTGTGACCCAGATCGACGACGCTCCGTACGATGAGCTCGTTGGCTTGATCGCTTTGCATCGCCAGTACAAAGGATTTGTCGATCTTGAGTTCGCTGATGGGCAAATCCTTCAACTGAGCCAGGCTCGTGTAGCCGACGCCGAAATCATCGATGGCGATGTGGATGCCCATCCCATGTAACTGTCTCAGGATGGTCCGGGCCGCGTAGGAATCGAGCATGATCGCGGACTCGGTCACTTCGAGCATGAGCATGTTCGGCGTCAGATTATAATGCTCAAGCAGATCGATTATCTGAACCACCAATTTGTCGTCCAGCAGGTTGCGTGCAGAAATGTTCACGGCGACCGGTATGCATAGCCCCGCATCAATCCAGGCCCGCGCCTGGGACAGCGCGAGGTTCAGCACGTATTGAGTCAGGGTGCCGATGATCCCGGTCAATTCGGCAAACGGAATGAACTCATCCGGATTCACCAGGCCGCGCACTGGATGCTGCCAGCGCACCAAGGCTTCGACGCCAGTCACTTTTCCTGTGCTCAGGCTGACCTTGGGCTGGTACTCCAAGAACAATTCGCGGCGCTCCAGACCTCGCCGTAGTTCGCCAAGCATGGCCAGGCGTTCCGGAGAACGCCGATCCGTTCCCGGGTCGTAGGCGAGGACACACTTTCCCTGTTTTTTGGCGGCATACATAGCGATGTCGGCACGCTGCAGGAGCGTCGATGGATCGTCACCGTGCAGCCCGGACACCACTACCCCGAAGCTGGCCTCGACATCCAGTTCGACCCCATCGATTTCGAACGCTGCGGTAATCGCCGTATGCAGCCGTTGCGCTGCTTTCAACGCGCCTTCCAAGCCTTCGACGCAGGGAAGCAAAATTGCAAACTCATCGCCACCCAACCGGGCGACCGTGTCGATTTCCCGAGCTTCGTTGATCAGTCGCTTGCCGATCAGGTCGAGCAGGCGGTCTCCATAGTGATGCCCCAGGGTGTCGTTGACTTCCTTGAACCGATCCAGGTCAATAAGCAACAGGCCCGTGGTTGACCCTTGGCGACGGCCAAGGCGCATCGCCTGCTCGAAACGGTCCGCCAGCAGTGTTCGGTTGGCGAGCCCTGTCAGCTTGTCATGCAACGAAGCGTGCAAGGCGTTCTTGCGTTGACTGTCGAGTTCGAATCGTGTGCGCCGCAGCACTTCGGCGAACAAGCCGGCCAATAGCAGTCCCGCGATAAAAACGATGGGCGTGGTACTGGCGTTGAAGGACTCCCGTGAACGCAGCTTCTCCAGCGCCACGATCGACTCCTGGTGGTGAGCGGCTGCTGCTTGCAGGACGGCGTTTTCAATCTTTTCGAACAGCGGGTCGGCCTCCTCGCTGTCAATGCGGCGCGCCCGCAAGGCATCTCCATGATCTACGGCATCGAACATTTTGTAGATGCTTTCCAGATAGGGAGTCAGTGACGTGCGAACATCCTCGACAAGCAGATGGTCGGGAGGCGTTCCGGAGCGGTGAACACGCTCTAGCGCAGTGCCGAGTTGAGCTAGGCTATCGTTGAAGTTATGCAATATGGAAGGCCCGGGGTCCAGCCGATACTTGTGTTCTAAAGACTCGAGGGCCAGCACGGCAGTCGCAGCCGCTGAGTAGTGGTCAGACAGAACGCTCGAGGCAATCGCCTGCTCCCCCAGACGTCCGGTGGTAATGGAAGACCATACCGCGAAGCTGCTAATTACTAGCAGCACGCCAACCAGACCATGGCGCGCCCACTTACTGGGAATTGCTTTACTCCAACGGAGGAAATTAGGCGTGTCACTCACTTGCACAAGGGTTTCAGGAACCTGCGAACCTGCCGGCGGTAAATTGCTCATGCGTTACCTCACGTAGTCGTGAATGATTCCATTCTTATTGGCAATTTCCACCAAAATTTAAGTTTAGACGAAGAATGCAATTAACGCTGAAATGCTGCGAAATTTTTCGCATGATATTCATTGCAATTAATAATAACTATTTGATAAGAGTCATTTATTAATAGTTTTTATTTAGATTAATTCCAACCCCCAAAACCTATTTTGTCTACGCCATGGATTCTATTGGACTTAAGCCGTATTCTGGAGACCAACGGACAAACGGACCGAATGCGACTCTCATTCTAGAACTGCAAGTTATTTCTTATAATTTATTCCGTTGATATTTGAACTGAGGATTTTTGGAAACATTTCCGTGAGTTGTCATCCTGTATTTTTTCGTAATAAGTTAATTACGCATAGTCCTCTACTGATAGAAAAATTTTCCGAGGATGAAAGAACTCCTAAAAAGCACTATTCCCTCCCACCGACTGTACTAAAATGCACGGATCCAACCAGAAATATCGTGAGCGCCTCCAAAGTCTCAGCTGATTCATTAATGAGTTTTTACCCATTTAATGAACTCTTTGACTGTCCCGACATCGGCATTTCGCCGAAATGCTATTTTTCGCGGAGGGCGGGTGTGGGTCGGTTGCAGCCCTTCGCCACGAGCAGCAACCGGCCAGAAGCAGCCTTTCGAGGAGGGCAGATTTACTCATTTCAGTAAAAATATGGCAATAATGCGAACGTTTGTGGTGGGGGACGTCTTTTCTCAGTCTAATGTCCAAAGCAGATATTTTGCGCTATACATAAAGCTTCATGCAGGAAAAATAAATACATAGCCTAGTACCAGCTGAATATCAAGGACGTTAGTCATGTTTAATAGCGCTATAAGAAATGAACTAGAGCAAAACAAAAAAGAGTTAGCGATCTATAAGCAGATAATTGATGCGCTTAATGAGGAAACCATGGCGCTGACAGTTGACGAGAACTTTATAATTATAGATGCTAATTCAAAGTTTCTCAGCGAGCTTGGTTACACTAGTAAAGATATAGGCCGCCCTCTCGGCGAGATTGTTCCGGCCTACGTGGTGGACTTGCCATGTTATAAAAATTTACGTAGCGCTGTAAAGAACGGAACTTCGGTTAGTGATAACTATCGTTTTTTACATGGCGACGGTAGCTTGGCATGGATAAGAGGTGTCTGGCAGCCTATCCGAGACGCAAGTGGGAAATTAATAAATATAAAATGTTTTGGGAATATCATTACCAATTCGATGAATTTAGCACGTGAAAATGAGGCATTGATAAGCGCATTGTCCCGCTCGACTGCAGTGATTGAATTCGATCTTAATGGTGTGGTATTGAGCGCGAATGAACCATTTTTGAGAGTTATGGATTACAGAATTGATGAGATCAAGGGGAAACATCATAGGATTTTTTGTGAGCCTGAAGAAACGTCAATGCCGGCTTATACTGAGTTTTGGAACTCACTCAATAGGGGGCAGTTTGCCACCGGTCGCTTCAAACGTATCAATAGCCATGGCGCTACCGTATGGCTAGAGGCCTCATACAATCCTGTGTATGACGCACAAAACAAACTCTATAAATTCGTGAAATTCGCCACGGTCATCACTGATCAAGTGAATCGCGAAGCAGAAGTCAATGACGCAGCTAGTATCGCTTACGAAATATCCCAGAAAACCGATGCTACTGCTCAGGAGGGAGCCTCGGTAGTTCGAGAAACTGTCGACACGATGCAGCGTATATCAAAGGTAATGCTCTCGGCTTCTCAGGGTATCGAGGATCTGGGCAAACAATCTCTGCTTATTAGCTCAATGGTTCAAACTATTGGAAGCATCGCACAACAAACAAATCTATTAGCGCTTAATGCTGCGATAGAAGCTGCTCGAGCAGGAGAGCAAGGTCGAGGGTTTGCAGTGGTCGCCGATGAGGTTAGGCAGTTAGCGGGGCGTACTAGCGCTGCAACAGAAGAGATTGTCACTGTTGTGGGCAAGAACCAAGACTTGGTAAATAAAGCGATACAGGACATGGCAAGCAGTAAGCAACAAGCGGAGCAAGGTCTGAAATTAGCGAACCAAGCGGGCTTGGTTATCGTTGAGATTCAGGAGGGTGCAAAGCAAGTGGTGAGCGCAGTAGGTCGTTTCGCCAGTCAGCTTAAATAAAGGCTGTAGGGGCCAAACTCATTAGCGTCACGTTCACCTATTTTAACGTCGCTTTTGTCAAAAAGGCTCCTACACTTAAATTAGAGGTAGGGCCTTTTTTAGGTCTGACCGGAAAGCAGGCTGCTGACAAGGGATTCACCAGCCCCCCCACATAACGGCTCTACGCACGTCCATCGCTCACGTAAGAAGGAAATTACGCTGTGTCACTTACTCTCGATCCAGAAACTCAACAGGCATTTGAGAAACTGATGATTGCCGCTCAGAACGACACCAAGCAGGGCCGCATGGTAGCCAGTTTTCTATTCACCTTGTGGAACGCCGGAAGGGATGTTCGCTCCGCCGTGACCGACTTGTGGGGGTTGGATCCAGAGATCACCCGCGCATGCGCCCAGCTATTTACGTGGCTGAACAATAATAAAGTTTTCGCCGAACAATTTGGCAGCCCGGGCGCCAGTGGAAGCGCTGTCCAGCGCTTGGCAAGGTGGAGTATGACTTTAAATCGCGATTTGGCGTCGCCGGTGGATGATAGGGCGACAAGCAATTTTGCGCTGGGACTGTGGAATGACAGGTGGCTTATGAGTGACGAAGCCGTACGCTGTAGTTATTGCCTGGCCACCCAATTGCCCAGCAATGCCCACGTTCCGTTGGAACACTGCGATGGCTGTGAGATTAGCGACTTTCACTACCCGTTGCGGGATCTGGCGGCGATCCTAGGGACTGCGTTCGGCGACTCTGCCTGAATGACGTGTTTTCCAATCAGGCGTTACCAATAACGTCGCTTATGTTCAAAAGGCCCCCAAACTTATGCCAGGTGCGGGGGCCTCTTCGTGAGCCTCCGTTCAATCATCGGAATGAGAGGTTCGTGTGCGGTCTCGCGAAGGGCAGCTTTTGGCCGATAGCAGCCTTTCGCGAAGGTCGATATGGCCGAAGACTTTCGTTAATCCCTCTCGCGGGGAAAGCTATAATTGCGGAACATTGTCGCCACCAAGCTATCAGACAACGTGGATATTTTTGGGTTATGGGCCAGCAACAAAAAGGGCCCGACTGGGCCCTTTTTCAGGTGAAGCTATTTTTACTTCTTCAGCCATCCCTCGACGACGTCGGCGCCGTGTTCTTCTTTCCACTCTTTCAAAGCTTTGTGATTCCCACCTTTGGTTTCGATGACTTCACCGGTATTCGGGTTTTTGTAGATCTTCAGTTCGCGTGGCTTGCGTATGCTGGCGGCCGGAGCTGCGGCTTGGCGACGAGCCGTTGGCTGCGGATCCAACAAATTGATGATGTGCTTCAGGCTGAAGCCATAGTGCTCGAGCAGCTTGCGCAGCTTTGTGTCGAACTCGATTTCTTTCTTCAGACCTTCATCACCTTTCAGTGCTTCCAGTGCCTGGAGTTGCTCGGCGAGATGTTTTTCCAGTTGGCGAAATTCTGCGATTTTGGACATTGTGTTTCCTTTGCTCAGAGTGGTCATGCGTGGTTATTAAGATAGGTTGTGCTCGTTACAAAATCAGCGCTATTTCCGGCGATTCAGCTGGCTCTCAATATGCGCCATTTCCGCGTTAATCGCGTTGATGGTCAGTGTTTGTATCTGATTGGTTTGACCCGCTCCCGCGTTAATGGTCTTTAGCAGGGCATTGAGGTAAGCCTTCCGAGTATTGAGTGTGTCAGACCAGCTCGCGCTGTTCTGTAGTGGCTTGTTCATTGTGTTCATCCTTGCGTTGTTCTGCATTGCTCAGATCTTCGGGCTGTCGCGGTATTGGCAGACTGTTGAGCTGGACTAAGTCCCGCGCGCTGTATTGACGAGAGCGGTCTATTAGCTCGTGCCACCCCCACCGCCCATGATTTTCGCCTCGCTCGGGTACGGCCAGTTTCATAAGCCCTACCGGGTCATGTCCCAGCAGGTTGTAGTTGGCCCACAGCTTGCCACCCACCTCTAACAACGCTTTTGCGGCCTCGTTCCATTGCTCCTCCAGCACTGTCTGCGAAAGCCAGAGCGCGGTACGTTCTATCCCTTGATGCTTTTCTTGTGCTTCGGCGATGTATTTATCTACGGTGACCAGCTCCTGCTCCAGAGCAGCCATGATCAGGTGTTGCCGACGGTTATGTTCGGCGGCGGCTGTCAGATTCTTCGCGGCCTTTTGTGCGTCGGCGTTGGCGGTCTGCTCGCCTTCGGTGTCGCCCCAAGCGACGGCCTGCGCGTACGCAGTGGCTGCGTCCGTTTCGGCCTGACGGGCTTTGGCCATGTCCTCAACTGCTTGTTGTTGGATCTGTGCCAGGCGGGTGCTGAGGCTCTGCCGCTTTTCGTTGAGCTCCTGCTCATCCGCTTTCCAGTTATCCATCGCCTCGATGTAACCCACCATCAAGGAATCGCAATTGGCGAGGTCTTCACGGCGGATGATCTTCCGATTTAGAAGATCGGCATTGTTGTTGCGGGAATCAAAATTCCGTTTCAGCTCGTCGTACTTGTTCCGTAGTTCGCGCTTGCGATCCGGCTCGATGAGGTCTTCACTTTCCAGTACGGCCTCAAGTGGCAGCATTTCGGCGTGCAGTCGTTCTGCCTCGCTCAGCAGTTGGTCGCGACTGTTTTTCAGCTCTTGAATCTCGTTCATTTGTCTTGCCTCTGTCTAATTCGAATGTGGGTTGGTTGCATGGCTGGCGAGGCCGGGAATCAGCCGGCGCTACCTCGATCAGCAGAGATGCCCTCAGGCAGCCCGAGCCTCGCTCTCAGCCAATCCCGGAATTGTTTTCACGATGTAGCAGCGTTGCGTGCCCAAACCGGGTAACCGGATCAAACTCGACGCTTTGCCATCGCCTCCCGGTTCCAGTACGCCGCGCTGTAGCAGTTCCTTGTTCACGGCATTGATGTTCATCCCTCGGAAGATCTCCGAGCGCCATGCTTCGGGCAGCACGTAGTAGGTGTTGGTGGTGTGCAGGGCGTCACCCAAGCCGTGCTCCAGCGTCTTGCGAAAACCGAGGCGGTCGATGGTGCGCGGGCCGTGCTCGTCGATTTTTGCCGCCGCCGATTCCCAGCGGGTGAAACGGCTTTCGCCGAAGCGCTCGATGACCTGGCGCAGCCGCGCCAAGATCGCATCACCTTCAAAGTTCCCGGCGCCGCCACGCTCATTCATCCAGGCGTTGAGGCACACGCGAGCGGCGGTGGTCGCAGTTCCATCAGGCCAGCCAGTGATCCCCATCGCCGTGGCCAGCTCACCTGCTGCGGCCGCGAGGCCGAAGCGAGCAGCCGCGCGGTGTGCCTGCCCACTGGCCGAGGCCGGTAGTGACTGGGCGATAAAGCCTTCCAGCGTGTGGCGCAGGATGGCGGACCAACCGTGACGTTTGCCCGGTTCGCACAGCGCGGTCAAAAAGGCAGTAAGCGGTGTGCCGTAGTATTTGGCTACCCGTGCTTTGAGGGCGTCGGCGAGTGCCGCCGCATCCTCAAAACCGTTGAGTGCGTCGAACATGCCGAGGCCTTTGCTCGCATCGGCCGGGACCGCGAGCATGCGTACTTCCATGCCCGCTTTCAGCTCCTTGTTGGCTTCGGCCATGTGCTGAGCCAGTGTCTTCTCGCCGGTGGAGAGAAACAGCAAACGCCACTCCTGTACCTGTCGGCCTGCTTGCCCTCGATCATTGGCGCGTGCCTTGCCGGTGCCGTTGCCGAGCATGTACACCGTCTCGCCAATGATGCGCGGATCGCACATGCCGATTTCATCGAGCACCAGAAGGCCGTCGGAATGCGCGGCGGCGATGGATTCCAGCGCGTTATCCGTAGAGCGCCACGAACGTACCAGACGCGGCCCGCCGTAGATCGAGGCGGCGACTTGCAGGTGCGTGGTTTTGCCGCCTGAGCTGTCGCCGTACAAGTGGAAGCCGCCCGACTCATGGCCGAGCATGTGCAGCAGCGGCCCCGCAAAGGCCACGCCGACGACAAACGCCAGACGATGGTTGCCGATGCACAAGGCGCCGATCTGCTCTTGCCACTGCTCAAGGGAGCCTGCTTCGCTGATCGGCGGAAGCTGAGAGCCCGCCTCGTAGAAGTGCAGGTGTTCGCTGTGCGCGCCGACCTGTTGCTCGGGCAGCAGAAACGCGCTGTCATGCCAGCCCAACCGGGTAACCAATCGTGCCCGTTGCGCGCTGTCGAAACCGCCGAGGTAACTTTGCAGGTCGTTGCGTGCATTGCGCCCTGACCGACTACCGGCAAGACGCAGACCCATGTCCACCAGCGGGCCGAGTACATCCTTGCCGAAGTCGCCGGTCATGGTGCGCGCCGGAATGTTCCAGCGTTTTTTTGCGCCGTCGGGGTCGTCGAACTCGACCAGCAGACCCCAGTTCTGGCCTTTGTCGTCGCGGGTACGAGCCAGGATTTCCAGAGGCGAACACACCGGCCGCGCCTCGCCATCATCGCCGGAATAAAATACACCCTCTGACGTGAGGCGAAAGCCACCGGGCATCAGGTCATTTTTCGGTTTGGCGGGACGCTTGGTGGCTATTTTTGTCTTCGGTTCCGGCTTGGTTTCGGCCTGCTCAGGCTCCGTCTTTTGGATATCCAAACCGAACAGTTCTCCGCTGCTTTCCAGCTCGGCGAAGTGCGCCGCCGTCCAGCCTTTAGCGAGCGCATCGGCGGCGTCGTCGCCTTCGTCCCATTGACCACCTTTGGCAAAGGCAGCGCGTTCGTTCTTCAGCGTGGGCTTGCGTTTGAACACTTCCAGCGCGATGACTCGAACCGAGGCGGCGCCGATTTCGCGCAGCTTGTCGGCGACGGCTTCCATGCAGGCTTTGCCGCTGGCGTCGTTGTCTGGCCACAACAATACGTCGCGGCCGTTGAGCGGTGTCAGGTCGGCTTTGTGCCAGGAGTTGGAACCGTTCGGCCAGCAGGTGGCCACGTAACCGGGCATCAGTTCTGCGGCGGCATCGGCAGCTTTCTCGCCTTCGCAGAGAATAACCGGTGCGTCACTGCGCCGGGTCAGTTCGTCAAGGCGCAGCAGTGGACGCGGATCCGGCAGGCCCTGCCAGCGCCATTGCGTGGTCTGGCCATCGGCACGCTGACACCATGTCAGGGGTGCAAACACCTTCTTCGTTTTGCCGTCCTCGTCAAGGGCGAGGTCGAAGCGGTAGAGCGCCATGAGCGGTTGGCCTTGCGCATCACGGTAGATCCACACCTTGGACGGCGCGCCGTGCTGCCGGTGCTTGACCAGGCACTTGTTCATGGCCTCAGCCGGGATCGGCTGAATGGCACTCCACTCAGGCGCTTTCGACTTGGCGGGCGCGGGATTTGAGTTGGCGGCACCGGGCGAAACTTTGAGCAGGTCTGCCAGTTTGTTGCAGGCCTCGACGTCGGTGCCGCCGTCCAGATAGCGCACCAAATCGATCAGGTCGCCACCCTTGTCGCCGGTGGCGAAGTCGGCCCACGTGCCTTTGCTCAAATTGATCTTCAGCGAACCGGCGCGCTTGTCGCTGCGGGTCGGATTGGGAGCGGTGTATTCCTTGCCGCCGTCCACACGCTTGCCATTGGGCAGCAAGTGCGACAGCACACGACCAATATCTTTCAGCGCGGCGCTTTTCACATCAGCAAAGCTCGGGCGTTTCACGGAGTTGCTTGGGCGTTGGCTCATGCGTCAGCCCTCGACAAAAACAGCGCGTCGTTGATGTCGTCGATCAGGGCTTTGGCCATCTCGCCGAGGTACAGAGCAGGCCAACTGAAACGGTCACCTTGGTCGCTCATGGCAGCGTCGAAGTTGAGCTGGTTAGCGTGATGCTGGAGCAGGGAAACCATCTCCAGTGCATCCTCGACCGGAACACCGGCATTGACCCGAAACAGCTTCAAATCGGTGGCATTTACGCGAGTGAATGTGGCGTGGCCACGGGTGGTGGAAGTGGTCATAGCGCACCGCCTTTTTGCATGGCAGGCGTCGAGGTGTTGTCAGCGTGCAAAGCGAGGGTTTTGATCAGGCCGAGGGTGCCGCGTACGTCCCAAAGGACGGCTGCGATCACATGATTGGCGAGGCGCGAGGATTCGTTTTCGAAGTGCTCCTCAAGCAGCGTCAGCACCGAGTCGGCGCGAGCAATGGCGCAGGTGATGGCGTCGATCGGTACACCGGCTTCAACAGTTGGATTAACGCATAGCAAATCTTCAGGAAGTGAAAAGCTCAAGGCGTTGTTCATTGGGCACCGCCTGCGGTTTCGAGTGCGCGGGCTTTGGCCATGTGAGCGTTGTAACGGGAGAGGCGCGTAGCGAGGCTGGAGTTGGCGTGTAAAGCGGCGAGAGCCATTGCACGATGTGCAGCGGCGCGATTTTTGAACGGATTGAGGGCGTGTTGCATTTGTGAAGGCTCCTTGTACTGAGGAACCGCCACCGTCTGCCGCCAAGCAGATTAGGGTGACGGATTGCGCAGGATTGGCGGACCGGCGTACAAGGAGACCGGCGCACCCGAGGGTGCTCCTACGCAACCCGCCATAACACGGGAATGCGGGCACAAAAAAAGCGCCTGCAATCGTAATGGGGGCGCTGTTGCGCCTTGTACTGTTTGGACCGCCAAGCCCAATCGCTGAATTTGCAGCGACGACCAGAGAGTAACGTCCGATTTTTGAAAGTGCAACTGCGTTGATGACTTGCGGTTTTTTCAGGTGCGGCATAAATTGTTCGTGCATGTAGATTTACCTCAACGCCTTCGGATCGCCCCCGGAGGCGTTTTCGTTTCAGGCGTGGGCTTCCCAGCGCAGGGACAGGAGGGGCAGGAAGCCGCCGTTGAGCATGGATCGTGCGTCTTCGTAGGCTTGCGTTTGCTGGCCTTCATCAACGATCACGGCTCCGGTCTTTTCGCAGTGGAGGGAGAGGGCGCACCAGGTGCCGTCGGCCCAGCTGAGTACGCTAACGACACGGCCTTGTTTATCCTGCTGGCTGCGGTAGCGCTCAAGGCGCTGCATGAGGCGGGGCGAAAAGCCAATTCGGCGCAGTACTGAAAATGGGTGCATCAGGGTGTTGTCGGCGTTCTTTTGGCTCATGCTGCCTCCTGCGCCAAGGCAAACAGCGGCGCTGGTGTTTCGCCTTTGAGCCAAGCCAGTATCTTGCTGTCCTCGGCGCAACGTCGGCGGTATTTGACGGCCATCACATCGCGACGTTGTGCCAGACATTCGTCCACGTACTCGGTCAGATCCGAGGTCAAGCGCAAGCTGTGGTGAAGGTTCTCGGTAGCGGTCTTTTCCACTGCGAGATCCGCATCCGTAATGCGCTGCCAGACCGCCGGATCGTTCGCGTATCCAGCCGATTGATCCACCAGCCAGTAGGTGACCCAGTCGGTTATACCTCGCGTTTTCAGTGAGGCGAGGCGGCTATGGCTCATCGCGAAATAACCGGTGCCGTGGACGCTCGAAAATTCTCTGCGCACCGCGTTTTTGCGGATCAGTTCGGGGAGTTCCCAAGGATTGGCTTTCAGCGGTAGAACGAGGCCGTCAGGGCTGAAAAAGAACGCTTCCTGCTCTTCGCCGTTCCAACTCAAGCCCGCGATGGTCCGATGACGCCAGTTGATAGCGCCGGGTTGATAGAGGCGGAATCCGATGCTGTACGAGTCGAGAAACGGCCCTTTGAAAGGGCAATAATTGCGCTTCATGCGGCCACCAAATCACGCGCAGCGATGCGCGCTCGTGTCCATGCCTGTACCTCTCCCAATACCCATGCAACCGGAGCACTTCGGGCGTTGCTGGTACTCAGCTTCACTGGAAGCGGAAATCCACTCTCAGGTTGGCGCATGAGCTTGTAGATAGTCGGGCGAGCAAGCCCAACGATTGATACCACCTCGGGCATGCGGATGAGAGTCGTGGCGGGGTCGTGTGAAGCAAGGTGTCTTATTGCGGTAGTCATAGCGATCCAAACCTGCGTTTATTGAGACGACAGGCCATACGCTACGGAGAGGGAGGGGAGCGGACTGTGTCCATTCCCTTTTTTTATTTGAGTGGTCGAAGACCTAGTGCAGTCAAATGATCACGGATGGTTTTCTTGGTGCCGTGAACGGTCTGGTCGAACAGCAGGTTGGTTAGCTCTGCATCTGTAAGGTTTCGTTTCTCGATTCGCCGACCTGCAATAATTTGCTCAGCGGCTGCCTTTATGGTCAAGCGCCGATACATTGTCTCTGTTTGTATTTTAGAGCTGGCATCTTGATTACCTCTGCCAGCCTCTTGTCCCCGCTTAGATGCCTTCGCTGAGAAAGCGTCGTCCAGTAGTTGGAGAATCAGACTCGATGTGTTGAAGCCATTCTTGGATACGTCGATGCTCTCCACCTGGCGATAGAGGTTTGCCATCAACAATGTCTGATTAGCCTCACCTTTTAAGGTGGCAAACTGCTCTCTCGCTTCTATTTCAAGCCCCGCGCGGCGATGTCGTTCTTTATCGATTAAGGTCGCGTATTGGCGTGGTGAGTCTTTTCTTAGCCCCTCTATCAGATCCGCGTCCATATCGTAGGTAGCGAGCTCCAGCTCGAAGAGCCAATTTGCAAGTATTTCCACAGCTTGTACGCCTAGTACCAGCGCAAAAGCTGCAGCGAGTTGTGAATTTGTAGCTGGATGATCGACCCCAAGAAAACCTCGAATCACGTTAGGCAATGATGCGGCCTCCGCAGAGCTTGCACGGTCATTGACTTCATTACGGAGCCGGAACAAGGTTCTTGTTACGGATTCCGCGCAGGGTACATAGGAGCCATCCTCCAGCCAGAACGAAGTTGCAGTGTCGATGAGGTAGAAAGCTTCTCGGAAATGTTCCTGGAAATGGGGATACAACGCTAGCTCACGCACAGCTAGTTCAACCTCATCGAGGTCCCAAACTAGGCACTTCACGTCAGTCCCTGCGATTTCTAGTTCTTCAGCTTCAATGCCTAGCTCGATATCCATTTAGGCTGCCCCTCGCCCCGAGACCGGCGCGCTGTTCCAGCGTCGTGGATTGGGTAAAGCGACTGCCGACAGGAAGTGCTCGAGGATATTTCTGTTACACGACCTCGTGTCGTTACACTTGAGGTGTTCGAGACGCGGACAACGTGTAACTGATAAATAACTCATGATTATCAACGATTTAGCTTGAGTCGTTACACCTGTAACACCAGTTACACCGATTTTTGAGGGGGGGCGATTACGTGCATTCATACTGCCTTTCCAAACTGTCCCTGCACCACATTACCCGCTGCCATTTGCTCAAGGTGGTCGGCATACCACTGCATCATCACAACACGCTGTTCAAGATATTGAGCCTTGTTATATACCCCTGAAATACCTTCCTCTTTGTGGGCAAGCTGCGCCTCAACGTGTTCTTTAGGCCAGCCATGTTCGCGAAGCAACGTGCTCGCTGTGTGGCGAGTCCCGTGTCCAACAAGACGACCTTTGTAGCCTATGGTGGCGAAAACCTTGTTGATTGTGTTTTCACTAATGGTCGGATTTTTTGCTCCGACTCCTGGGAAGAGCCAGCGGTTGCGACCGGTTAAGCAGTACAGCTCTTTCAGTGCCGTAACGGCTTGGTGAGGAAGCGGGCATACAAAATCCCGGCGCATCTTCATCTTGGCAGCAGGTGTGATCCAAATGGCTTTCTCAAAGTCGAATTCTTTCCATTCAGCCAATCGAACCATGCCGGGTCGTGATGCAGTCCATATACAAAGCCATGCAGCGGTGCGGGCTGTCAGTCTGCTTGGTGTGTTTCTGAGCGCTTGGAGGAATTCAGCCAGCTCAGGCTCCAGCAAATGTGGATGCTGCTGGGTCTTAGGAGCCTGTGCTGCAATATCACGTAGGCGGCTGCCCGGATCGTTTTCGGTGAGCCCTAGGCCAATGGCTCGGCCGAAGATTTGATTGATCCAAGTGCGGCACTTTTCCGCCACGTTGTGTGCGTTTCGGGCTTCGAGGGATGCCTGGAGTTCTGCGCAGTCGGTACGGGTGATTTCGTCGAGGGGCTTATCCCCCAATGCCGGGAGGATGTCCTTGTCGAGGTAAGTGCGGATTTTGTTAAGAGTGGAGGGAGCGAGGCCTTTTTCTTCTTTGGCCTTGAGCCAAGCTTCAGCAGCAGCTCTGAAGGTCCGAGTCCTGGCAGCGTCAATGGCAGCTTTGGCGGAGCGTTTCTGCTCGAGAGGATCGGCGCCGCTGCTAACTACCTTGCGTAGTTCGGCAGCTTTGTCCCGTGCCAACGCACCACTTACTTCTGGGTAACCCCCGAGCCCCATCCAAGCCCAGTTGCCCGTCGGACGTTTGTAGCGGAGCTGCCAAGATTTTCCACCATCAGGTTTAACCCTGAAGTAGAGGCCGTTGCCGTCCAGTTCTCGGTATTCCTTTGATTCCGGCTCCAATCCCGCAAGTGTTGTGTCAGCGAGAGGGCGACGCTTGATGTCTGCGCGCTTCATCCTTGTATCCCAAAGTTCGGTATTTTTCTCAGGATACAAGCAGGGATACAGGGATACAACGGATAAAGGGATACAGGGGTAGATAGCCAGACACAAAAAAACCGGCTCAAGTGGCCGGTTTCTCTGGGTCTGATAGTCTGGTAGAGACTTTCAGATACTGCTATATGGTGCCCCGAGGGAGACTCGAACTCCCACTTCTTGCGAAAACGGATTTTGAATCCGCCGCGTCTACCAATTCCGCCATCAGGGCTCAATGGCGGCGAAGTATAGAGATGAGATTACCGTTGGTCAATCACCTTTCATGGTCTATTTTCACTATTTCCGCTAGACTTCCGGCCCCTGCTAGACGAACTCCATCATGCGCGTTGCTGAATTTACTTTCGAACTCCCTGATTCGCTGATTGCTCGCCATCCTTTGGCCGAGCGACGCGGCAGTCGCCTGTTGACCCTTGATGGGGTCAGCGGCGCCCTGGCACACCGTCAATTCACTGATTTGCTCGAGCATTTGCGCCCGGGCGATTTGATGGTGTTCAACAATACCCGGGTGATTCCGGCGCGGCTGTTTGGCCAGAAAGCTTCCGGCGGCAAGCTGGAAATTCTGGTGGAGCGCGTGCTCGACAGTCATCGCGTACTGGCGCACGTGCGTTCCAGCAAGTCGCCCAAGCCCGGTTCGAAGATCTTGATCGACGGCGGCGGCGAGGCAGAAATGCTCGCGCGGCACGATGCGTTGTTCGAGTTGGCATTCGCCGAAGAGGTGTTGCCGCTGCTCGATCGCGTTGGGCACATGCCGTTGCCTCCTTATATAGACCGCCCGGATGAAGGCTCGGACCGCGAGCGTTATCAGACCGTGTACGCCGAGCGCCTGGGCGCGGTGGCGGCGCCGACTGCGGGGCTGCATTTCGATCAGCCGCTGATGGAGGCAATTGCCGCCAAAGGCATCGAGACCACGTTTGTGACCTTGCACGTCGGCGCCGGCACGTTTCAGCCGGTGCGCGTCGAAAAGCTTGAAGATCACCACATGCACACAGAATGGCTGGAAGTCGGCCAGGACGTGGTCGATGCGGTTGCTGCGTGCCGCGCGCGCGGTGGTCGTGTGGTGGCGGTGGGGACCACCAGCGTGCGTTCGCTGGAAAGTGCCGCGCGCGATGGCGTGCTCAAGCCGTTCAGTGGCGACACCGACATCTTTATCTTCCCGGGCCGACCGTTTCATGTAGTCGATGCCTTGGTCACCAACTTCCATTTACCCGAATCCACATTGTTGATGCTGGTTTCGGCGTTCGCCGGTTATCCCGAAACCATGGCCGCCTACAAAGCAGCGGTGGAGCACGGTTACCGCTTTTTCAGCTACGGTGATGCGATGTTCATCACGCGTAATCCCGCGCCGACTGCCCCTAAAGAATCGGGCCCCGAGGAAACAGAATGAGTCGCCAAAGTCGTATGTCGTTTGAGTTACTTGCTACCGACGGCAAGGCTCGTCGCGGTCGTTTGACCTTCCCGCGCGGTACCGTCGAGACCCCGGCTTTCATGCCGGTGGGCACGTACGGCACGGTCAAGGGCATGTTGCCGCGGGATATCACCGCCACTGGCGCGGAAATCATTCTGGGCAACACCTTCCACTTATGGCTGCGTCCTGGCACCGAAGTGATCAAGAAGCACGGCGACCTGCACGATTTCATGCAGTGGAAAGGCCCGATTCTGACCGACTCCGGCGGCTTCCAGGTGTTCAGCCTCGGCGCGATGCGCAAGATCAAGGAGGAGGGCGTGACCTTCGCCTCTCCGGTCGACGGCGCCAAAGTATTCATGGGCCCGGAAGAATCGATGCAGGTTCAGCGCGATCTCGGCTCCGACATCGTGATGATTTTCGACGAATGCACGCCGTACCCGGCTGACGAAGACGTCGCGCGTATCTCCATGGAACTGTCGTTGCGTTGGGCCCAGCGTTCGAAAAACGCGCATGGCGACAACACGGCGGCGCTGTTCGGCATCGTCCAGGGCGGCATGCACCAGGATCTGCGCATGCGCTCGCTCGAAGGCCTCGACAAGATCGGCTTTGATGGCTTGGCGATTGGCGGTCTGTCGGTGGGCGAACCGAAGCACGAAATGATCAAGGTGCTGGATTACCTGCCGGGCCAGATGCCGGCTGACAAACCTCGTTACCTTATGGGCGTTGGCAAACCGGAAGATCTGGTTGAGGGTGTGCGCCGCGGTGTGGACATGTTCGATTGCGTGATGCCAACCCGTAATGCCCGCAATGGGCATCTGTTCATTGATACAGGCGTGCTGAAGATCCGTAACGCGTTCCATCGCCATGATGATTCGCCGCTGGATCCGACCTGCGATTGCTACACCTGCCAGAACTTCTCCCGTGCTTATCTGCACCATCTGGACAAGTGCGGCGAAATGCTGGGTAGCATGTTGAATACCATCCACAATTTGCGCCATTACCAGGTGCTTATGGCTGGTTTGCGCGAGGCTATTCAACAGGGTACATTGGCCGCCTTTGTCGATGCCTTCTACGCCAAACGCGGGCTACCTGTTCCGCCTTTGGACTGAGTTTTCTGACCCCAAGATTCAACATTTGCAACTGGAGTGCTAAATGAGCTTTTTTATCTCTAATGCCATGGCCGACGCTGCTGCACCGGCAGCTGCAGGCCCGATGGGCGGCGGCTTTGAGTGGATTTTCCTGGTTGGCTTTCTGGTCATCTTCTACCTGATGATCTGGCGTCCACAGGCCAAGCGCGCCAAAGAACAGAAAAACCTGCTCGGCAGCCTGCAAAAAGGCGACGAAGTTGTGACCACCGGTGGTATCGCCGGCAAGATCACTAAAGTGGCAGACGATTTCGTGGTTCTGGAAGTTTCCGACACTGTCGAAATGAAGTTCCAGAAAGGCGCCATCGCCGCCACGCTGCCAAAAGGCACGCTCAAAGCGATCTAAGTTTCAACTTCTACTCAATCGACGGGGCGCGCAAGGCGCCCCGCGTCATAAGCGGGCGGCGTGATGCTGAACAAATACCCTCTGTGGAAATACATTCTGATCCTGGCGGTGCTGGCGGTCGGTCTGATTTATTCCGCTCCCAATTTATACCCTGATGACCCGGCCATTCAGGTCAGCGGTGCGAGCACTGCGCTGCAAGTCAATCAGGCTGATCTGGACCGTGTGAGCGTTGCGCTCAAAGAGTCCGGGATCGACGTCAAGGCGACTTCGCTGACGGCGGGCGGCAAGGGCGGTCTGATTCGCCTGGTCAAGGCTGAAGATCAATTGCCGGCCAAAGACGTCGTGCGCAAGGCATTGGGTGATGACTACGTCGTTGCACTGAACCTGGCACAAACCACCCCGCAATGGCTGCGCAGCCTTGGCGCGCACCCGATGAAGCTGGGTCTGGACTTGTCCGGTGGTGTGCACTTCCTGCTGGAAGTGGACATGGACAAAGCCCTCGACGCACGTCTGAAAGTGTACGAAGGCGATGTGAAAAGCCTGTTGCGTAAAGAGAAACTGCGCTATCGCAGCCTGCCGCAACTCAACGGTGCCATTCAGCTGGGCTTCACCGATGAAGCTGCCCGCGAACAGGCCCGTGCGCTGGTCCGCAAGAACTTCAACGATTTCGACATTGTTCCGGCCGACCTCAATGGCCAACCGGTACTGCGTCTGGCGATGACCCCGGCCAAGCTGGCGGAAATCCGTGAATACTCCATCAAGCAGAACTTGACCACGGTACGTAACCGCGTCAACGAGCTGGGTGTTGCCGAGCCGATCGTTCAGCGTCAGGGCGCCAACCGCATTGTGGTTGAGCTGCCGGGCGTGCAAGACACCGCAGAAGCCAAGCGTATTCTCGGCAAGACGGCCAACCTCGAATTCCGTCTGGCTGCAGAGCCGGGTGCTTCGAAAGCCACTTCCGAAAGTTTCGAATTCCGCGAGGGCAATCGTCCTCCAGCGCAGATCGAGCGTGGCTTGATCATCACTGGCGACCAGGTCACTGACGCCAAGGCTGGTTTCGGCGAACACGGTACGCCTGAAGTGAACATCCGTCTGGATGGCCACGGTGGCGAGCTGATGAGTCGTGCGACTCGCAGCAACGTCGGTCGCAGCATGGCGGTAATCTTCATCGAGCAACGTCCGATCACCACCTACACCAAGCAGATGGTCAACGGTGTCGAGAAAGACGTACCGGTTCAGACGTTCAAGGAAGAGAAGCGCATCATCAGCCTCGCGACCATTCAGTCGCCGCTGGGTGCTCAATTCCGCATCACTGGCCTCAACGGTCAGGGCGAATCGTCCGAGCTGGCGCTGTTGCTGCGTGCCGGTGGTCTGGCCGCGCCGATGTACTTCGCTGAAGAGCGCACCATTGGCCCGAGCCTGGGTGCGGACAACATCACCAAAGGTATCGATGCTTCGCTGTGGGGCATGCTGTTTGTCTCGCTGTTCATCATTGCCATCTACCGTTTCTTCGGCGTCATCGCTACGGTCGCGCTGGGTGTGAACATGGTGCTGTTGCTGGCGCTGATGTCGCTGCTGGGTGCAACGCTGACCCTGCCGGGTATCGCCGGTATCGTCTTGACGATGGGTATGGCGGTCGACGCAAACGTTCTGATCTTCTCGCGGATTCGTGAAGAGATTGCGGCGGGCATGACCATCCAGCGTGCAATCAACGAAGGCTTCGGCCGGGCATTCACCGCAATTCTCGACGCCAACCTGACCACGTTGCTGGTCGGCGGGATTCTCTTTGCGATGGGCACCGGCCCGGTCAAAGGTTTCGCAGTGACCATGTCCCTCGGGATCTTTACCTCGATGTTCACGGCCATCATGGTGACCCGCGCGATGGTCAACCTGATCTTCGGCGGTCGTGACTTCAAGAAGTTGTGGATTTAAGGGGCTGCCATGTTACGTACAATCAACTTCATGGGCGTTCGCAACTTCGCGTTCGGCGTCACATTGTTTCTTACCGTACTGGCATTGTTCAGTGTCGCCACCAAGGGCATGAACTGGGGTCTGGACTTCACCGGCGGTACGCTCATCGAGCTGACCTACGAGCGTCCGGCCGATGTGACCAAGGTGCGTACCCAACTGACTGAGTCGGGTTACCACGAAGCCATCGTGCAGAGTTTCGGTGCAACTACCGACTTGCTGGTGCGTATGCCTGGCGAAGACCCGCAACTGGGTCACCAGGTTGCCGAAGCGCTGTTGAAGGTTGGCGGCGATAACCCGGCAACGGTCAAGCGCGTCGAGTTCGTTGGCCCGCAGGTCGGTGAAGAACTGCGCGACCAGGGCGGCCTCGGCATGCTGATGGCGCTCGGCGGGATCCTGATCTACCTGGCTTTCCGCTTTCAGTGGAAGTTCGCGGTCGGCGCGATTGTTTCGCTGATCCACGACGTGATCGTGACCATCGGTATCCTGTCGTTCTTCCAGATCACCTTCGATCTGACAGTGCTGGCGGCGGTATTGGCGATCATCGGTTACTCGCTGAACGACACCATTGTGGTATTCGACCGAGTTCGTGAGAACTTCCGTGTACTGCGCAAGGCCAGCTTGATCGACAACATCAACATTTCGACCACGCAAACCCTGCTGCGGACCATGGCCACCTCGATCTCCACCTTGCTGGCGATTGCGGCGCTGTTGTTCTTCGGTGGCGATAACTTGTTCGGCTTCTCCATCGCCCTGTTTATCGGTGTATTGGCGGGTACTTACTCGTCGATCTACATCGCCAACGTGGTGCTGATCTGGCTTAACCTGAGCAGCGAGGATTTGATTCCTCCTGCGGCGACCGATAAGGAAGTCGACGACCGCCCATAACGGCAATCGTCGCTCCAGCTGTCGGCCGAAAAGGCGCGAGTATTGAACTCGCGCCTTTTTTTATGCTCCAAGGCTGGGAGAAGCGCGGGCATTGACCCGCATGTGATGATCAGGAGGTTCATGTGAACAAGTCGTTGCTGGTTGGTGCGGTATTGGGTGCTGTCGGTGTGACTGCCGGGGGCGCTGTTGCCACCTACAGCCTGGTTAAAAGCGGCCCTGAGTATGCGCAAGTATTGGCCGTTGAACCGGTTAAAACACAGATCAAGACTCCACGTGAAGTGTGCAAGGACGTTGCAGTGACGCGGCAAGCGCCGGTCAAGGATCAACACCAGATTCTCGGCACGGCCATTGGTGCTGTGGCGGGCGGCCTGCTCGGTAACCAGGTCGGCGGCGGCACGGGCAAGAAGATTGCGACCGTGGCCGGTGCAGTCGGCGGTGGTTACGCAGGTAACAAGGTCCAGGAAGGCATGCAGAATCGCGACACCTACACCACGACGCAGACCCGGTGTAACACCGTGAATGACATCAGCGACAAGGTAGTAGGTTACGACGTGCGTTATTCGCTGGATGGCAAGGAAGGCAAAGTGCGCATGGATCGCGATCCGGGTAACCAGATTCCGGTGGATAAGGAAGGCAAACTGGTCCTGTCGCAGAACGAGCCGGCAAACTGATCGGCTGATTGCGAGCGTTAACAAGAAGCACCCGAAAGGGTGCTTTTTTGTGCCCGCAATTTGAGCGACACAGCAAAACCCTTGTAGGAGTGAGCCTGCTCGCGATAGCCATGTATCAGTCACCACTGGTTTCGAATGAAAGATTGCTATCGCGAGCAGGCTCACTCCTACATGGGGGCAGCGGTGTGGCAGGTGCAAATCCCAGGCATAAAAAAAGCACCCCGAAAGGTGCTTTTTTTTGGGGCTGTTCGCTTAGCGTTTCAGCGAAGCCGGCAGGTGCGGCTGGATCGCCGTCAGCACTGCTTTGAAGCATTTGGTGTTACCGGCAACAACGTGACCTTTCTCAAGGAAGTCGTGACCGCCGGTGAAGTCGCTCACCAAGCCACCAGCTTCCTGGATCAGCAGGGCGCCTGCAGCCATGTCCCACTCGGACAGGCCCGACTCCCAGAACGCGTCGAAACGACCGGCAGCCACGTAAGCCAGGTCCAGGCTAGCCGAGCCAGCACGGCGGATGCCGGCGGTCTGGCCAACCAGAGCGCGGAACATGCCCAGATAGTTGTCGAGGTTGTCCATCTGGTCGTCACGGAACGGGAAGCCGGTGCCGAGCAGGGCGCCGTCGAGGCTGGTGCGACCGCTGACGCGCAGACGACGACCGTTCAGTTGAGCGCCGCGACCACGGCTGGCGGTGAATTCTTCCTGGCGAACCGGGTCCAGAACCACTGCGTGTTCCAGGCGACCGCGGTATTTGCAGGCGATGCTGACAGCAAAGTGTGGAATGCCGCGCAGGAAGTTGGTGGTGCCGTCCAGCGGATCGATGATCCACAGGTACTCTTCGCCTTCGATGCCGTTGCCGGCGTGCATGCCGGTTTCTTCACCGAGGATCGAGTGGTTCGGGTAAGCCTTGCGCAGCGCGTCGATGATTTTCTGTTCAGCGGCGCGGTCCACCTCGGATACGTAATCCTTGGCGTCTTTTTCGTCGACCTTGATGGTATCCAGGCGCTCGATGGAGCGGAAGATCAATTCACTGGCGCTGCGGGCGGCGCGCAGCGCGATATTCAGCATGGGCTGCATGGATGTGTCACCTAAGGTTGTTAAAGAAAGCCGGGCATTCTATCAGAAAGTTTGTTCAGGAGAAGGTCGGTGTTCGCTTTCATAGCTTAACGGTAGGTTGAGCTGTAAGATTCGGCTCCCCTTTATTGTGTTCGAGAGCGCTGCCCGTGCTGCATAACATTCGTGTCGTCCTGGTCAATACCAGCCATCCCGGCAACATCGGCGGGGCTGCGCGTGCCATGAAGAACATGGGCCTGTCGCGGCTGGTGCTGGTCGAGCCGCGGCTGTTCCCGCACCACGAGGCTGACGCCCGCGCCTCCGGTGCCGGCGACATCCTTGAAAACGCGCAAGTCGTCGCCACCCTCGAAGATGCCTTGGTCGGCTGCAATCTGGTGCTCGGCACCAGCGCCCGCGACCGGCGTATTCCGTGGCCGCTGCTCGATCCGCGCGAATGCGGTACGAAAGTCGTCGAGGAAGCGGCGGGTGGCGCAGAGATCGCTCTGGTGTTCGGTCGTGAAGACTCCGGCCTGACCAATGAAGAGCTGCAGCGATGTCATTATCACGTGCACATCCCATCAGACCCTGAGTTCAGTTCGCTGAACCTTGGGACGGCGGTGCAGGTGTTGAGTTATGAAGTGCGCATGTCTTGGCTGGCGGCCCAAGGCCAGCCGAGCAAGGTCGAGAAGGAAGAAGTGGCCTCCGTCAAAAGCGCTGAGCTGGCGACCATGGATGAGCTGGAGCGCTTCTATGAGCACCTGGAGCAAACCCTGGTGGCCATCGAATTCCTCGATCCGGAAAAACCACGGCACTTGATGGCGCGCCTGCGCCGGTTGTACGGACGAAGCTCGGTCAGCCGGGCGGAAATGAATATATTGCGTGGCATCCTCACGGAAACCCAGAAAGCGGCCCGTGGTGAGCTTCTTAAGCGGAAGGATTAAAAATGTTCGAGCGTTTGCGTGAAGATATCCAAAGTGTTTTCCACCGTGATCCGGCAGCGCGTAACGCTTTTGAAGTCCTGACTTGCTACCCCGGCCTGCATGCCATCTGGATTCATCGCTTGTCGGCCGCCCTGTGGGGCTTCGGCTGGAAGTGGCTGGCGCGGCTGGTGTCGAACTTCGGTCGGTGGTTGACCGGGATCGAGATTCACCCCGGCGCCAAGGTTGGTCGGCGCTTCTTTATCGATCACGGCATGGGCATCGTCATCGGCGAAACTGCTGAAATCGGCAATGACGTCACTCTGTATCAAGGCGTGACGCTGGGCGGCACCAGTTGGAATAAAGGCAAGCGCCACCCGACGCTGGAAGATGGTGTTGTGGTGGGCGCGGGCGCCAAGGTGCTCGGCCCGTTCACTGTCGGCGCCGGGGCCAAGGTCGGCTCCAACGCGGTGGTGACCAAGGCTGTTCCGCCGGGCGCGACAGTCGTCGGGATTCCGGGGCGGATCATCGTCAAGTCCGATGACGAGCAGGACGCCAAGCGCAAAGCCATGGCCGAGAAGATCGGTTTTGATGCTTACGGCGTCGGCGAAGACATGCCCGACCCGGTGGCTCGCGCGATTGGCCAGTTGCTGGATCATTTGCAGGCGGTCGACGGGCGCCTGGAAGGGATGTGCGGGGCGTTGAAGGACCTGGGCAGCAATTACTGCGCGAAGGACCTGCCTGAATTGCGCGAAGAAGACTTCGACTGCGTCAAGGGCAAGGATCAGAGCCAGGCCAGCTGAGACCGAGTTGTTCCGTTCGCGGGCAAGCTCGCTCCTACAGGGATTTTTGGTGTTCACCCGATCGTTGTTTCAACCGAGACCCTGTGGGAGCGAGCCTGCTCGCGATGAGCGATAACTCGGTTCCACTGGCTGTCCACAGCCAGCCTTTGCTATGATGCGCGCGCTCTTTTGCGGGTAAACCTGACTAAAGTACTAGGTCTTATAGTTGACTTAAATACTCGGGAATTGCATACTCGCCCCCATTCCGAACTCCGTGGTAATTGTCCATGAGACTGACTACAAAAGGCCGATACGCCGTGACCGCCATGCTTGACCTGGCGTTGCACGCGCAGCACGGGCCGGTGTCCCTGGCCGATATCTCCGAGCGCCAAGGCATCTCCCTGTCCTACCTCGAACAGCTTTTCGCCAAATTGCGCCGCAGCAATCTGGTTTCCAGCGTTCGTGGCCCCGGCGGCGGCTACCAGCTGTCCCGCGAGATGCAGGGCATCCAGGTCGCCCAGGTGATCGATGCAGTAAACGAATCGGTCGATGCGACCAAATGTCAGGGGCAGGGCGATTGCCATTCCGGCGACACCTGTCTGACCCACCACTTGTGGTGTGATCTGAGCCTGCAGATTCACGAATTTCTGAGTGGTATCAGCTTGGCTGACCTTGTGACTCGCCGTGAGGTGCAAGAAGTAGCCCAGCGTCAGGACCAGCGCCGTTGCAATGGCAAGGCGCCACGCCTGGACAAGATTGAAGCGTCCGCCGTCGAATGACAGCCAAAGAGCTAGCGGCACGCCAGCCAGCCTGATTTAGGAGATAGTCCATGAAATTGCCGATTTACCTTGATTACTCTGCGACAACCCCGGTTGATCCGCGCGTCGCGCAAAAGATGAGTGAATGCCTGCTGGTCGACGGAAACTTCGGTAACCCGGCGTCCCGTTCCCACGTATTCGGCTGGAAAGCTGAAGAGTCCGTCGAAAACGCTCGTCGTCAGGTCGCCGACCTGGTCAACGCCGATCCGCGTGAAATCGTCTGGACCTCCGGTGCCACCGAGTCCGACAACCTGGCAATCAAGGGTGCGGCGCATTTCTATGCGACCAAGGGCAAACACCTGATCACCACCAAGATTGAGCACAAGGCTGTCCTCGACACCATGCGCCAACTGGAGCGTGAAGGTTTCGAAGTGACCTACCTCGAGCCTCAGACCGATGGCCTGGTTACTCCGGCCATGATCGAAGCCGCACTGCGTGAAGACACTATCCTGGTGTCGGTCATGCACGTGAACAACGAAATCGGCACCATCAACGACATCGAAGCGATCGGCGAACTGACCCGTTCCAAGGGCATTCTGTTCCACGTCGACGCTGCTCAGTCCACCGGCAAAGTCGAAATCGACCTGTCGAAGCTGAAAGTCGACCTGATGTCGTTCTCCGCACACAAAACCTACGGCCCTAAAGGCATCGGCGCGCTGTACGTCAGCCGCAAGCCGCGTGTTCGCATCGAAGCGGGCATGCACGGCGGCGGTCACGAACGTGGCATGCGTTCCGGTACTCTGGCAACTCACCAGATCGTCGGCATGGGTGAAGCCTTCCGTGTAGCCAAGGAAGACATGGCTGCCGAAAACGTGCGCATCAAAGCCTTGAGCGACCGCTTCTTCAAACAGGTCGAAGACCTCGAAGAGCTGTACATCAACGGCAGCATGACCGCCCGCGTACCGCACAACCTGAACCTGAGCTTCAACTACGTCGAAGGCGAGTCGCTGATCATGGCGCTCAAGGATCTGGCGGTTTCGTCCGGTTCGGCCTGCACCTCGGCGTCCCTTGAGCCTTCGTACGTACTGCGCGCCCTGGGCCGCAACGACGAACTGGCACACAGCTCGATCCGCTTCACCTTCGGCCGTTTCACCACCGAAGAAGAAATCGATTACGCCGCGCAGAAAGTCTGCGAGGCCGTTACCAAGCTGCGCACCTTGTCGCCGCTGTGGGACATGTACAAAGACGGTGTCGACATTTCGAAAATCGAGTGGGCGGCACACTGATTTCAAGTCGCCGCAAACCGGCCTTGTAAACCCAGGTTTTCAAGGCTCAAGAGCGACTCTCTGATGAGTGAGGATTAAGAATCATGGCTTACAGCGAAAAGGTCATCGACCACTACGAGAACCCGCGCAACGTCGGCAAGATGAACGCGGAAGACCCGGATGTCGGCACTGGCATGGTCGGCGCTCCGGCGTGCGGCGACGTGATGCGTCTGCAGATCAAGGTCAACGAGCAAGGCATCATCGAAGACGCCAAGTTCAAGACTTACGGCTGCGGTTCGGCAATCGCCTCCAGCTCCCTGGCGACCGAGTGGATGAAAGGCAAGACTCTGGATGAAGCAGAGACCATCAAGAACACTCAGCTGGCCGAAGAACTGGCCTTGCCGCCAGTGAAAATTCACTGCTCCGTACTCGCTGAAGACGCTATCAAGGCGGCCGTTCGCGACTACAAGCAGAAGAAAGGCTTGATCTGACTTTCAAGATTTGGCGACGAGTAAGGAGTCACCGATGGCTATCAGCATGACAGAAGCGGCAGCTCAACACGTGCGACGCTCCCTCAACGGGCGCGGCAAAGGTGAAGGGATTCGCCTGGGTGTTCGCACCACAGGCTGTTCCGGCCTTGCCTACGTGCTGGAGTTTGTCGACGAGGTAGTGGCAGAGGATCAGGTGTTCGAAAGTCACGGCGAGAAAGTGATCATCGACCCGAAAAGCCTCGCTTACCTGGACGGCACCGAGCTCGATTTCGTCAAGGAAGGGTTGAACGAAGGCTTCAAGTTCAACAATCCCAACGTACGCGGTGAATGTGGCTGCGGCGAAAGCTTCAACATCTGAGGCTGCGCGTGGGTACTCCTTGTCATTTCGCCTTATTTGAACTGCAGCCGAGCTTCCGTCTGGATCTCGAGCAGTTGGCTACGCGCTATCGTGAGTTGGCGCGTGGTGTTCATCCGGACCGCTTTGCCGACGCTTCCGAGCGTGAGCAGCGGCTGGCGCTCGAGCAATCCGCGAACCTCAACGAGGCTTACCAGACGCTCAAAAACCCCCCGAAACGCGCGCGCTACTTGCTCGCCATGGGTGGTCGCGAGTTGCCGCTGGAAGTCACGGTGCATGATCCGGAGTTTCTTCTGCAGCAGATGCAATGGCGCGAAGAGCTCGAAGACCTGCAAGACAGCGCGGACATGGACGGCATTGTCGTTTTCAAGCGCCGCTTGAAGGTCGCGCAGGATGAACTGAACGAAAGCTTCGCAGCCTGTTGGGATGACGCAGCGCAACGTGAACAGGCCGAACGCCTGATGCGGCGCATGCAGTTCCTCGACAAGCTCACCTACGAAGTGCGCCAGTTAGAAGAGCGCCTCGACGATTAACCCAGTGCCGCTCCGGTCGCACGCCTGATATACAGATAAGTCCTGATCACGATGGCCCTACTGCAGATCGCCGAACCCGGCCAAAGTCCTCAACCGCACCAGCGTCGTCTGGCTGTGGGGATCGACTTGGGCACTACCAATTCGCTGGTCGCTGCATTGCGCAGTGGTCTTTCCGAACCTTTGGCCGGCGCCGACGGGCAGGTCATCCTGCCGTCGGCGGTGCGCTATCACGCCGATCACGTCGAAGTTGGCGAATCCGCCAAACTGGCTGCCGCCGGCGATCCCCTGAATACCGTGCTGTCGGTCAAGCGCTTGATGGGTCGTGGTCTGTCCGACGTCAAGCAATTGGGCGATCAACTGCCGTACCGCTTTGTCGGCGGCGAATCGCACATGCCGTTCATCGACACCGTGCAGGGCCCGAAAAGCCCGGTCGAAGTCTCCGCCGAAATCCTCAAGGTGCTGCGTCAGCGCGCCGAGGCGACGTTGGGTGGTGAGCTGGTCGGCGCGGTGATTACCGTTCCGGCCTATTTCGACGACGCTCAGCGCCAAGCCACCAAGGATGCCGCCAAACTGGCCGGCCTCACCGTGCTGCGTCTGCTCAATGAGCCGACCGCTGCTGCCGTGGCTTACGGTCTGGATCAACACGCTGAAGGCCTGGTCGCGATTTACGACTTGGGCGGCGGCACCTTCGATATTTCGATTCTGCGCCTCACCGGCGGTGTCTTCGAAGTGCTGGCCACCGGTGGCGACAGCGCCCTGGGCGGCGATGACTTCGACCACGCCATTGCTGGCTGGATCATCGAGAGCGCCGGGTTGTCCGCTGATCTCGATCCCGGCGCGCAACGCCATTTGCTGCAAACCGCCTGCGCGGCCAAAGAAGCGCTGACCACGGTCGCCAGCGTTGAAGTCGCTTACGGTGACTGGAAAGCCCAACTGACTCGCGAAGCCTTTGATGCGCTGATCGAGCCAATGGTCGCCCGCAGCCTGAAAGCCTGCCGTCGCGCCGTGCGTGATTCCGGTATCGAACTGGATGAAGTGCACGCGGTGGTCATGGTTGGCGGTTCGACCCGTGTACCGCGCGTTCGCGATGCGGTGGCTGAAGCGTTTGGTCGCCAGCCGCTGACTGAAATCGATCCGGATCAAGTGGTGGCCATCGGTGCCGCGATCCAGGCCGATACGCTGGCGGGCAACAAGCGCGATGGCGGCGAATTGCTGCTGCTCGACGTGATTCCGTTGTCCCTCGGGTTGGAAACCATGGGCGGCCTGATGGAGAAGGTGATTCCGCGCAACACCACCATCCCCGTCGCTCGCGCCCAGGACTTCACCACTTATAAAGATGGCCAGTCGGCCATGGCGATTCACGTTCTGCAGGGTGAGCGCGAGCTGATCAGCGACTGCCGCTCCCTCGCACGCTTCGAATTGCGTGGCATTCCAGCAATGGTCGCCGGTGCAGCGAAGATTCGCGTGACCTTCCAGGTCGATGCCGACGGCCTGCTCAGTGTCGCGGCGCGTGAATTGGGCTCGGGTGTTGAAGCCAGCATTCAGGTCAAGCCGTCCTACGGCCTGACCGACGGCGAAATCACCAAGATGCTCAAGGATTCGTTCGAATACGCCAACGACGACAAAGTCGCCCGCGTATTGCGCGAGCAGCAAGTCGATGCCCAGCGTCTGCTCGAAGCCGTGCAGGGCGCCCTCGATGTCGATGGCGAAAGCCTGCTCGACGCCGAAGAGCGCATGGTCATCGAAATGCAGATGCAGGAACTGACCGAATTGATGAAAGGCACCGATGGTTTCGCCATCGAGCAGCAGACCAAGCGTCTGTCGCAAGTGACCGATGCCTTTGCTGCCCGCCGCCTGGACTCGACGGTGAAAGCCGCGCTGGCGGGGCGCAACCTGAATGAGATTGAGGAATAACGATGCCGCAGGTCATTTTTCTGCCACACGAGAAGTTTTGCCCGGACGGCATGGTTGTCGAAGCTGAGCCAGGAACGTCTATTCTTGATCTGGCGCACGAGCACCATATCGAAATGGAAAACGCTTGCGGCGGCGTCTGCGCGTGCACCACGTGCCATTGCCTGATTCGCGAGGGTTTCGACTCGCTGGAAGAGGCCGACGAGCTGGAAGAAGACTTCCTCGATCGTGCGTGGGGCCTGGAAGCGCAGTCGCGCCTGGCTTGTCAGGCGATTGTCGGGACTGAAGACCTGACCGTTGAGATTCCGAAATATTCGCTTAACCATGCGGCCGAAGCGCCGCACTGACTGGTAAGACTGTCATGAGCTACGGTTGGAATGATGTTCAACGTATTGCAGAAGAGTTGGCCGAGGCCCACTCCGATGTCGATCCGTATTCTGTAGGGTTCGTTCGTCTGCAGCAGATGATCCTGGAACTGCCTGACTTCGATGGCACCTCTGGCCGTGTCGGCGAGAAGGTGCTGGAAGCGGTTCAGGAGCTCTGGGCCAAAGAATTGGACTGATCGTCCCGCAGGTTAGGCAATACCCAAGAACCCGCGTATAATTCGCGGGTTTAATTTTTCGCAAATTACCGTTTCTGGAGTTACACCATGGCTGTTCAACGTACTTTCTCCATCATCAAGCCTGACGCTGTTGCAAAAAACGTCATCGGCGAGATCACCACTCGTTTCGAAAAAGCTGGCCTGCGCGTTGTAGCTTCGAAACTCAAGCAACTGTCCAAAGCTGAAGCTGAAGGCTTCTACGCTGAGCACAGCGCTCGTGGTTTCTTCGGCGACCTGGTTGCTTTCATGATCTCCGGCCCGGTTGTTGTTCAGGTTCTGGAAGGCGAAAACGCTATCGCTCTGAACCGTGAGCTGATGGGCGCTACCAACCCTAAAGAAGCTGCTGCCGGCACCATCCGCGCTGACTTCGCTGATTCCATCGACGCCAACGCTGTGCACGGTTCGGACTCCGAAGCCGCTGCTGCTCGCGAAATCTCGTACTTCTTCGCAGCTACTGAAGTAACCACTCGCTAAGCATTGGCTTATGAGTGAAGGTGAATCCATGACTACATCGACTGTAAAAACTAACCTGCTGGGTCTGACTCAGCTGGAAATGGAAAAATTCTTCGACTCAATCGGGGAGAAGCGTTTCCGTGCCGGTCAGGTAATGAAATGGATTCACCACCTTGGCGTCGATGATTTCGACGCCATGACGAACGTCAGCAAAGCCTTGCGCGACAAGCTCAAGGCGATTGCTGAAGTTCGCGGTCCTGAAGTCGTCAGCGAGGACATTTCCACCGACGGCACCCGTAAATGGGTGGTGCGCGTGGCGTCCGGCAGCTGCGTCGAGACCGTTTACATTCCCCAGGGCAAACGCGGCACATTGTGCGTTTCGTCCCAGGCAGGCTGTGCCCTGGATTGCAGTTTCTGCTCCACCGGCAAGCAAGGTTTCAACAGCAACCTCACCGCCGCCGAAGTCATCGGCCAAGTGTGGATTGCCAATAAATCGTTCGGCAGCATCCCGGCGACCGCCGACCGTGCCATCACCAACGTGGTGATGATGGGCATGGGTGAGCCGCTGCTGAACTTCGACAACGTCGTGGCCGCCATGCATCTGATGATGGATGACCTGGGCTACGGGATTTCCAAGCGCCGCGTGACCCTGTCCACTTCGGGCGTGGTGCCGATGATCGATGAGCTGGCCAAGCACATCGACGTCTCCCTGGCGTTGTCGCTGCACGCACCGAATGACGCATTGCGTAACCAATTGGTGCCGATCAACAAGAAGTATCCGCTTAAGATGCTGCTCGAATCTTGCCAGCGCTACATGGCGACCTTGGGCGAGAAGCGTGTGTTGACCATTGAGTACACCATGCTCAAGGACATCAACGACAAGGTTGAGCATGCGGTCGAGATGATCGAACTGCTGAAAAATGTCCCGTGCAAAATCAACTTGATTCCGTTCAACCCGTTCCCGCATTCCGGCTATGAGCGCCCAAGCAACAACGCCATTCGCCGTTTCCAGGATCAGCTTCACCATGCCGGCTTCAACGTCACCGTGCGCACCACGCGTGGTGAAGACATTGATGCCGCGTGTGGCCAATTGGTAGGACAGGTGCTGGATCGCACCCGTCGCAGCGAACGTTATATCGCGGTGCGTGAATTGAGCGCCGACAACGATATGGCGCAAAACGCAGCGAACAATAACTAAGAGAGGGTCTCTATGTCCCTGCGCTTTGCGCTGCTTGTGCTGTTGGCCAGCCTGTGTGCTGGTTGTGTCCTGTCGGGCGATTTCAACCCGATGAAGACCAGCAAGGGCCGCGACGAAGCGCGTGCCGCCTACGTGCAGCTGGGGCTGGGATACTTGCAGCAAGGGATGACTGAACGGGCGAAAGTGCCATTGAAAAAGGCGCTGGAGCTGGATGATTCCGACCCGGACGCCAACGCGGCGCTGGGTCTGGTGTTTCAGGCCGAAATGGAACCGGAGCTGGCGGATCAGCATTTTCGCAAGGCGCTGTCCTCGCGCCCCAAAGACGCTCGCATCCTCAACAACTACGGCAGTTTTCTTTTCGAAGAAAAGCGTTACAAGGAAGCTTACGAGCGCTTTGAGCAAGCCGCCGCCGATACCCTGTATCCTGAGCGTTCGCGGGTTTTCGAGAACCTCGGCATGACCGCTTCCAGGCTTGGCCAGCGTGATCTGGCGCAGCAGCAACTGGAAAAAGCCCTGCGTTTGAACCGCCAACAACCACGCGCATTGCTGGAAATGGCTGAGTTGTCTTACGAAGACAGGCATTATGTGCCCGCGCGTGACTATTACGACCGTTTTAGCCTGCTCACCGAACAAAATGCACGTAGTCTATTGCTCGGCGTTCGGCTGGCAAAAGTGTTTGAAGATCGCGACAAGGCCGCCAGTTTTGGCCTGCAATTAAAACGACTCTATCCCGGTACGCCGGAATATCAGCAATACCTGTCGGAGCAATGATGAAAGCGGCGCATCCCGAAGTTGTAGCAGCGAATCGCGTTAATCCCGGTGAAACACTGCGCCAGGCCCGCGAAAGCAATGGCTGGTCGCTGGCCGAAGTGGCCCTCAAGCTCAACCTCACCGTCAATTCCCTGAGCAATCTGGAAGCCGGCGCTTTCGACAAGCTGCCGGGGCATACCTTCGCTCGCGGTTACATTCGCGCGTACGCCAAATTGCTCGGCATGGACCAGACCGTTCTGGTTCAGCAATTCGACCAGTCCACCGGCACCGACTCCCAAGGCAGCAACGTCCACAGCCTGGGCCGTATCGAAGAGCCGGTGCGGGTTTCCCACACTATTTTGCGCATTGTCAGCCTGCTGTTGCTGGTCGCCGTGGTCGTCGGCGGTTTTTTCTGGTGGCAGGATCAAACCTCCCAGCGCAATCAGGACATCGCCAGCACCACCCCGGCGCATGTCGAAATCGAAGGCGCTGACGGCACCACGCAATCGCATCCGCTCGACGAGCCGGAGGATCAGGCCGTCGTCGAAGGTCAGACCGAGGCCGGCACCGCGCTGGCGCTGCCGCAATCCGAAGCATCAACCGAATCGTCGACCGAAGCTGAAGCGACCGCGCCAGCAGTTGCACCGACTACGCCGGCCGCCGCGCCGACTGCTCCGGTTGCTGCCGCTCCTGCGACACCGGCTCCGGCCGCACCTGTTGCACCGGCAGCGAGCGCTCCGGTCGTCGCTACGACACCTGCTGCACCCTCTGCACCTGCCGCCGCCCCAGTGGCCGGCGAAGGTCAGGTTCAATTGCAATTCACTGCTGATTGCTGGACGCAAGTGACCGATGGCAACGGCAAAGTGCTGTTGAGCGGTCTTAAGCGCAAAGGCGAAAACGTTTCCGTCAGCGGCAAACCGCCGTTTGCTGTGCGTCTGGGCTTCGCCCGTGGCGCGCAGGTCAGTTACAACGGTCAAGTGGTTGATGTCGCTCCGTTCACCAGTGGCGAGACTGCTCGCCTGAAGTTGGGTCAATAAGTCATGCACGGCGAATCTCCAATCAAACGTCGCGAATCCCGCAAGATTTGGGTCGGTAACGTGCCTGTTGGCGGCGATGCGCCCATCGCTGTGCAGAGCATGACCAACAGCGACACCAATGACGTGGCCGCCACCGTGGCCCAGATCAACCGCCTGGAAGCTGCCGGCGTCGATATCGTGCGCATTTCGGTGCCGGACATGGACGCTGCCGAGGCTTTCGGCAAGATCAAGCAACTGGTCAAAGTGCCGTTGGTGGCCGACATCCATTTCGACTACAAGATCGCTTTGCGCGTAGCCGAACTGGGCGTTGACTGCCTGCGCATCAACCCGGGCAATATCGGGCGTGAAGATCGCGTGCGTGCGGTGGTCGATGCCGCCCGTGACCGCGGGATTCCGATCCGCATCGGCGTCAACGCCGGTTCCCTGGAAAAAGACCTGCAAAAGAAATACGGCGAGCCGACGCCAGCCGCGCTGGTGGAATCGGCGTTGCGCCACGTCGAACACCTGGAACGCCTGAATTTCAAGGACTTCAAGGTCAGCGTGAAGGCTTCCGACGTGTTCATGGCCGTCGCCGCCTACCGCTTGCTGGCCAAGGAAATCGTCCAGCCGCTGCACTTGGGCATCACCGAAGCCGGTGGTTTGCGTTCAGGCACGGTGAAATCCGCCGTGGGCCTCGGTATGCTGCTCGCCGAAGGGATTGGCGATACTATTCGCATCTCGTTGGCGGCTGACCCGGTCGAGGAAGTGAAAGTCGGCTACGACATTCTCAAATCCCTGCACTTGCGTTCCCGTGGCATCAACTTCATCGCCTGCCCTAGCTGCTCGCGGCAGAACTTCGATGTGGTCAAAACCATGAACGAGCTGGAAGGGCGCCTCGAAGATCTGCTGGTGCCGCTGGATGTCGCGGTTATCGGTTGCGTGGTCAACGGGCCGGGTGAAGCCAAGGAAGCCCATATCGGCTTGACCGGCGGCACGCCCAACCTGATTTACATCGACGGCAAGCCGTCGCAGAAACTGACGAATGAAAATCTGGTGGATGAGCTTGAACGCTTGATCCGCCAGAAAGCGGCCGAGAAGGTCGAAGCTGACGCAGCGGTTATCGTGCGCGGCTGAGCCGACTGAAGAGCCGAACGAATTTAAGGATTTATAGTGAGCAAGTCTCTGCAAGCCATTCGTGGCATGAACGACATCCTGCCCGAGCAGACGCCCCTGTGGCGTCATTTCGAGGGCACCGTCTCGCGTCTGCTGGATAACTACGGTTACAAGCAGATCCGCATGCCGATCGTCGAGTTCACCGAGCTGTTCAAACGCTCCATCGGTGAAGTGACCGACATCGTCGAAAAAGAGATGTACACCTTCGACGACCGCAACGGCGATTCGCTGACCCTGCGCCCTGAAGGCACGGCGGCCTGCGTGCGTGCGGTGCTCGAACACGGCATCACCGGCGGCGGCCAAGTGCAGAAGCTTTGGTACATCGGCCCGATGTTCCGCCACGAACGTCCGCAGAAAGGCCGTTATCGCCAGTTTCACCAGATCGGCGTCGAAGTGTTCAACCTCGACGGTCCGGACATTGACGCCGAACTGATCATCCTGACCTGGCGCCTGTGGGGTGAGCTGGGTATCCGTGATGCGGTCAAGCTTGAACTCAACAGCCTGGGCACCAGCGAGTCGCGCGGCCGTTATCGCGAAGCGCTGGTCGAGTTCCTGTCCGCGCACCTGGACAAGCTCGACGAAGACAGCCAGCGTCGTCTGAAGACCAATCCACTGCGCGTGCTCGACACCAAGAACGCTGATACTCAGGCGATTCTGGTCGATGCGCCGAAAATGGCCGACTACCTCGACGACGAATCGCGCGTGCATTTCGAGGGCCTCAAGGCGCGCCTCGATGCGGCCGGCGTACCTTTCGTGATCAACCCGAAGCTGGTTCGCGGGCTCGATTACTACAGCAAGACCGTTTTCGAATGGGTTACCGACAAGTTGGGCGCTCAAGGCACCGTGTGTGCCGGTGGACGTTACGACGGACTGGTCGAGCAGATGGGCGGCAAGCCGACCCCGGGCGTTGGTTTCGCCATGGGCATCGAGCGTCTGGTGCTGTTGCTGGAAACCCTGGAGCAGATCCCGCAAGAGATCTCCCGTCAGGTCGACGTCTACCTCTGCGCCTTCGGTGAAGCCGCCGAGCTGGCCGGATTGGCCCTGAGTGAACGCGTTCGTGACCAATTGCCCAACCTGCGCCTGCAAGTCAATGCTGGCGCCGGCAGTTTCAAAAGCCAGTTCAAGAAAGCCGACAAGAGCGGTGCGCTGTTTGCGCTGATCCTCGGTGACGACGAGATGGCCCAGCAAGTGGTAGGTTTCAAACCCTTGCGTGGCCAAGGCGAACAACAAAGCATTGCCTGGGATGCGCTCGCTGCACACCTGGCCACCTGCGTCGTGCAGGGTTGAAGCTGTCAAACAGCCGATTTAGCGATTAAGGAGTATTGGGGTGTCGAGTAACGAAGACGAACAACTGGCGGATTTGAAGGACTGGTGGACACGCAACGGCAAGCCCCTGGTCACTGGCGGCCTGTTGGCGCTGGTCATCGTGTTCGGCTGGCAGGCCTGGCACAAATATCAGGGCAACCAGTCGCAAGGCGCCTCGATTCTCTATCAGCAACTGCTGGAAACCACGCTGACGCCTGACGGCAAGCCTGATGCGGCGCGGGTTTCGGAACTGGCTGGCAAGCTCAACAGCGAGTACGGCGGTTCTGCCTACGCGCAATACGGCAGCCTGTTCGTGGCCAAAGTTGCGGTCGACAGCGGCAAGCTGGATGACGCCGCTACCGAGCTGAAAGCGGTCCACGACAAACCAGCCAACCCGGCGCTGGGCGAAATCGCCCGTCAGCGTCTGGCCCAAGTGCTGGCTGCGCAGAACAAGGTCGAAGAGGCCCTGAAACTGCTTGAAGGCGATGCCGACAAGTCGTTCCTGGCCACTCGCGAAGAACTCAAGGGCGACCTGCTGGTGCAGTTGGGTCGTACTGATGAAGCCAACGCGGCGTATCAAAAAGCCAAGGCAGCACTGTCGGACGAAGCGGCAGTCGGCGGCCTCCAAATCAAGCTGGACGACCTGGCCAAAGGGGATGCGTGACGTGATCCGTTGGAAACATGCAGCATTGCTGGCTCTGGCCATTTTGGCCGCGGGTTGCAGCAGCAACAGCAAAAAAGAATTGCCGCCGGCTGAGCTGGTCGACTTCAAAGAAGAAGTGGTCCTGCAAAAGCAGTGGAGTCGTTCGATCGGTGACGGTCAGGGCGAAACCTACAACATGCTGGTTCCGGCAATCGAAGGCGATTCCATCTACGCGGCCGACGTCACTGGCGTCGTCATGGCGATGGATCGCAGCACCGGCAACGTGAAGTGGGAACAGGATCTTGATCTGCCCGTTTCCGGCGCCGTGGGTGTGGGTTACGGTCTGGTCATGATCGGTACGCTCAAGGGCGAAATCGTCGCGCTGGATTCCAGCAGCGGTGAAGAGAAATGGCGCGCTCGCGTGTCCAGCGAAGTGCTCGCACCGCCGGCCAACAACGGCGACGTTGTGGTGATCCAGACTCAGGACGATCGCCTGATCGGCCTGGACGCGGCGACCGGTACGCAGCGCTGGTTGTATGACAGCACGCCAGCGGTCCTGACATTGCGCGGCACCAGTGCGCCAATCGTCACCAACCGCCTCGCGGTGGCTGGCCTGTCGACCGGTAAAGTGGTTGCGCTCGATATTTCCAACGGCGTGCCGGTGTGGGAACAACGAGTGGCGATCCCGCAAGGTCGCTCGGAACTGGAGCGCGTAGTCGATATCGACGGCGGCTTGCTGTTGTCCGGCGAAACGCTGTACGTCGCCAGCTATCAGGGTCGCGTTGCGGCACTGGACCTGCAAAGCGGTCGTCAGCTGTGGCAGCGTGATGCTTCCAGCTACGCCGGTGTCGCCCAGGGTTTTGGCAGCGTCTACGTAAGCCTGTCTTCGGGCACCGTTGAAGGCGTCGACGAACGTTCCACCACAGCCTTGTGGAGCAACGATTCGCTGGCTCGCCGTCAACTGTCGGCTCCGGAAGTGTTCTCCAGCTACGTTGCAGTCGGCGACATGGAAGGCTACCTGCACCTGCTGAGCCAGGTGGACGGTCGCTTCGTCGGCCGCGAACGCATCGACAGCGACGGCCTGCGCGCTCGTCCGCTGGTGGTGGGTGACACGATTTATGTGTATGGCAACAGTGGCAAACTGGAAGCCCTGACCATCAAGTAACAACTATGCTTGGGGTTTAACCCCCAAGCGGCCTTGCTCTGCAAGGCTCGCAGCGCTTTCAAGCGTTGCCCCGAGCACCAGCCGCTGCCTCGCAGCGGCTTTTGTATTTTCTGAAATAACGAAGTGGAGAGCCGCATGGTTCCCGTAATCGCCCTGGTGGGCCGACCGAACGTCGGCAAGTCCACCTTGTTCAACCGCCTGACCAGGACTCGCGACGCCATCGTCGGCGACTTGTCCGGTCTGACCCGTGATCGCCAATACGGTGAGGCCAAGTGGCAAGGGCGTTCCTACATTCTGGTCGACACCGGCGGTATCTCCGGTGATGAGCACGGTATGGACGAAAAAATGGCCGAGCAGTCGCTGCTGGCCATTGAAGAAGCCGATGTCGTTCTGTTCCTGGTAGATGCCAAGGCCGGTTTTACCGCCGCCGACCAGATGATCGCCGAGCATTTGCGCAAACGTAACAAGCGTTCCTACGTGGTTGCCAACAAGGTCGACAACATCGACCCGGAAATGGCCCGCGCCGAGTTCGCTCCGTTGGGCATGGGCCACGCGATCCCGATCGCCGGTGCACATGGTCGTGGCATCACGCAGATGCTGGAAATCGCCCTGAGCGACTTCCCGAAAGACGATGACGAGCTGGAAGAAGGCGAGGAAGAGATCGTTGCCGAAGGCGAGGAAGCCAAGCGCATTCCTGGCCCTAGCGAAAAAGACGGGATCAAGATCGCCATCATCGGCCGGCCGAACGTCGGCAAGTCGACCCTGGTCAACCGCATGCTCGGTGAAGACCGGGTGATCGTCTATGACGAGCCTGGCACCACCCGCGACAGTATCTACATCCCGTTCGAGCGTAACGACGAGAAGTACACGCTGATCGACACCGCTGGTGTGCGCAAGCGCGGCAAGATCCACGAAGAAGTTGAAAAGTTCTCCGTGGTCAAAACCCTGCAGGCGATCAAAGACGCCAACGTGGTGATCTTCGTGATGGACGCCCGCGAAGGCGTGGTCGACCACGACCTCAACCTGCTGGGCTTCGCCATTGAGTCGGGTCGTGCGCTGGTGATCGCGATCAACAAGTGGGACGGCATGACCCCTAGCGAGCGCGAGTTCGTCAAGGTTGAACTGCAACGTCGGCTGTTCTTCGTCGACTACGCCGACATCCACTTCATCTCGGCGCTGCACGGCACGGGCGTGGGCAACCTCTACGCCTCCGTACAGAACTCGTTCAAGTCCGCGGTTACCCGCTGGCCAACCAACCGCCTGACCACGATCCTCGAAGATGCGGTCAGCGAGCACGCGCCGCCGATGGTCAACAACCGCCGGATCAAGCTGCGTTATGCCCACTTGGGTGGTGCCAACCCGCCGATCATCGTGATCCACGGTAACCAGATCGAGAAGGTGCCGAAGTCTTACGTGCGTTATCTGGAAAACACTTACCGTCGTGTCTTGAAGCTGGTCGGTACGCCGATCCGCATCGAGTTCAAGGGCGGCGAGAACCCGTACGAAGGTAACAAGACCTCGCTCACCGACCGTCAGGTCAACAAGAAGCGCCGCATGATGTCGCACCACAAGAAAGCCGACAAAAAGCGCCGCGACAAGCGATAAAAGCAGTTGCAAGCGGCAAGCCACAAGCTGCGAGTAACAGCGGAAAGGGTCCTGATCAGGGCCCTTTTTTGCGTCTGAGGGTTTGCTGCGTGAGGTCTTGCCGCTTGACCTCTTGCCGCTTGCGGCTTGAAACTTGCGGCTCACCTGCAAGGGGCTACCGATGATCACCAGTAAGCTGCCGAATGTCGGCATCACTATCTTCACGCAGATGTCTCAGCTCGCGGCGCAGACTGGGGCGATCAACCTGTCCCAGGGCTTTCCCGATTTCGATGCCCCGCAAGCCTTGTGCGATGCGGTCGGCCAGCACATCGCCAAGGGCCACAACCAATATTCGCCGATGACCGGCCTGCCGGTGCTGCGCCAGCAAGTGGCGGCGAAAATCGCTCGCAGCTATGGCGTCAATGTCGATGCCGATCACGAAGTAACCATCACCCCCGGCGCCACCCAGGCGATCTTCTGCGCGATTCAGGCGGTTATCCAGCCCGGCGACGAAGTCATCGTTTTTGATCCGTGCTACGACAGCTACGAACCCTCGGTGGAACTGGCCGGCGGTCGATGCGTGCATGTGCAACTGGGGCTGAACGATTTTTCCATCGATTTCCAGAAGCTCACCGACGCGATCACCCCGCGCACGCGGATGATCGTGCTGAATTCCCCGCACAACCCGAGCGGCGCGCTGATCAGCCGCGCCGAGCTGGATCAACTGGCGGCACTGATCCGTGATCGCGACATTTACCTGATCAGCGACGAAGTCTACGAACACCTGGTGTTCGACGGCGTGGCGCATGTCAGCGTGCTCAATCACCCAGAGCTGTATCAGCGGGCTTTCGTGATCAGTTCGTTCGGCAAGACCTACCACGTCACTGGCTGGAAAACCGGTTACGTGGTCGCGCCGCCGGCCCTTACCGCCGAGCTGCGCAAGGTTCACCAATACGTGAGTTTCTGCTGCGTGACGCCGCTGCAGTTTGCGTTGGCCGACTTTATGGCCGACCACCCGGAGCACGTCGAAGAGCTGCCGGGTTTCTATCAGGCCAAGCGCGATTTGTTCTGTGATCTGCTGGCGCCGTCGCGTTTCAGTTTCAATCGCGTGGCCGGCACCTACTTCCAGTTGGTCGATTATTCGCAGATTCGCCCGGACCTCAATGACGTCGATATGGCGCTGTGGATGACCCGCGAACACGGAGTGGCCAGCATCCCCATTTCGGTGTTCTACCAGACGCCGCCCGAAGGCCAGCGCCTGGTGCGCCTGTGCTTCGCCAAACGCGAGGAGACCCTGCGTGAAGCAGCGGAAAAACTATGCGTGATTTGACTGCGCTGCCCAATCTGAACATCGCGCTGATCCAGACCACTCTGGCCTGGCACGACCGCCTGGCTAATCTGGAGCATTTCGAGCAGTTGCTGGAACAGGCTCGCGGCGCTGACCTGATCATCCTTCCGGAGATGTTCACCACCGGTTTCTCGATGGAATCGGAGACGCTGGCCGAGGCCGAACACGGGCCGACCAGCAAATGGCTGCGGGCTCAAGCGGCGAAGTATGACGCGGTGATCACCGGCAGCATCATCGTCCAAGCGGCCGATGGTAGTCACCGCAACCGCCTGTTGTGGGCGCGGCCGGACGGCGAAGTGCTGCATTACGACAAACGCCATCTGTTTCGCATGGCTGGCGAGCACAACCACTACACCCCCGGCGAGCGCCAGGTGCAGTTCGAGCTCAAGGGCTGGCGCATTCGGCCGCTGATTTGTTACGACCTGCGCTTCCCGGTGTGGAGCCGTGATGCGCAGGACACTGATTTGCTGCTGTACACGGCGAACTGGCCAGGCGCGCGGCGCTTGCACTGGAACCGTTTGTTGCCGGCGCGGGCTATCGAGAACCTGTGTTATGTGGCGGCGGTGAACCGGATCGGCACGGACGGCAAGGGCTTTGCCTACACCGGCGACAGTCAGGTGCTGGATTTCCAGGGCGAGACCTTGCTCAGCGCGGGGGAGGCGGATGGGGTGTTTCACGCCGTTCTGAATGCTGCCGACCTGCAAGCGTACCGGACCCGATTCCCGGCTAATCTGGATGCCGACACGTTCGAGTTCACCTGAGATCTTCGCTGGCTGACCTGCCGCTATCGCGAGCAAGCTCGCTCCCACATTTGATCAATGTGAACACAAGTTGGATGTACACCCAGATTCACTGTGGGAGGGAGCTTGCTCGCGATAGCGGACTTGCGGTCTCCGCATAAACATCAGGCAAACAAAAAGGCCCCAAGATTCGCACCGTGGGGCCTTTTGCATTGCCGCGAAGACTTACGCCGCTTTCGCTTCCGGTTGGCTCAGCGAGCGGTTAAGTGCGCTGAACAGGGCCTTGAAGCTCGCCGTGGTGATGTTTTCATCGATCCCGACGCCGTGCACCGCACGCTGACCATCAACCCGCAGTTCGATGTAGGCCGCAGCCTTGGCGTTGGTGCCGGCACCGATTGCGTGTTCGTTGTAGTCCATGATTTCCACCGGAATCGGCAGGCCGGCCACCAGCGCTTCGAGTGCGCCGTTGCCCTTGCCGCGCCAGTGCAGGTTGGTTTCGCCCTGGCCTTTGCCCGAAACTTCGACTTCCACCGCACTGTTGCCGTTCTCTTCCTGCAAGCGATGGCTGACCAGCGCGTAAGGCGTATTCGCCTGCAAGTACTCGCTGTGCAGCAACGCGTGGATCTGCTGCGCCGTCATCTCCAGGCCGAGGCGATCAGTTTCACGCTGCACCACTTGGCTGAATTCGATCTGCATGCGGCGCGGCAAGCTGATGCCGTATTCCTGTTCCAGCAGATAGGCGATCCCGCCCTTGCCCGACTGGCTGTTGACGCGGATTACCGCCTCGTAGCTGCGGCCAATGTCGGCCGGGTCTATCGGCAAGTACGGCACTTCCCACAAGGTGTCCGGTTTCTGCTGCGAAAAGCCTTTGCGGATAGCGTCCTGGTGCGAGCCGGAGAACGCGGTGTGAACCAGGTCGCCGACGTAAGGGTGACGCGGGTGCACCTGAATCTGGTTGCACTCTTCGACGACTTTGCGCACGCCGTCGATGTCGGAGAAATCCAGCTCCGGGTGAATGCCCTGGGTGTAGAGGTTCAGCGCCACGGTGACCAGATCGACGTTACCGGTGCGCTCGCCGTTGCCGAACAGGCAACCTTCGACACGGTCGGCGCCGGCCATCAGGCCCAGCTCGGTGGCGGCCACGCCAGTACCCCGGTCGTTGTGGGTGTGCAGGCTGATGATCACGCTGTCGCGACGGTTGATGTGACGGCCGAACCATTCAATCTGGTCAGCGTAAATGTTCGGGGTGGCGCATTCGACGGTGGCCGGCAGGTTGAGGATCACCTTGTGCTCAGGCGTCGGGTTCCAGACTTCAATCACCGCGTCGCACACTTCTTTGGCGAACTCGAGTTCGGTGGCGCTGAAGGTTTCTGGCGAGTATTCGAACGTCCACTCGGTGTCCGGTTGCTGCGCGGCGTATTTGACGAACAGCTTGGCCGCGTTGACCGCGATGGCCTTGATTCCGTCCTTGTCCTGATTGAAGACAATGCGGCGGAAGGAAGGGGAGGTCGCGTTGTACAAGTGCACGATGGCTTTCTTGGCGCCGCGCAACGATTCGAAAGTGCGTTCGATCAAATCTTCACGACCCTGGGTCAGCACCTGAATGGTGGTGTCGTCCGGGATGTGGCCGTCTTCGATCAGGGTACGCACGAAGTCGAAGTCGGTTTGCGACGCCGCCGGGAACGACGCTTCGATTTCTTTCACGCCGACCTGCACCAGGGTTTTCCAGAAGCGCAGCTTTTTCACCGCGTCCATCGGCTCGATCAGCGACTGGTTGCCGTCACGCAGGTCCGAGCTGCACCAGATCGGCGCGGCGGTGATGGTCTTCGACGGCCAGGTACGGTCCGGGATATCGATGGTCGGGAACGCGCGGTACTTCGAAGACGGGTCTTTGAGCATGCTCATCGGGAAATCCTTATTTTTGGTGTGGGCCGAAAAGAGGCGGCCTGCCGGTGGATCAAAAGTGTTTGGGAAAACGTGTAAGGCGAGGCACCGCAATTCAGCCCGATAGTCGTGCACTGACGAGGCACAGACTACGGTGCTGGCGAAGCTGAATAAGGGTGTGAGAGATTTTCATGCCCTCAACCCTAACCGCCGGGATTGAGGTTGGCAAGCAGTCGAAAAAAATTGAGAGGAATAGTCGAAAAGGTTGGTTTTGCGAGATTGTGTGCTGGTTATGATCGCTATTAATCAATCAGATTGCGCTGTCTATTCCTGGTGCGCAATTCCTGTGGGAGCATGGCTTGCCCGCGATGAACGATGACGCGACGCCCCATTCAGACCGCGTAACGGCCATCGCGAGCAAGCTTTGCTCCTACGGATCGGTTCAGGGCTGAAACGCGCCGATAAATATCGCCGGATCCACCCGTGCATCATTCAAGCTGATATTCCAGTGCATATGCGGCCCGGTCGCGCGGCCCGTCGAGCCAACCTTGCCAACCACGCCGCCACGCGCCATCTGCTGGCCAACCTTCACGTCAATCTTCGACATGTGGCAAAACATGCTGATAAAACCTTGCCCGTGGTCGACAAATACCGTGTTGCCATTAAAGAAGTAGTTACCAATCAAAATCACCTTGCCCGCCGCCGGGGTCTTGATCGGCGTTCCGGCCGGCACCGCGAAGTCGAGGCCCGCGTGCGGATTGCGCTCCTCGCCATTAAAGAAGCGGCGCACGCCGAACTTGCTCGACAGCGGTCCGTTGACCGGTTTGTCCAGCAGCAGATTGCTCGGGGTATTCGGGCTGAAACTGCGATACGCCTGAACCTGCTCGGCCAGTTCGCCCTCGATGCGCTTGAGGTTCGCCGGGTTCGGATTGACCTGCTGGGTGTTCTTCAACGTGATGCGTTGTTCCGGGTATTTCTTGCTGCCGACGATAAAACTCAACTCGCGGCCAGCGCTGCTGATTTGCTGAGTGCCCGGTTTAACCGTCAGCGGCACGCCGACAATCGCCAGCCAATTGTTCTGTTCCTTGACCACCAGCACCGGTTTGCCCTGATACGTGGCTTTCGGCGCCTGGGCGGCGGCGCCCAGATCCACCACGGCAACGCCGCCCGGCACCGGTTTGTTCAGCAGTCGAGTGATGTAACTGTCGGCGTGCGCGTTGACGGTCAGGCATAGCAGCGGGCCCAGCAATAACAGTGAAGCGAGAAAACGCGGCATGGGTCAATCCAGTAGAGAAAGGGTGACAGGCGTCAGGTGATTGTCTTCGACGCGCACTTGCAGTTCGCCCTCGCCGAGCCGTGCGTTGAGGCGCTGGCCGGGATGAGTCTGGGCGGCATTGCGAATCGCGTGGCCGCGCTCGTCAAGCAAAATGCTGTAACCACGTCCGAGGGTCGCCAACGGGCTGACCACGTGCAGTGTTTGCATCTGACTGTGCAGTTGCAGACGACGGCCCTTGAGCCCGTCGCGCATGGCGCGTGGCAAACGTTCGGCGAGGCTGTCGAGGCGCTGGCGGAGCATCGCCAGTTGCCGTCCGGGATGTTGCCCGGCGAGACGGGTTTCGAGACGAATCAAGCGTTCGCGCCGAGTATTGAGGCTGCGCTCGAAAGCGCGGCGTATGCGCATGTCCAGGTCGTCCAGGCGTTGCGCTTGCTGACGCAGGCGTTCGCCGGGATGCCGCAAACGGCGCGCCATGCCTTCCAGGCGCAGGCGATCACGCATCAATCGGTCGCGGATGCGCATGACCAAACGCCGATGCAGGCTTTCGACGCGGCGCACCAGATCGTTGGAATCCGGGGCCAGCAGTTCGGCGGCGGCAGAAGGCGTTGGCGCGCGCACGTCAGCCACGAAGTCGCTGATCGACACATCGGTTTCATGTCCGACCGCGCTGACAATTGGCGTCACACACGCATCCACGGCGCGGGCCACGGCTTCTTCGTTGAAACACCAGAGGTCTTCCAGCGAGCCGCCGCCACGCGCCAGAATCAGTGCGTCGAAACCTCGCGCATCGGCCAGTTTCAGCGCGCGGACAATTTGCGCGGTGGCTTCGCGACCTTGCACGGCGGTCGGGATCAGCGTCAATTGCACCTGCGGCGCGCGGCGGCGGAACACGCTGATGATGTCGCGAATCACCGCGCCGGTCGGCGAACTGATAATGCCGATGCGTTGCGGATGCGCCGGCAGCGGTACTTTGCGCTCGGCGCTGAACAGGCCTTCGGCGCTGAGTTTTTCTTTCAGCGCATCGAAGGCCAGGCGCAAGGCGCCATCACCGGCCGGTTCGACGGTATCGAGGATCAACTGATAGTCGCCACGGCCCTCGAACAACGAGACCTTGCCGCGCACTTTGACCGCCAAGCCGTCCTTCAGCGCCTGGCGAACCCGCGCAGCGTTCTGCCGAAACAGCGCGCAACGCACTTGGGCGCCGCTGTCCTTGAGGGTGAAATACACGTGGCCCGACGCCGGGCGGGCGAGGTTGGAGATTTCGCCTTCGACCCAGATGTTGCTGAACACGTCTTCCAGCAACACCCGCGCGCGGCCGTTGAGCTGGCTGACAGTCAGGACTTCACGGTCCAGGCCGAGTCTTGCAAAGGGATCTTTAATCATGGGGCGCAGTTTAAAGGCATTCGATGAACAATCTCCATGCGCGCGCACAAATCCCTTGTGGGAGCGAGCTTGCTCGCGATTGCGGCGTGACATCCAATATTCTTGTGACTGATACACCGCTATCGCGAGCAAGCTCGCTCCCACAGGTTTAAAGTCAGCGCCTGTATTCAAGGAAGAAGTGCAGATGAATGTGTTTGAACTGATGAATCAATGGCCATTCGGCGTGGTGGACTGGGTGGTGATCGGGATGGCCATCGTCCTGGCCTACGTCGTCTTCGGTGTCGCCGGGTTTGGGACGGCGCTGGTGGCGGGGCCGATTCTGATTCTGTTCATGCCGCTGTCGAAGATCGTGCCGTTGCTGGTGTTGCTGGATTTTGTCGCGGCATTCGGCAATTTGTTGCCGTCGCGGCGCGATGTGTCGAAGCCCGAATTGCTGCGTCTGCTGCCGTGCATGGCGGTGGGTTGCACGCTGGGGGTGATCTTTCTGCTGAGCCTGCATTCCGAGCTGTTGCTGCTATTGATGGGCCTGTTCATCAGCGCCTATGCGATTTACAGCCTGTGGGTAAAAGCCCGGCCAGCACAATTGTCCGCGGCGTGGGCGCTGCCGATGGGCACAGTTGGCGGGATGTTTGGCGCGTTGTTCGGCAGTGGCGGTTTTTTATATGCGATCTATCTGAACAGTCGCTTGCCCAAAGACGCGGCGCGGGCGACGCAAAGTGCGTTGATCAGTTGCAGCACGGTGGTGCGTTTGAGCCTGTTCGTCGTCGCCGGGGTGTATGCCGAGCTACCCTTGTTGATGCTGGCCGCGTGTTTGTTGCCGGCGATGGCGCTGGGCTTGTGGCTGGGTCGGCAACTGGTGATGAAGTTGTCCCGCGAAGCGTTTGTGCGGCTGGTCACCTGGCTGGTGCTGGCCAGCGGGATTGCCTTGATCGTGCGGTATTTGAGTACTTGACCTGAGTGTCTCAGGGATTAAGCTGCCGGCCGTTCTGACGTCTTCGCGGGCAAGCCTCGCTCCTACAAGGATCTGCGCGAAACCTGTAGGAGCGAGGCTTGCCCGCGAAAGCGCCACCCGCCACGCCGCAAAACTCCCCATTTGACGCAGTAGGCTTGCAGCATGAATTCCCAAAGCATCATCGTCCCGAAAATCTCCACTTTGCCGGTGCACGAACCCCGGGCCCGGGCGATCGTGCGGTGGCTGGTGCGCAAGAACATCGTCAAGGAAGACCTGAGCACCTGCGGGCGCACCGGCAATCGCATGGGTTACGCCCTCGCGGACGGCGCGCGGGCGGTGGTCCTGCACCCGGAAGCGTTGCCGTTCGGTGAGGCCATCAATGGCTTGGAAATCATCACCAAGCGCTGCATCTATACCCCGGCCAAGGGTTTTCTCGGCGAAGCGGGCTGCGCCGAGTGCCGCAAGGAAGTCGGCGAAGCGCTGTTCGAGAGCCTGGAAGAGTGGATGCCCGGGCGCACCGACAACTTCACCTGCCCGGAATGCGGGCACGAAGACGACATCAACGGATTTCTGTTCCTGCAGGAATGCGGTTTCTCCAACCTCGGTTTCATCTTCAACAACTGGGCGGAGGCGGGGTTCAAGCAGAGCTTCATCGACGAATTCGCCGATTGGCTGGATCAGCCCGTGAGCCTGGTCAAAGTCGAGTTGTAGCGGTCGCTGGAACTGTGGCTGTGGGAGCAAGGCTTGCCCGCGATAGCGATCTCACGGACGCCTTCGCGGGCAAGCCTTGCTCCCACCGATTTTGTTGCGAATGAACCCGTCGATCACTGCTTCGATAATAGGCAGAGTTTTACATTGAACCCGAGGGGGTGTCTGACTATAATGGCGCGCTTCCATTTTCCCGCTCGGGAGCCCCCGCGATGCTGCGTATCAGCCAAGAAGCTCTGACATTCGACGACATTCTCCTAGTGCCCGGTTATTCCGAGGTGCTTCCTAACGAAGTCAGTCTCAAGACCCGCCTAACCCGTGGCATCGAGCTGAATATTCCTCTGGTTTCTGCCGCAATGGACACCGTTACTGAAGCCCGACTGGCAATCGCCATGGCTCAGGAAGGTGGCATCGGCATCATCCACAAGAACATGACCATCGAGCAGCAAGCTGCCGAAGTGCGCAAGGTCAAGCGTTACGAAGCCGGCGTGGTCAAGGACCCGATCACCATCGAGGCTGACGCTTCGGTGCGTGAACTGTTCGAACTGACCCGCATGCACAACATCTCCGGCGTTCCGGTACTGCACGATGGCGACCTGGTCGGCATCGTCACTTCCCGTGACGTGCGTTTCGAAAACCGCATGGACGTCAGCGTCCGTGAAGTGATGACGCCTAAAGAGCGTCTGGTCACGGTCAAGGAAGGCGCCGACAAAAACGACGTCCGCGAGTTGCTGCACAAACACCGCATCGAACGCGTGCTGATCGTCGACGAGAAATTCGCCCTCAAAGGCATGATGACCGTCAACGACATCGAAAAAGCCAAGGCTTACCCGCTGGCCAGCAAGGACGATCAAGGTCGTCTGCGCGTAGGCGCTGCAGTCGGCACCGGTAAAGACACCGGTGATCGTGTTGCCGCCCTGGTCCATGCCGGCGTCGACGTGGTGGTGGTCGACACCGCACACGGTCACTCCAAAGGCGTGATCGACCGCGTTCGCTGGGTCAAACAGAATTTCCCTGACGTGCAGGTTATCGGCGGCAACATTGCCACTGGCGCTGCCGCCAAGGCACTGGCCGAAGCTGGCGCCGACGCGGTCAAAGTCGGTATCGGCCCAGGCTCGATCTGCACCACGCGCATCGTCGCTGGTGTCGGCGTGCCGCAAATCAGCGCCATCGCCAACGTCGCCGCCGCCCTTGAAGGCACCGGCGTGCCGTTGATCGCCGACGGCGGCATCCGTTTCTCCGGTGACCTGTCCAAGGCCATCGTGGCCGGTGCTTCCTGCGTGATGATGGGCTCGATGTTTGCCGGTACTGAAGAAGCGCCGGGCGAGATCGAACTGTTCCAGGGTCGTTCGTACAAGGCTTATCGTGGCATGGGTTCGCTGGGCGCCATGTCCCAGGCTCAAGGTTCCTCCGACCGTTACTTCCAGGATTCCTCGGCAGGCGCCGAGAAACTGGTTCCGGAAGGCATCGAAGGCCGCGTGCCTTACAAAGGCACCCTGAGCGCGATCATCCATCAACTGATGGGCGGTCTGCGTTCCTCGATGGGCTACACCGGCAGTGCCGACATCGAAGAAATGCGCACCAAGCCTGAATTCGTGCGGATCACCGGCGCTGGCATGGCCGAGTCCCACGTGCACGACGTACAAATCACCAAAGAAGCGCCAAACTACCGCGTAGGTTGAGGCTTCAAGCAAACGTTACATAACCGGGGCTGTTTTATTCAGCCCCGAGTTGTTTCTGAATCACGACTGTTTCTGAATTACTTAGACGAGACTGAATCATGGCCCTCGACATTCACGCTCACCGCATCCTGATCCTCGATTTCGGTTCCCAGTACACCCAGCTGATTGCCCGCCGCGTGCGCGAAATCGGCGTGTACTGCGAACTGCATCCGTTCGACATGGACGACGAAGCGATTCGCGAATTCGCACCGAAGGGGATCATCCTCGCCGGCGGCCCCGAGTCGGTACACGTTGCTGACAGCCCGCGCGCGCCGCAAGCGGTGTTCGACTTGGGCGTACCGGTTTTCGGTATCTGCTACGGCATGCAAACCATGGCTGAACAGCTGGGTGGCAAGGTCGAAGGCTCCGAGCTGCGTGAGTTCGGTTATGCCCGCGTTGACGTAGTCGGCAAGAGCCGCCTGCTCGACGGCATCGAAGACCACATCGACGCCGACGGCCTGTTCGGCCTCGACGTGTGGATGAGCCACGGTGACAAAGTCACCAAGATGCCGCAGGAGTTCCACATCCTCGCCAGCACCCCGAGCTGCCCGATTGCCGGCATGTTCGACGACGCTCGCGGCTACTACGGCGTGCAGTTCCACCCGGAAGTGACCCACACCAAGCAGGGCGGCCGCATCCTGTCGCGCTTCATCCTCGACATCTGCGAGTGCGAAGCCCTGTGGACGCCGTCGAAGATCGCCGAAGATGCGATCGCCAACGTTCGCGCCCAGGTCGGCACCGACAACGTTCTGCTCGGTCTGTCCGGCGGCGTCGATTCGTCGGTAGTTGCCGCGCTGCTGCACAAAGCCATCGGCGACCAACTGACCTGCGTCTTCGTCGACAACGGCCTGCTGCGTCTGCACGAAGGCGAGCAAGTGATGGCCATGTTCGCCGAGAACATGGGCGTCAAAGTGATCCGCGCCAATGCTGAAGATCAGTTCCTGAACAATCTGGCTGGCGAAAGCGACCCGGAAAAGAAGCGCAAGATCATCGGCCGTACCTTCATCGACGTGTTTGATGCCCAGTCCAACAAACTGGACAACATCAAGTACCTCGCCCAAGGCACCATCTACCCGGACGTGATCGAGTCGGCTGGCGCCAAGAGCGGCAAGGCCCACGTGATCAAGTCGCACCACAACGTGGGTGGCTTGCCGGAAGAAATGAACCTGAAACTGGTCGAGCCGCTGCGCGAACTGTTCAAGGACGAAGTCCGTCGTCTGGGCCTGGAACTCGGCCTGCCGTACGACATGGTCTACCGTCACCCGTTCCCGGGCCCAGGCCTGGGCGTGCGGATCCTCGGTGAAGTGAAAAAGGAATATGCCGACCTGCTGCGTCGCGCTGACCACATCTTCATCGAAGAACTGCGCAAAGCCGACTGGTACCACAAAGTCAGCCAGGCCTTCGTAGTGTTCCAACCGGTGAAATCGGTTGGCGTTGTAGGCGATGGCCGTCGTTACGCCTGGGTCGTGGCCCTGCGTGCGGTAGAAACCATCGACTTCATGACCGCGCGTTGGGCACACCTGCCTTACGAACTGCTGGAAACTGTCAGCGGTCGCATCATCAATGAAATCGAAGGTATCTCGCGCGTGACTTATGACGTGTCGAGCAAGCCGCCGGCGACGATTGAGTGGGAGTGATCCCGGTCTTCACTGATCGTCCGTAGCACCAGTTCGTAGCACCGGTTCGTAACATCTGTCCGCAACACCTGAAAGGCCCCGTGAATGCGAATTCACGGGGCCTTTTGCGTTTCAGCGCCGCGCCACGTCCGAGAAGTAGAACTTGTCCAGCGTATGCCGCGATTCGGTGTATTCGAACTGCCGGCCATCCTGCAGAAACGTCTGGTTGCTGACCACGATCACATGGCTCTGGCCGTCGAGGTCGAGGTGTGTCTGGTCGTCCTTGCCGCGCGGCACCGCTTCGATGGTGCGCTGGGCGTAGGCGATTTGCAGTTGCAGGGTTTGTTCGATGAAGGCGTAGATCGAGTGCTCGGCGATGTCGCGGGACAGGCCGGGGATCACGTCGCTGACGAAATGGTTGATGTCGAGGATCACCCGTTTGCCGTCGATCCGCCGCACGCGTTTGATCCGCGTGATCAGGCTGCCTGCTTCGGCCTGGATGTGTTCAAGCAACGCGCCTTCGAGCGGCATCTGCTCGAACTCGACCACTTCGGTGCTGACGTCATTGCCCAGTCGCGGGTAGGTTTCCTGAAAACTGACGATGCCGCCCAATTGAAATTCGATCGGGTTGGTCGACAGTACGAAGGTGCCCTTGCCGTGGACTTTCTGCGCGAAGCCGCGTTCCTGCAATTGCTCGATAGCCTTGCGCACGGTGCCGCGACTGGCCTGGTAGCTGTCCATCAACTCGGTTTCGGAAGGTAACCGCGCGCCACGTTCCAGACGTTCGGTGGTGATGCTGGCAAGCAGATCGGTGTAGATCTGGTTGTATTTACTCATGGGATGGCTCTATGCCGCGCTGCACTCAAGGTTTTGAACCTTAAGGGCAGGGTAGGAGTTTGTCCATGCGAGGCGAGGTTTCTTTGACTTTGCAGGTAGGAAGTTTCTTCGGCGATCAAGCTCGACACACATTAAAACCAAACTCGTCTGTACGAGTTGTTGCATTAACTCGTACAGACGAGTACGTTTCGTATCGGCGTGCTGCCAATAACAAAAAACTACAGCGGAAGATCAAGCATGAGCCACGACTATCCGAATATCGCCCGCGAGCTGCTGCAGAGTCTCGGTGGCAGCGACAACCTCGAGCAGGCCGCGCATTGCGTGACGCGCTTGCGCCTGGCCCTCAAGGACCCAAGCCTGGTCAACAGTGCCACGCTGAACCAGATTGATCTGGTCAAGGGTTCGTTCTTCACCGGCGGCCTGTTCCAGGTGGTGATCGGCCCCGGCGAAGTGGAAAAGGTCTATGCCGAACTGCGTCGACAGACCGGTCTGGCGGCCTCGACGATTGCCGACGTCAAACAGAAGAGCGCGGACAAGATCAACGCCATGCAGCGGCTGGTGCGGGTGTTTTCCGACGTGTTCATGCCGATCCTGCCGGCGCTGATCGTCGCCGGCCTGTTGATGGGGTTCAACAACCTGATCGGCGCCAAGGGCATGTTCATCGAAGGCCAGACCTTGCTCGAGGCGTACCCGAGCCTCGACGGCCTCTGGAGCCTGATCAACCTGATGGCCAACACCTCGTTTGTGTTCCTCCCGGCGCTGGTCGGCTGGTCGGCGGCCAAGCGTTTTGGTGGCAGCGAAATCCTCGGCATTGTGCTCGGCTTGATGCTGGTTCACCCGGACCTGCTCAACGCCTGGAACTACGGCAAAGCGGTCGCCGGGCTCGACGGCCAGAGCCTGCCGTACTTCGACATCCTCGGCCTGTTCCAGATCGAAAAGGTGGGTTATCAGGGGCAGATCCTGCCGATATTGCTGGCGGCCTACGTCATGAGCGTCATCGAAAAATGGCTGCGGGCGCGAGTGCCGAACGCGATTCAATTGCTCGTGGTGCCGATCACCACCATCGTCGTCACCGGCGTGCTGGCGCTGGCGATCATTGGCCCGGTGACCCGGCATCTGGGGATTCTGATCACCGAAGGCGTGGTCACGCTGTTTGACTTGGCGCCAATGGTCGGCGGGATGATTTTCGGGCTGCTGTATGCGCCGCTAGTGATCACCGGCATGCACCACATGTTCCTCGCCGTCGACTTGCAGTTGATCTCGACGCAGGGCGGCACCTTCATCTGGCCGATGATCGTCATGTCCAACCTCGCTCAGGGCAGCGCGGCGCTGGCGGTGTTCTACATGACCCGCAATGCGCGCGATAAAAGCATGGCTTCGACCTCGGCGATTTCCGCTTATTTCGGCATCACCGAACCGGCAATGTTCGGCGTCAACCTGCGCTACAAATTTCCTTTTTATGCCGCGCTGATCGGCTCGGCGATGGGCTGCATTTTCCTCTCGTTAAACAAGATCCAGGCCTCGGCGATTGGCGTCGGTGGTTTGCCCGGTTTCATCTCGATCATTCCGCAATTCATCCCGATGTTCGTGATCGGGATGATCATCGCGATGGTTGTGCCGTTTGTTCTGACGTGTGGGTTGAGCATGAAGATTGTTCGGCCGGGGTTTCGGGTCGCCTGATAGATCGCTATCGCGAGCAAGCTCGCTCCCACGGGAGTACGCGTTCCAATGTAGGAGCGAGCGGGCGGCGTTCCGACTTGCCCGCGAAGAGGTCATAAAGGCCAATACACAACCAATTGAAGGAACTCAGCCATGCAAGACTGGCAACGTTCGGTGATCTACCAGATCTACCCGAAAAGCTTTCACAGCCACGCCGGCAATCCGACCGGGGATTTGCTCGGCGTGGTCGCCAAGCTCGATTACCTGCACTGGCTGGGCGTCGATTGCCTGTGGATTACGCCATTCCTGCGTTCGCCGCAACGCGACAACGGTTACGACATCAGCGATTACTACGCCATCGATCCGAGCTACGGGTCCATGGCTGACTGCGAGTTGCTGATCGCCGAGGCTGGCAAGCGCGGGATCAAGTTGATGCTCGACATTGTGGTCAACCACACCTCCATCGAGCACGAATGGTTTCAGCAGGCGCGCAGCAGTCTCGACAACCCTTACCGCGACTTCTATATCTGGCGCGACCAGCCGAATAACTGGGAATCCAAGTTCGGCGGCTCGGCGTGGGAATATGAAGCGCAGACCGGCCAGTACTATCTGCACCTGTTCGACCACACCCAGGCTGACCTCAATTGGGACAACCCGAACGTGCGCGCCGAAGTGTTCAAGATGATGCGCTTCTGGCGCGACAAAGGCGTCGGCGGTTTCCGTCTCGATGTGATCAACCTGATCTCGAAACCGGCAGATTTCCCCGAAGACAACAGCGACGGTCGACGCTTCTACACCGACGGCCCGAACGTCCACGACTACTTGCAGCAGATGCACCGCGAAGTGTTTGAAGGGCACGACCTGATCAATGTCGGCGAGATGTCTTCCACCAGCCTCGAACACTGCATTCGCTACTCGCGGCCGCAGTCGAAAGAGTTGTCGATGACCTTCAACTTCCATCACTTGAAAGTTGACTACCCGAACCTGCAAAAGTGGATTCGCGCCGACTTCGACTTCCTGCAACTCAAGCGCATTCTTTCCGATTGGCAAACCGGCATGCAGGCCGGTGGCGGCTGGAACGCGTTGTTCTGGTGTAACCACGATCAACCGCGCGTGGTCTCGCGTTTCGGCCATGACGGCGAACATCGCGTGGTGTCGGCGAAGATGCTCGGCACGGCGCTGCACTTCCTGCAGGGCACGCCGTTTGTGTACCAGGGCGAAGAGTTGGGCATGACCAATCCGGGCTTCGATCACATCGATCAATACCGCGATGTCGAGACGCTGAACATTCATCGCCTGCAACGCAACGCCGGGGTCAGCGACGCCGACAACATGGCGGCGATCATGCAGAAATCGCGGGACAACGGGCGGACGCCGATGCACTGGAATGCCGAGCCGAACGCCGGTTTCAGCGTCGCCGAACCGTGGATCAGCGTGCCGGCCAACGCCGCGCAGATCAACGTCGCCAGCCAGCTCGATGACGCGGATTCAGTGTTGCATCACTACCGCCAGCTGATTGCCTTGCGCCGCAGCGAAGCTCTGATTTCCGATGGCGTGTACCGGCAACTGCTGCCCGAACATCTGCAAGTCTGGGCGTATGTGCGTGAAGGTGACGGGGAGCGTTTGCTGGTGCTGAACAACTTCTACGGCACACCGTGTGAAGTTGAATTGCCAGAGCAAGTCATCAGCCCAGCAATGACGCAACGCTTGCTGATCAGCAACTACCCGGACAATCCGCCGCGAACCCGGCAGGTATTTCTACGGCCCTTTGAGTCGTTGGTACTGCACCTGACCGACCACTAAAAACAGCGCTCAACAACACCGTTTCAAAAAACACGCAGAACACTGCGCGGGGGAGTTTTGCGCGCTGTTTTTGCTGCGAGACACAATAAAAATAATGGAGTGGCTCATGAAAACAATGATAAATCGCAGCCTGGCAACAGCGGGCGTGTGCCTGGCGTTGCCGTTCTCGGCCCAGGCGTTGGAGTTCGGCGGTTACTTGCGCAGCGGCGTTGGCACATCGCTCAACAGCGGCAAACAACAGTGTTTCCAATTACCCGGCGCACAGACCAAATACCGGTTGGGCAACGAATGTGAACAGTACGGTGAACTTGAACTTCGTCAGGATTTGCGCACCTTTGACGACGGCTCAGTCCTCAGCGTCGACGGCATGGCGTCGTTGTATAACCAGTACGACAAAGACCTGACATTCAACGGCGATAACGGCTCGGTGCGTTTGCCGCAGCTGTACGCGCAATGGTCAAACATGCCGAGTTTGAACGGCGGTTCGTTGTGGGCCGGTCGGCGTTACTACAAACGTAACGACATCCATATTTCCGACTTCTATTACTGGAATCAGAGCGCCACCGGCGGCGGTGTCGAAGATGTGTTGATCGGCGATCTGAAATACAGCTACGCCTATTCACGCAAGGACAACCTTTACCAAAAGGACTACATCAATCGGCATGACTTCAACGTCGGCGGCTTCAACACCAACCCCGGCGGTGAACTGGAATTGGGCCTCAGCTATATCGACAAACCCGACAGCCGCGACGCCCACCGTGGCTGGGCGGTTACCGCGCAACATGTGCAAAAAGGCTTTCTCGGCGGCAAGAACAAACTCGCCTTCCAGTACGGCGAAGGCCCCGGCACCGGATTGGGCTATACCGGTAACGTGAAGCTTGATGACAGCAACAAAAGTTATCGCGTGGTGGAGTTTTTCGACTGGCAAGTAACCCCACGGTTTGGCGGGCAGATCGAAGCGGTTTATCAAAAAGACATTCGCCCGGACGGCAACGACCAGAACTGGTTATCCCTCGGCGTTCGGCCGGCCTACGCGATCACCGATCAGTTCAAACTGGTGACCGAGTTGGGCCACGATCAAGTGCAGGCGCCGGGTGGTACGCGCAAGCTGAGCAAGTTCACCTTCGCGCCGACCTGGTCACCCAAAGGCCCGGAATTCTGGGAACGCCCGGAGGTGCGTTTGTATTACACCTATGCGACCTGGAACCAGGCCGCCAAACGCGCGGCGAATCAATTGGCCGCAGGCTCGGCGCTGTCCGACACCGGCACGTTCGGCACGGCGCGCCACGGCGCGAACGTCGGCATGCAGGTCGAGTATTGGTGGAAATAAGCGATGCTGTCGGGGCCTCGCGCTCTCTCGGCACTTCAAAGAACAAAACAGCAGGTGACGTCATGGCAACACCCCAACCTTTGCAATTGCACGCGCCGTTGTCCGGCGTATTGATGCCGCTGGACCAGGTGCCGGATCCGGTGTTTTCAAGTCGGGTGATCGGCGACGGCGTGTGTATCGATCCGACTTCAAGCACCTTGTGCGCGCCAGTGGCCGGGGTTGTCAGCAATGTGCAGGCCAGCGGGCATGCGATTACCGTCACCGGGGAAAATGGCCTGCAAGTGTTGATGCACATTGGCCTCGACACGGTGAACCTCGCGGGCAAGGGCTTTACCCGTTTGGTCGAGGAGGGCGAGCAGGTTGACGTTGGTCAGTCGCTGATCGAATTCGACGCCGATTTTCTCGCATTGAATGCCCGCAGCCTGCTGACGTTGATAGTGGTGGTCAGCGGCGAGCCGTTTACCTGGCTGGTAGCGGAAACGGGCGCGGTGGACAGCGGTCAGCCATTGTTGAGCTTGCAGACTAATGCGCAAACCACGGACGAATCGTTGCCGGGAGAAGGCGAGGCGCTGCTGTCCAAACCGATAACGCTGAGCAACCCCAACGGCTTGCACGCGCGTCCAGCGGCGGTGTTTGCGCAAGCGGCGAAACGGTTCGCCGCCAGTGTGTTCCTGCATAAGCAGCATGAGCGGGTGAACGCGAAATCGCTGGTAGCAATCATGACGTTGCAGACCGCGCACCGTGATGTCGTGCACGTCAGCGCGGCGGGTGCGGACGCCGAAGCGGCCATCGAAATACTCAGCGAGTTGCTGAACAATGGCTGCGGCGAAGCCGGGGCAGGTCCGGCGCCGCTGGTGCCGATGATGCCGAGCGCTAGCGAAGCTCAATCCTCGACTGTGCTGCGTGGGGTGTGCGCGTCGGCCGGTTCGGCGTTTGGCCAAGTGGTGCAGATCGCCGAGCCACCGCTGCCGGTCACCGAGCTCGGCGCCACGCCGCAGGTTGAGCGCGATGACCTCGCGCGGGGCTTGGCCGAAGCGCTGGCGGACTTGCAGCAATTGCGCGACAACGCAGTGGGCGAGGCCCAGGCCGATATCTTCAAGGCTCATCAGGAATTGCTCGAAGACCCAAGCCTGCTGGAAGTGGCGCACGTGCTGATCAACGAAGGCAAGAGCGCCGGGTTTGCCTGGCGCGCGGCCACCGAGTCCACCGCAAGCTTGTTCAAAAGCCTCGGCAACGCGCTGCTGGCCGAGCGCGCGGCGGATTTGGCGGACGTCGGCCAACGGGTGCTCAAGCGCATTCTCCGGGTCGAGGATCGCGCGCTGGCGTTGCCGGACGGCGCGATCCTGATCGCCGAACAACTGACGCCGTCGCAGACTGCCGGGCTCGATACGCGCAAAGTGTTGGGGTTTGCCACGGTCGGCGGCGGCGCGACCAGCCACGTCGCGATCCTTGCGCGCGCCGCTGGCCTGCCGGCGATCTGCGGTTTGCCGCTGCAAGTGCTGGACCTGGCCGACGGCACACAGGTGTTGCTCGACGCCGATAAGGGCGAATTGCACCTCGCCCCGGATCTGGCGGCCATCGAACAACTGCAAGCCGACCGTCAGCTACAACAAAAACGCCAGCAACACGAATTGGCCAACGCTGCGCTCGCGGCGTGTACCCGCGACGGTCATCGCATCGAAGTGACGGCCAACGTCGCCTCGTTGAGCGAAACCGAGCAGGCGCTGACGTTGGGCGGCGAGGGCGTCGGGCTGTTGCGTTCGGAGTTCCTGTACCTGGATCGCAATCACGCGCCGAGCCATGACGAGCAAGCCTCCACTTACAGCGCCATCGCCCGCGCCTTGGGGCCGACGCGCAATCTGGTGGTGCGCACCCTGGACGTCGGCGGCGACAAACCGCTGGCCTACGTGCCGATGGCCGCCGAGAGCAATCCGTTCCTCGGCATGCGCGGGATTCGCCTGTGCCTGGAGCGCCCGCAATTGCTGCGCGAGCAATTCAGGGCGATCCTCGCCAGCGCCGGTTTGAGCCGTTTGCACATCATGCTGCCGATGGTCACGCAGCTTTCAGAGCTGCGAATGGCTCGGCAGTTGATGGAGGAAGAAGCGCTGGCGCTGGGCCTCGCGGAGTTGCCGAAGCTGGGGATCATGATCGAAGTGCCTGCGGCGGCGTTGATGGCGGATCTGTTTGCGCCGCAAGTGGATTTTTTCTCGATCGGCACCAACGACCTGACCCAATACACCTTGGCCATGGACCGCGATCATCCGCGTCTGGCCAGTCAGGCCGACAGTTTTCATCCGTCCGTGCTGCGCTTGATCGCGAGCACCGTCACCGCTGCGCATGCGCACGGCAAGTGGGTCGGCGTGTGTGGTGCGCTGGCTTCGGAAACACTGGCGACGCCGCTGTTGCTGGGGCTCGGGGTCGATGAATTGTCGGTGAGCGTGCCGCTGATTCCAGCGGTAAAAGCGGCGGTGCGCGAGGTCAATCGGGTCGATTGCCAGGCGCTTGCCCAGCAAGTGCTGGGGCTGGAAAGCGCTGAACAGGTGCGCGAAGCGTTGCGCGTCTACCACGCGGCGACGGTCGATACTTCACTGGTTCTGGAGGACTGAACATGTTCGAGAAAATGCAGCTGGCGTTCTGGAAAGCGCTGACGCCGGACCTGATAGCGGATGAGCCGAAGGTTGTGGCACCGGTGATGAAAGAGGGCTTGGCGCCGGCGATTGTCGCGGCGTTGGGTGGTGCGGATAACCTCAAATCGCAACAGCCGGTGGCGCTGACCCGAGTACGCGTGGAGTTGCGCGATGTGGCGCGGATGGATCGCTTGGCGCTGGACGCGGCGGGTGTGGCGGGGGTGATGACACTGGATAACGGGGTGGTGCATTTGTTGATGGGATTGGTGGTTGCTGGGCGTTAGGTGGGCAGGGTCAAGAGCGACCCCTCACCCCAGCCCTCTCCCCAGAGGGGAGAGGGGGAAAGGGAGCAGATCTCCATGGTTTTCAGGTTCAGAGTTCGACATTAAATCGCGAAGACAAACCTGAGTTCGACTCGGTTTTTCAGGTCGATGTAGCTCCAGGATCAACTCTGACAAACCTGAGTTCGACTCGGTTTTTCAGGTCGATGCAGCTCCAAGATCAACTCGGTCAGTCCCCTCTACCCTCTGGGGAGAGGGTTAGGGTGAGGGGTGGCCCTTACTGTTTCTCAACCGCAGGTGTATCGTATTCGCCTTTTGCAGGCCCCAGGTCTGTCGCTGATACGTGAGGTAGTTGAGTTCATGTCCTTTACCCGTCGACAAATACTCGGTGGTCTGGCCGGTCTTGTGGTGGTTGGCGTGGGGGCCGGGGGTGCGTCGCGTTATTGGCTGGGCAAGATGGCCGACGCAGAGGCCGGCCACGACTATGAACTGATCGCCGCGCCGCTCGACGTCGAACTGGTCGCCGGGCACACAACCCAAGCCTGGGCGTTCGGCCCGTCGGCGCCGGGCACCGAGTTGCGTGTGCGTCAGGGTGAATGGCTGCGGGTGCGCTTCATCAATCACTTGCCGGTCGCGACCACCATCCACTGGCACGGCATTCGCCTGCCGCTGGAAATGGACGGCGTGCCGTACGTCTCGCAGCTCCCAGTGCTGCCGGGCGAATACTTCGACTACCAATTCCGCGTGCCCGACGCTGGCAGCTATTGGTATCACCCGCACGTCAACAGCAGCGAAGAACTCGGGCGCGGCCTCGTCGGTCCGTTGATCGTCGAAGAGCGCGAGCCCACCGGTTTCCAGTACGAAAAAACCCTGAGCCTGAAGAGTTGGCACGTCGATGAAGAGGGCGCGTTCGTCGCGTTCAGCATTCCCCGTGAAGCGGCGCGCGGCGGCACCGCCGGGCGGCTGTCGACCATCAACGGTGTGCCGGTGCCTGTGATCGATTTGCCCGCCGGGCAGATCACTCGCGTGCGCGTGCTCAACCTCGACAACACCCTGACTTATCGCCTGAACATTCCCGGCGTCGAAGCGCAGATCTACGCGCTGGACGGCAACCCGATCACACCGCGCCCGCTGGGCAAGGAATACTGGCTTGGCCCGGGCATGCGCATTTGCTTGGCAATCAAGGCCCCGGCGGCCGGTGAAGAATTGTCGTTGCGCAACGGCCCGGTGCGACTGGGCACCCTGCGTTCGGTGGCCAACAATGACGCGCCGACCCAGTGGCCACCGGCGCTGCCGGCCAATCCGGTGTCCGAGCCGGACCTGGCGAATGCCGAGAAACTCAACTTCAATTTCGAATGGGTCGGCTCGGTTTCGGTCAACGTCGACAACGGCAAGCCGCCGAGCCTGTGGCAGATCAACGGCAAGGCTTGGGACATCACTGACAAGACCTGCGCCGACCGCCCGATTGCCAAGCTCGAAAAGGGCAAAAGCTACATTTTCGAATTGAAAAACATGACGCAATACCAGCACCCGATTCACCTGCACGGCATGAGTTTCAAAGTCATCGCGTCGAATCGGCACAAGGTCATTCCGTATTTCACCGACACCTATCTGTTGGGCAAAAACGAGCGCGCGCAAGTGGCGTTGGTGGCGGATAACCCCGGCGTCTGGATGTTCCACTGCCATGTGATCGACCACATGGAAACCGGCCTGATGGCCGCCATCGAGGTGGCGTGATGCGGCAGATTCGTCCCGCGGCGATCATCGACCGCAGCCGTGACCGCGATTTCATGCGCGAAGCCCTGGCGCTCGCCGCTCAAGGCGCGGCCCTCGGCGAAGTGCCGGTCGGCGCGGTGCTGGTGCAAAACGGCGAGATCATCGGGCGCGGCTTCAACTGCCCGATCAGCGGCAGCGACCCCAGCGCCCACGCCGAAATGGTCGCGATCCGCGCCGCCGCCACCGCCGCCAGCAACTATCGCCTGCCGGGCAGCACGCTCTACGTGACACTCGAACCGTGCAGCATGTGCGCCGGGCTGATCGTGCACTCGCGGATTGCGCGGGTGGTGTACGGCGCGCTGGAGCCAAAAGCCGGGATCGTGCAGAGCCAGGGGCAGTTCTTTACCCAAAGCTTTTTGAATCATCGGGTGGTGTTTGAAGGCGGGGTATTGGCGGATGAGTGTGGGGCAGTGCTGAGCGAATTCTTCAAGGCCCGAAGGGCTAAACCCGCAGAGTAAACACCGAATTACTGTGGGAGTGAGCCTGCTCGCGATAGCGGACCAACCTTCAACATCTTTGTTGGCTGAAAGGTCCTTATCGCGAGCAGGCTCACTCCCACAGGTTTTTTGGTGACTGGGAGATCGGGGTTTATTTACGGGCAACGATCACGGCACGCATCGGCGCCGGCAGTCCTTCGACGGTTTTGCTGTGATCGTCCGGATCAAGAAAATCACTCAGCGACTGATACTTCATCCATTCCGTCCCGCGCTGCTCCTCGACCGTCGTCGTGCTCACATCCACGCAGCGCACGTCGCTGAATCCGGCGCGGCGCAGCCACAATTCCAGCGCCGGCACCGATGGCAGGAACCACACGTTGCGCATCTGCGCATAACGGTCCTCCGGCACCAGCACTTGCTGCTGATCGCCGGCAATCACCAATGTCTCCAGCACCAGTTCGCCGCCCTTGACCAGGCAATCCTTGAGCGCCAGCAAATGCTCGATCGGTGAGCGACGGTGATAGAACACGCCCATCGAAAACACCGTGTCGAAGCCTTCCATATTCGGCGGCAAGTCTTCGAACGGGAACGGCAGATGCCAGGCATTCGGCTCTGACAAGTAACGCTGAACCGCCTGAAACTGGCAGAAGAACAACCAGTTCGGATCGACGCCGATCACGCTGTCAGCGCCGGCGCCGAGCATGCGCCACATGTAATAACCATTGCCGCAGCCGACATCGAGGATGCGTTTGCCCTGCAAGTCCAGATGCGGCGCGACCCGCGACCACTTCCAGTCCGAGCGCCATTCGGTGTCGACGTGCACGCCGAACAGGTCGAACGGTCCCTTGCGCCACGGCGACAGCCCCATCAGCGCCGTGCGCATTTGCGCGCGGGTGGCATCGTCGCAATCGGTATCGAGCGTCAGACCGTTAAGCAGATCGACTTCGCTCGGCTGAATCTTCGGTAACGCGTCCAGCGCGCTTTGCCAGCGCTCCAGATCGCCGTGACCCTTTTCCATTTTCTTGTCGAGTTGCGCCTGCAACGTGTTGGCCCAATCGGCCAGCGGCGTGCCGGCCAGACGGCGGGCGAGGGGGGACAGATCAATCATGGCAAGGCAATCAACGAGGCAAAGTTAAGACACTGGAACCACGGCACGACTTTCGAGAACCCGGCGGCCAACAGGCGTTCGCGGTGTTCTTCGAGGCTGTCGGGCTTCATGACGTTTTCGATGGCGCTGCGTTTCTGGGCGATTTCCAGTTCGCTGTAGCCGTTGGCGCGCTTGAACGCGACGTGCAAATCGGTGAGCAGCGCATGCTCTTCCAGATCATTGAAACGCAGCTTCTCCGACAGAATCAGCGCGCCGCCCGGCAACAGCGATTGGCGGATGCGGCTGAGCAACGCGGTGCGCTGCTCCGGGGCGATGAATTGCAGGGTAAAGTTCAGCGCCACCACCGAGGCCGGCTGAAAGTCGAGGGCCAGAATGTCACCTTCGATCACCTCGACCGGCAGCAACTCCTGGAACATCGAGTCCTGACCATTAAGGTATTCGCGGCAGCGCTCGACCATCGCCGCCGAGTTATCCACAGCGATCACCCGGCAACCGTCGGTGCGCACATGCCGGCGCAACGCTTGAGTCACCGCCCCCAGCGACGAGCCGAGGTCGTAGAGCACGCTGTTCGGCTGGGCGAATTGCGCGGCGAGCACGCCGAGGTTTTCAACGATGGTCGGGTAACCCGGCACCGAGCGCTTGATCATGTCCGGGAACACCCGCACCACGTCCTCGTTGAAGGCGAAGTCAGGCACCTGGGCCAAAGGCTGGGCGAATAGGCGATCGGGTTCTTTGCTCACGGCGGTTCCAGCGGCATAGGTGGAAAAGGCCGGCATTTTAGCCAAATTGCCCGGGGGATGCGCGGGTTGTCTGATAAACCGTGGGGAAAGTCGATGGGGGTACTCGTGGGGCGAGAGCGGCGGACAGCGTATTGCAAGGGTCAAAATGGCGGAATGGCTAAACCCGAAACCAGATCTGGCCATTCACAGCTGATTTTTACAGTGGGCGCAGCAATACGATCAGGGTCGCTTTGCCGACGATTTTTAATTCTTCGTTTCTCGCGTTAACGCCTTTGAAGTCGTAACTCAGTGTGTAATGCAGTTTGCTCTCGCTGCTCTCGATCGACATCACCGAGAACGAGCCGCTCTTCGGTTTGTACTGCAACGAGGTGATCAGGCCCGGGAGCGCGGCGGTCTCGAAGTAGTCGACGGTATTAAACGGAAAGTTGGCATCGCCGACCTGGTAGGTATCGGATTTGATGTTTTTGTCGAAGACCAGGCTGAAGCCTTTTTTCGATGCCCCGGAGATTTCTTCGGCGTTGGCGCAGGCGATAAAAGAAATCAGTGAACTGTTGGGGTCGGCGTCGAATTGGACAGCCTGGCTGAAAAAGGGCACACGGTCGGAAACGACGGCAGTAAATTCGGCGCTGACGGAGACACTGCGTGTGACTGGCGCTTCGTTAAAGATATTCATGAGTACCTTCCCTGTAGAAATCAGTGTGGCTTGAGTGCCACGCCGGATACTAGGCTGCGTGAAGGTTCATGGGTACTGTCAGATCTGACAGGCTCGCAGGGTAAACGCACACTCAACCTTGAAGACTTCGGGAGCCGCATCCTCGACATCGTCCAATTCGAAATCGACATCGAACGTGGCGGAATACACGTTGCTGTGCGGATCCAGGTTGAGATAAACCGAGCCCGTCAGTGGTCGGGTCCGAAAGAATGTGTAGTTTCTGAGTCCTGCGTATCCCAGCAACAGATAGTCATTGGGATAAGGGTGAAAGCCGTTTGCCGGCAACTGCGAGCCGTCCTTCTTCAGCAGGACACTGCACACGGTGGTGTCGCCGGGAAGGCGTTCTTCCCAGGCGCGGCACTCGAGTTTCAGCCAGTTGGTTTCACTGATGATCAATCTGGACGTCGAAAAGCTTTCGCCGGTGCTGGTCGTCATCAGCCAGCGGCCCGCCGCTTCCCTTTCCTGGTCTTCTGAAGCGATTTGCACAGAACATCTCCCTGATAACGGTGTTCGCCATTACCGGGAGGATAGGGTGGTTGCTTCAAGGCCGCTACTGTCAGAAATACCAGTTGCAAATGTCGTCAGGAGGGTTGCTGTTTCAGGCAGTGTTGCCGGTATCGCGTGGCAGTCTTTTCGAGAATGCCGAGGCGGCGATGCCCCACTGGCCCAACCAGTAACTGAGGATGATGACGTACGGCGCGGCGTTGAACGGCGTGACGAAGCGGTTGATACCGATCACGCTGTCGGAGAAGACGAACGCCAGCGCGCCCGCCGCCGCCAGCAGCGCAGAGCGTTTCGGCACGTCGGTGCCGAGCCGGGCGAGGGCGCGCCAGAGCATCGCGCTGATCGCCATGGCGTAGACGATCACTGGCACCAGCAAGGGGCCGAGGCCGTTCGATATGAGAATGCCGAGCAGCAGCGCACCGACGCCGAGGGCGATGACCAGCGGCAAGAGTGCCAGGCGCCGGCAATCGCTCAAGTAGGCTTTGAGGTACGCCAGATGCGCGACCAGAAACGCCCCGAGCCCAAACACAAACAGATCCCCCGGCCATGCCAGCAGCACGTCGCCGAGTAGCGAGAAAATCAACCCGAGGCTGATCCAGCGCCGATATTCGGTGGGCGGCGCGTCGTGCAGCCAACCGAGCAGGGCCAGCACCGGCAATGGCTTGACCAGCAGGCAAAGCAGCGCGGCGTGCACGCTCAAACCGTAGAGAAAAGTCACCGCGCCCATCAGCGCGAGGATCAGCCAACCCACGATCAGTTAACCGAAATGGCGCAGTCGAAAGTTTGCACCGCTGGCACCTCTGGTGCCCACGGTTGTGAGTACGTCAGGCGCAAACGGCCGGTGCCGCTGGCGAACGACTGGAAACGCCAGGTCGAAACCCCGGCGCTGCCGACGATGCCGGCGTCTTCCGGATTGCTGTAGACCTCGGGGCTCAATGCGCGCAACACGCCACCGGCGGAATCCTGGATCGACCAGCGATAACCCGTGGTCGGGTTGCTCGGCAGCATCACGATCAGGTTTTGCCCGTTGTGCAGTTTCGCCGGGCATTCGCTTTGTTTTTCCACGGTCACGTTCTGGCTGGTCTGCGAGGCGCAACCGGCCAGCAAAGCGACTGCCATCAGCGCGGCAGCGAGGGGAACAAACAGGCGGGTGGGGGACATAAGGTCAGAGGCTCCGGCATTCACGACGAACGGCGAGCATAACTGAAGATGAGACAAAGTGTGACAGTCAGTCAGGGATGGGCGGCGAGCCGGATTGCCGCATCGCCGCGTTTGGTTTTCTGCCACAGCGGTGATGCAGGTATGCCATAACTCTCCGGGCGGCTTAATTCATCCCTTCAATATAAAACGTGAAGTTACCCTTCAACTCCCGAGTGGCGGTGCCGAGCCCGGACTTCGCCACAATGGTGAACTCTTCAACTTCATAAGTGCGCTTTGGTGTTCCCGCGCCTGTCACCTTGATCCTCAAGGCACCTGATGTGATGGTGTATTGATTAGGCCGTTGCTTTGTCCCGTCATAAGTATGCTCCGTGTAACCGGCGGAGGAGAATGCCGAACCCTGTTGGAGCGGGTATGTTCCGCTGGCAATGTTGCCAAGAAGAGAAAATGAAATATGCCTCTCGCTGTAGGGTTGTCCTTGGTTGACATAAAACGTCAGCGAGTAGTCTTGCGGGTCAAACAGCGTATGAATGAATAAGTCCGTTGATTCGAACGGGACTCGATGGTTCGTGTTGAAGCTTATTTTGCCGTTGATATTCGTGTCCATGAACAATCAATCTCATAGGTGGTTAAGGGGGAGCGAGCTGGCGCCCGCAGGTGAGAAATTCAGGTATTCACGACGAGCGTCGAGCAAAACTGAAGTTGAGACAAAGAGCGAGGATGACTCAACCAATGAGAATGACTGCCAGCCAAACTTCAAAATCGGCTTCAACCTCCAGCTTGAGTCCTGTTCTAGAGGCAGCGGTAAAGTTCAGGCGTCTGGCGGTGTAGTATTCGAAATTCTCCGATACTTCCAGCTCAAGCGTTCCCTCTGTTGTTTCGAATGGCACGAGAAAATGCTGGTTTCCGATATTTTGCATTTCAGAGTAAGCCAACTGAATGATCGGCCCGCTCGTATCGTCTTTGTTGAAGGAATAGGTGCCGGAAGTGATGTCGCCGCTAAGATGCAAGGAAATTCGCCGCTCGCTGTGGCGGCCTCCGCGCTCCGCAATAGCCGTTACCATGAACTCCTTGCCGTCCGACACGTACTCTACTTGTTGAGTATGAAAATTCGCCCGGCGTTTTGTTACTCCAGTGTCGTCCTTGCGAGGAAAACTGGCGTTGAATTCACCTGTAATGTTGGCGAACTGAGTGGCGCGATAGGTAGAAACGGCGAAGTTGCTCATTTTTTTTCTGCCTGGCACTGATAAGAAGAGTCGATGCTTATTGGAAGGCTTGGTGGGGTGAGCGTCTACTGTCAGAACTAACAGTTGAATAGGCCGTTTTGCTATAGGTTCAACCAAATGTGCCTATATTTCGTCACTGAAATAAAAAATGGCCAAGTTTTAATTTGGCCATTTTTTGTGGGGGCGTATCAGGATCAGAACAAGATCTTCGCCACATCCGCAAAGCGCTTGGCGAAGTGCACGGTGATGCCCTCTTTCAGGTAGTCCGGCAATTCTTCGAAACTGCCACGGTTCGGCTCCGGCAGGATCAATTCGAAAATCTTCTGCCGCCGCGCGGCGATGACTTTTTCGCGCACCCCGCCGATCGGCAGCACATGCCCGGTCAGCGTCAGCTCGCCGGTCATGGCGATGCCTTTTTTCGGCGCCTGATTACGTGCGAGCGAGAGCAGGGCGCTGGCCATGGTCACGCCGGCGCTCGGGCCATCTTTCGGGGTCGCGCCTTCCGGGACGTGCAGGTGAACGAAGGCTTCGTCGAAGAATTTCGGGTCACCGCCAAACGACTTCAGGTTCGAACTGACGTAGCTGTAGGCGATTTCCGCCGACTCTTTCATCACGTCGCCCAGTTGCCCGGTGAGTTTGAAGCCACGGTTGAGCGTGTGAATCCGCGTCGCTTCAATCGGCAACGTCGCGCCGCCCATGCTGGTCCACGCCAGCCCGGTGATGACGCCGGTGCCGGACAGCACTTGTTCGTTGCGAAACACCGGATGGCCGAGTGACGCTTCGAGGTCTTTCGGGCCGATCTTGATCACCGCTTTTGGCTCGTCGATCAACTTGACCACGGCTTTGCGCACCAGTTTGCCCAGCTCTTTTTCCAGGTGGCGCACCCCGGCTTCGCGGGCATAACCGTCGATCAAGGCTTTCAATGCGCTGTCGCTGATGCTCAGGCTGCCTTTCGACACGCCGGCCTTCTCAAGCTGTTTCGGCCACAGGTGACGCTTGGCGATGGCGATCTTTTCTTCGGTGATGTAGCCCGACAGACGAATCACTTCCATGCGGTCGAGCAACGGGCCGGGAATCGAATCGAGGGTGTTGGCGGTGCAGATGAACAGGACTTTCGACAGGTCCATGCGCAGGTCGAGGTAGTGGTCGAGGAATTCGACGTTCTGCTCCGGGTCGAGGGTTTCCAGGAGCGCCGAGGCCGGGTCGCCCTGGTAGCTTTGGCCCATCTTGTCGATTTCGTCGAGCATGATCACCGGGTTCATCACTTCGACGTCTTTCAACGCCTGCACCAGTTTGCCCGGCTGCGCGCCGATGTAGGTGCGGCGGTGGCCCTTGATCTCGGCTTCGTCGCGCATACCGCCGAGGCTGAAGCGGTAGAACGGCCGGCCCAGCGATTCGGCGATGGATTTGCCGACGCTGGTTTTGCCCACGCCTGGCGGGCCGACCAGCAGCACGATGGAACCGCTGATCTCACCTTTATAAGCACCGACCGCGAGGAATTCGAGGATCCGGTCCTTGATGTCGTCGAGGCCGGCGTGGTGTTTGTCGAGCACTTTGCGCGCGTGCTTGAGGTCGAGTTTGTCGTCGCCGTAAACGCCCCACGGCACCGAGGTCGCCCAGTCGAGGTAGTTGCGCGTGACCGCATACTCCGGCGATCCGGTCTCGAGGATCGACAGCTTGTTCATTTCCTCTTCGATGCGTTTCTGCGCCTGCGCGGGCAGTTTCTTGCTTTCGAGGCGTTGCTGGAACTGTTCGATGTCGGCGCTGCGATCATCCTTGGTCAAGCCGAGTTCTTGCTGGATGACTTTGAGTTGTTCCTTGAGGAAGAACTCGCGCTGGTGCTCGCCGATCTTGCGGTTCACTTCGGCGGAGATTTCTTTCTGCAGGCGCGCGACTTCGACTTCCTTGCGCAGCATCGGCAGGACTTTTTCCATGCGCTTGAGCATCGGCACGCAGTCGAGCACTTCTTGCAGTTCGCTGCCGGTGGCGGAGGTCAGCGCGGCGGCGAAGTCGGTCAGCGGCGACGGATCGTTGGGGCTGAAGCGGTTGAGGTAGTTTTTCAGCTCTTCGCTGTACAGCGGGTTGAGCGGCAGCAGTTCCTTGATCGCGTTGATCAGCGCCATGCCGTAGGCCTTGACCTCGTCGGTCGGCTCGGTGGGCTGGTGCGGGTATTCGACTTCGACGAGGTACGGCGGGCGATGGTGTTTGAGCCAGGTTTTGATGCGGACGCGGGTCAGGCCTTGGGCGACGAATTGCAGTTTGCCGTTTTCGCGACTGGCGTGGTGCACTTTGACCAGGGTGCCGTATTCGGGCAGCGCGCCCGTATCGAAATGGCGCGGATCTTCCTGTGGCGTGTCCATGTAGAACAGGGCCAGGGAGTGGTGATCGGATTTGCTTACCAGGTCCAGTGTTTCAGCCCACGGTTCTTCATTAACGATCACCGGCAGCACTTGGGCCGGGAAGAACGGGCGATTGTGGATCGGGATGATGTAAACCTTGTCCGGCAGGTTCTGGCCAGGCAGGGCGAGCCCTTTGCCGGTGGAGTGGTGTTCGATGTGGTCTGTTTCGCTGAATTCGGTGGGGTCTTCGGGGAATTCTTGCTGGTCGCTCATGGGGCACCTGCGCAATGGAGTATGGGTCTTAGATGGGGCAGGTGGGGGGTGGTTTCAATGGCTGTTGGTTTTTCTTGGGGGCGTGGCGGCCTTTGGGCCGACCATGTTCTTGGGGGGTGGGTATGTATTCCCCCAATCCCCTGTAGGAGTGAGCCTGCTCGCGATAGCAATCGATCCCCCAAAATCCATCCACCTGACACACCCCTTCCGCCGCCCCCCATAAATCCAGCGCCCACAAAAAAGCCGACTCCCTCTCCGGAAACGCCTTCATTCAATGTCTGCTGATAATTCAAACAGTTCGTATGCAACCGGGAATCATCCTCTGCAACTCGCGTTCTGCCTCAACAATCTGCTCGGCCAGGGCTGCTCGGTAAGCGCTGAGAGATCGTCGAAGGTGATGTTGCCGGTCAGTGTGCCCAGTTCGAACAATTGACGGTTCCTTGCGAGGCCCGTGCACGAATGTGCTGTTATTTATGACAGTAGACAGCTTTCCTGGGGTACCGCAGATTTGGGTGGTGTGCTCATCGAGGAGGACACGTTCATCAACTCGGGAAACATAGGGAGATAAACAGTGAACTATCCAATCAGCTCGACCTACAAGGGATGGACCATTCTCGAATACAGCCCGGCCAACGCCGGTAATCGTTTCCGAATTGTTTACCCTGGAGGCAATGAGAGCGGCTTGTTCGAGTCTTTGAAACAGGCTCAGGACTCGATTGACTATCTGCTAGAGCAGCTTAAGGGCGACGGAAGGTTTTAAGCGGCTGTTTGTCCGCAGACAGGGATGTTGAATACTGAGCCATCATCGCCGGCTCGCTCACATTTGTGCCTCGCAAGACAAAAACAGCGCCCACAAAAAAAGGCGACTCCCTCTCAGGAGTCGCCTTTTGTCCTTCAACCGCCGCTAAACCTTACTCGGACAGTTTGTACGCCATCACATAGTCACCCTGCTTGGTGCCCAGCGACCCGTGACCGCCCGCAACAACGAGCACGTATTGCTTGCCGTCCTTGCCGGTGTAGGTCATCGGTGTGGTTTGGGCGCCTGCTGGCAGGCGGCCTTCCCACAGTTGCTTGCCGTTTTTCACGTCGTAGGCGCGCAGGTACTGGTCGAGGGTGCCGCTCAGGAAGGCGACGCCACCGGCAGTGGTGAACGTGCCGCCCAGGCTTGGGACGCCCATGCTCAGCGGGATTGGAACCGGCGAGCTGTCGCGCACGGTGCCGTTTTTATGTTTCCAGATGGTTTTGCTGGTGGTCAGGTCGACCGCCGCCACGTAACCCCAGGCCGGAGCCTGGCACGGCAGGCCCATTGGCGAGAGCAGGGCTTCGAGGACTACGCCGTACGGCGCGCCTTTGTTTGGCTGCACGCCTTCGGTTTCGCTTTTACGCGGGCCTTGCGCGGCGATTTCGGCGGCCGGGATCATTTTCGATTTGAACGCCATGTAGCTCGGGTTCACGAAAGCGATCTGACGGACCGGGTCAACCGAGATACCGCCCCAGTCGAACACGCCGAAGTTGCCTGGATAAACAATCGAACCCTGCAGCGATGGCGGCGTGAACGGGCCGTCGTAGCGCATGGATTTGAAGTCGATCCGGCAGATCAGTTGGTCGAACGGGGTCACGCCCCACATGTCGCGCTCTTGCAGCGGCGGCGGCATCAGGTTGAGGTCGGATTTCGGTTGGGTCGGCGAAGTGTGATCACCTTCGACAGCGCCTTGTGGCACCGGCACTTCGTTGATCGGCACGATCGCCTGGCCGTTGCTACGGTCCAGCACGTAGATGCTGCCTTGCTTGGTCGACGCGAGTACCGCTGGCTTGACGCCGTCAGCGGTTTTCAGGTCCATCAGGGTTGGCTGGCCACCGACGTCCATGTCCCACAGGTCATGGTGGGTGAACTGGAAGTGCCATTTGACTTGACCGGTGGCGATGTCCAGCGCGGTCAGGCCGGCGGCATGCAGTTCCGATTCAGGGGTGCGCGCACCGCCGAACTGGTCCGGAGTCTGGTTGCCCATCGGCAGGTAGAGCATGCCGAGTTTTTCGTCGACGGCGAACATGGACCACATGTTCGGCGAGTTGCGCGTGTAGGTCTGGCCTTCGGCAATCGGCGTGGTGTCGTCCGGGTTGCCGCTGTCCCAGTTCCACACCAGTTTGCCGGTGTGCACGTCGAACGCGCGGATCACGCCGCTTGGCTCGTCGGTGGAAACGTTATCGGTGACGTGACCGCCAATCACTACCAGGTCTTTGGTGACGGCTGGAGGCGAGGTGGAGTAGTAACCGCCGGCGGCGAAGCTGCCGATGTTGGCGCGCAGGTCAACCTGGCCCTTGTCGCCGAAGTCTTCACACATTTTGCCGGTGTCGGCGTCGAGTGCGATCAGGCGAGTGTCGGCGGTTGGCAGGAAGATCCGGCGTGGGCACACGGCGCTGACTGGCGCGGTGCTCGCAGTGCCGGTCGGGCTCTGTTCGGAAGCGTAGACGGCGTCATCGTGATACGACACGCCACGGCAAGTCATGTGCGCCCAACCCTTGAAGTTCGCCGCGTTTTGCGTGGAGAGCTTCGGATCGAAACGCCAGATTTCCTTGCCGGTGTCCGGGTCCAGCGCGATCACCTGGCTGTGCGGCGTGCAGACGTAGAGCATGCCGTTGACTTTCAGCGGGGTGTTTTCGGCGGTGGTTTCGCCCGGATCGTTAGGGCCAGGGATGTCACCGGTGCGGTATGTCCAGGCTGGGACCAGCTTGTGGGCGTTCTGCGGGGTGATCTGCGCCAGTGGCGAATAACGATCGCCGTGCGCGCTGCGACCGTAGGAATTCCAGTCACCGTCCGGCATCGCCGGGGCAGTGTTGGTCATGCCCGGAACGCTGTCGCGATCCAGTTGACCTTTGGTTTCACCCGGGTTGGTGAACTGGCTGGCCAGTGCAGCGGCGCCCGCGAGCACCACGGCCACGCTCAGCGCGCCAGTGCCCATCGGTGCAGCGCCGGTGCGTAACAGCGGACGGCGGAACCACGGCAGCAGCATGACGATGCCCAGGGCAAACAACAGCGCCAGACGCGGCACCAATTGCCACCAGTCGAGGCCGACTTCCCACAATGCCCAAACGGTACTGGCGAACAGCACCAGCGCGTACAGGCCCAGTGCCGCACGGCGAGCCATGATCAGCAAAATGCCGCTCAGCGCCAGGCCGATACCGGCCAGCAGGTAATACAGCGAGCCGCCGAGCATGCTCAGCTTGATACCCCCGGCCAGCATGGCCAGGCCCATTAGCAGAAGCAGGATACCGAGCAGGCTCGGTAGCAGGCGGCTTCGACTCAAAGCACCATCAGTGCTCATAGTGTGGTTCTCCGTGACGTTTTAAGTAGTCCCGCGCAAGTTCACTGTAGATGACGATCCGGCGTGGGCATGGTTCAGTTAAAAAGTGTTCAGTTAAATGAAAACCTGTGCGGTCTTGTAGGAGCGAGGCTTGCCCGCGAAGGCGGCGTGTCAGTCAACATCAACGTTGAATGTAATGGCCTCTTCGCGGGCAAGCCTCGCTCCTACAAGGTTTGCAGCAGCCTCAGAACGAAGTGGTGATCTTGATCCCGCCAATCAGCGCGTCATCGACCTTGTCCACGCCACCCGGGTGGCGGATGTATTGCAGGTTCGGGCGCACGGTCAGCCAGTTGGTCACGTGCACGCCGTAATAAAGCTCGGCGCTGTATTCGGTGTCTTGCGGCGGCACGAACGTCGCGTCGTCGTAGTCATAAACCCCACGTGCCTGATTGATCGCCTCGGCGTTCTTGCGATAGGCCGGGTTGACGTGAACCCGCGCCATGGCAAAACCGATGTCGTCCTTGGCGCGTGCATCGAACAAGCCTTTGTAGACGACGCCGGCCTGGACATAGTTGTCGATGGCGTTGGTCTTCTTGTCGTGCATCGTGCCGTTGGCGAACACGCTCAAACCACGGGAATTATCGCTGGCGCGGCTGGTGATCTGCTGCTGCACACCCAGCCACACGCCGTGCTTGCTCGACGCGCTGCGATAGGCTTCGCCGCTCAGGGCCGCAGGCTGGCCGTTGCGATCCTTGTAGGCGTCGGTGGCTTTCGCATTGCTGTAGTAATAACCGGCGCGGTACTCGCCCGGCAGGCCGTTGAACTTCGGCGTCCACACCAGCTCGACCGGCAGGATTGCGCCTTGAGTGCCGCTGCCGCTGAGCTTGAAGCCGTTGTTGCGATCAAGGTTGGACGGGTTCTGCTCATACGCGCCGACCTGCGCATACAGCTCTGGCGTCAGGTGATATTTGACGCGCATCGCCCATTGGCTGACCGGCCAGTTGTACCAGATGCCGCCGACCCAGTTGCCGACCTGCGAGCCGCAGAACGCCAGGTTCTGGAAGTCGCACGGGAAGCTGTTGAAGTCTTCGCCCTCGCCAAAGCGGCCGACCTTGATGTCGAGCTTCTGGTCGAAGAATTTCTGCTGATACCACATCTGCGTCAGGCGCCAGGTCTGGCCACGGCCCCAGACTTCCTGGGCCGAGGTGAAACCGCCGACCCGTGGGTCGTTGATCCGGTCGTTGCTGATGTTGTTGCCGCTGCGTTCGGTGACGGTCAGCTGAAATTCGGCATCGTCCCAACCGAGGATCTTCTGCAAGTCCAGATGCGTGCCGAGGCCGAACTGGTCGCTGTAGCGCGCCGTGCGATCGTGGTCATAACCGCCGTGCAGGTTGCTGCCCATTTCGCCGGTGTAATCGACTTTGAAGTCGTAGCCTTTTTCCGCGAGTTCGGTGCGCGTGCCGTTCCAGTCGCCGAGCATCCACGGCGACTCGCTGTCGAAGGCCGGGGCGGCGTGAACGCAGGTGGCGAGGCCGAAGGCGCTGAGGCCGCCGATCAGGTTCAGGGCTTTTCGCTGGGCAACAGGCATGCGGACAGCGCTGTCTCGCAGAGTAGGAAAATCAGGCATGGGTAAGTCGTTCTTGATCTTTTTCAGGGGGGTGAACTGAAGCGGCAGTATGTCGCGGGCAGCAGAAGCGATTCAGCTTGACGGGCGCAAGGATAATGTCCTGTTACAAATAGAGAAAGCGCTTTTCCTGACATGGATCATTTCGGATTCGGTAACAGTCGCCTGCGACCGCGCGTCGCACGACATTCCTCGACCCTGTAGGAGCAAAGCTTGCTCGCGAAAGCGGTGTGTCAGTCAATGAAGATATTGCCGGTGCGAACGTCTTCGCGAGCAAGCTCTGCTCCTACAGTGGGGGGCGGTGTGTCAGTCGACGAAGATGTTGCCGGTGCGGACGTCTTCGTGAGCAAGCTCTGCTCCTACAGTGGGGGGCGGTGTGTCAGTCGACGACGATGTGCCGATGCGAACGCCTGTGGGAGCAAAGCTTGCTCGCGATGGCGGTGGGTCAGTCGACGACGATGTTGCCGATGCGGACGCCTGTAGGAGCAGAGCTTGCTCGCGATGGCGGTGTGTCAGTCAATGAAGATATTGCCGATGCGGACGTCTTCGCGAGCAAGCTCTGCTCCTACAGTGGGGGGTGGTGGGTCAGTCGACGAAGATGTTGCCGATGCGAACGCCTTCGCGAGCAAGCTTCTCTCCCACGGTTGGTGGTCGGGATGGCCTACAGTTAACGGAGCGCTTCCACCCGACGAAGGCCTCGGCTAAGGTGCGCGGCTTCTTCAAACTTTCTTTGCGCAAAGGCCCGGCATGACCGAACACAACAACGACAACCCGCTGCACGGCGTGACGCTGGAGCAAATCCTCAACGCCCTGGTCGCACACTACGAGTGGGCGGGGCTGGCCGAGCGCATCGACATTCGTTGCTTCAAGAGCGATCCGAGCATCAAGTCGAGCCTGACCTTCCTGCGTAAAACCCCGTGGGCGCGGGAGAAAGTCGAGCGCCTGTACGTCAAACTGATGCGCACCAAGCGTCCCCTCTGACTATGCGTGCCTTATCGACGCCGGGTTCTGCCGCAAGGCGTCGGTGTATCGCCGTGGCGGCCGTGCTCGGTTGGGCCGGTTTGAGCATTCAGCTGTACCTGATTCTCGGCTCACGCTGGAGCATCGGCGCCAGCCTGCTCGGCGGGCTGATGGCGTTTTTCAGTTTTTTTACCGTGGTCACCAACACCCTGGTCGCAGTGGTGCTGAGCTATGCACTGACCACGCGCGAATCGGCGGCGCGGCGCTGGTTTCTGCAACCGTCGGTGAGCAGCGGCGTAGCCGTCAGCATCGCCGTGGTCGGCATTGCCTACAGCGTATTGCTGCGGCATTTGTGGCATCCCGAAGGTTGGCAATTGATCGCCGACGAATTGCTCCACGACATCATGCCGCTGCTGTTCCTGATCTATTGGTGGTGCTGCGTGCCCAAAGGCACTTTGCGCCTGCGCCACATCGCGCTGTGGGTGATTTATCCGCTGGTCTATTTTGCTTTCGCGCTGCTGCGCGGGCACGTGCTGAGCGCTTACCCGTATCCATTCATTGACGTGCCGACGCTGGGTTATCCACAGGTGTTTATCAATGCCGGGGGGATTTTGGCGGGGTTTGTGCTGATGGCGCTGCTGATGATCGGGCTCGATCGCTGGCGAAAACCGATCCGATAACACCGCAGACCTGTAGGAGCGAGGCTTGCCCGCGAAAGCGCTGTGTCAGTCAGTAAAGTTGTCGACTGACACACCGCCTTCGCGGGCAAGCCTCGCTCCTACAGGGGCTCGGCGTCGAGGGGATGTGGATTGAGGCGGGTTATTCCTCGTCGCTGCCTTCGGCGCGCCAGTAACCGGCGGCTTTGACGAACTGCTCATTCAGCCCATGCTCATCCAGCAGCACCCGGCGAATCTGTCGCGACACCTTGGTTTCCGTCGCCACCCACGCGTACAAATCGCCGCTCGGCACTTGCAGTTGCTTCACTGCGTTGAGCAGATTATTCGTGCCGCCATCGCGCAATACCCAAATCACATTGACCTGCGCCGCGCTCTGCAGAGCCTGCTGTTCAGCGCCGTTCTCGACTTCAATGATCACCAGCGCGCGGCGATTGGCCGCCAGGCCTTCGAGGCGGCGGGCGATAGCGGGCAGGGAGGTTTCATCGCCGATCAGCAGATAGCTGTCAAAAATGTCCGGCACGATCATCGAGCCGCGTGGCCCGGCAATGTGCAGCGATTGCCCCGGTTGCGCCTGTTCTGCCCAGGTCGAGGCAGGGCCGTCGCCGTGCAGGACGAAATCGATGTCCAGCTCCAGCGCGTCGAGGTCATAGCGACGCGGCGTGTAATCGCGCATCGGCGGCATCGGCTGATCGGACTTGCCGGCGCCAAGCACCAGGGTTTCCAGGGCGGCCGTTTGCGCCGCGTTCTGCGGGAACAGCAGTTTGACGTGGTCATCCGTGCCGAGGCTGACGAACCCCGCCAATTCCGGCCCGCCGACCGTGATGCGGCGCATGCGCGGCGTCAGGTCCACCACCCGCAGCACCTCCAGCCGACGACGTTTGATTTCATGCATCACGCGGTGAATGGTCTGGGTATCAACGGGAGTCATTCGGGTTTCTCCTGTGCGGCTTGAACGGCGGGGCCGTCGACAATGGCTTTGGCGGTGTTGTTGAGCAGGGTCGCGACACGCACGATTTCTTCGGCGCTCCAGCGCCCGTGATGCAATTGCAAGGCGTGGCGCAGGTTGTGCACCGCCTCGTGAATTTCTGCCGGGCGATCATGTCCGCGCAATGAACGTTTGCTGACGTCGATGCGCATCCGCACACCTTCCAGGGCAATCGCCTGATCGCTCAAGGACAAGCGCCCGGCGTCGGTGATGCTGTAGCGTTTTTTCCCGCCCTCGGCGTCGCCGCTGATCATTTCGCTTTCTTCCAGAAACGTCAGCGTCGGGTAGATCACGCCGGGGCTGGGGCTGTAGGCGCCGTCGAACATGCCTTCGATCTGGCGGATCAAGTCGTAGCCGTGGCACGGCTGTTCGGCGATCAGCGCCAGCAGCAGCAATTTCAGGTCGCCCGGGGCGAAGACCCGTGGGCCACGGCCGCCGCGTTCGCGTCCGGGGCGTTTCTCGAAGCCGTCGCGGCCGTCACCGTGTTCGCGGTGGTGGGAATGATGGTCTCTCATTTTTCCAGTTCTCCTGACGTGTTTAGATACAACTTAAGATATATCTTTGGCGTCAAGCAAGGCGATTCGACCAACGGCGCGGGACGTTGCTGGTTCGCGCGTGGGAAATTGTTCCTCGCCGGCGTCCGATTGTTCGCAATGCATCGGAGGAAGAATGGAAGTAACCGGATGTATATATTTGCCCCTCGAAAATTAGTGCTACTTCTCTAAAACAGTGTTTTCGCCTAATGTTCATTGAGTCCCGGATATTGAACTCGTACCCCATGTTTCTGTATGGGAAACACAACTAATCTGTCGGTAGTCTTATTCTTACGGTCACTCGGCGTTATTGCGGTTTTTTGGTTATTTTTCTTCCCGCCATATGCCTTGAGGACTACGCGCTCGCCAGAAGCGTCCTGCTTACTTAAAGTTTCAATTGGTTGATCATGCCTCCGCGTTCAATGTTCAAGTCCACGACTTGTTAGAACCTTCAACGATCTATCTCATTTAAGTAACAGGGAGTTAACCATGTTCAAGAAGTTTGCAGTTTCCGCGCCGCTGGCTGTTCTGGTCTTTGCTTCGACCGCTGCATTGGCCAAGGATGACGCCAGCACTACTATCAACATCAAGGCTGAAATTCCGACCAAGCAGTTTCATGCCCAGCCGCGCGATCCGAACTTCGGTCGCGACGAAACCATGGTCTTCAACACGGTGACCGGTGAACTCAATAGCCTGCGTCAGACGTACGACCTGAAAAACACTGACGGTTCCATCAATGCCTACATCGAGGGCGGTACAGCTGCGCTCTACAACGGTGCTTCGGCAATCCCGCTGACCATCTCCATCGGCGGTGTCGTGCTGGACGGCACGTCCAAGGAAATTGCCGGTGATGTGCCCTCCAACCCAGGCATGCAAGCGGACATGATCATCGCCGCCACCAAGCCTACAGATACCCAAACGGGCCTGTTTACCGGCAGTCCAGTGGTGATGTTCGACGCCGTTCCGCGCACCGTCACGCCGTGAAGGGCAACCCTTCGGTTCGTTGACTGAAATACCCCGATCGGCTCGTCACCCTGACCGGCCGACCGGGTTCCACCGTATCTACCGTCCGTATTCAGAGTATCTGGTTCATGTTCCCGATGACGCCCATCGCGACAGCGCTCGCCTTGCTGTTTTGTTCATCAGTGCTGGCTGCGCCAACTAACGGTAATACTGCGCCGCGCTCTTTGCTGGCTCAGGCCAAAGGTCTTCCTGCGGAGTTTGAAGAACACTTCTTTGATGTTCCGTTGGCAGTTCGAATTGAACGTGATCAACAGTTCATGGGAGAAGCAATGGTGGTGTTATCACGTGACGATCGTATTACGTTACTTGAAATGACCGACATTCGAGACAGTGACCTCAAAGCCCCTGAACGCGACGCGCTGGCGACTTATCTCAAACAAGGCGTGCCTCTTGGGGCGTGCTCTGCCAACTGTCCGGCCAACTTGCTGGCCGTGCATTACAGCCTGGAAAACTCCCTGGTTTCGCTCGTTACCGAAAACGCTGAACGCGACGACCAACCCCAGGCTTACTACGAACAACCTCAGCACGGCAGCACCGGCCTGATCGTGCGCAATCAATTGAACCTCAATGGTGGCCAGGACCAGGACCTCGGCGGACGCTACGGCCTGGAGGCGAGCAGCAGCCTCGGCAACTGGACCCAGAGCGTCAACCTGCAACTGGCCCGTCTCGGTGGTTTCGACGACCAGCTCTATCACGCGGTGCACGAGCTCTATACCCAACGGGAACTGCAAGGCAGTTTTCTGCGCCTGGGCTATTTCATGCCCAATTCCGAAGGCCTCAGCCGCCAGCCACGCGCATTTGGTCCCAGCCCGGACACGGCGGTCGGCGTTATGTATGGCAGCTCCGACAGTCTGGCCATCGACAACCCGAAACCCAGCGTTTATCCGATTTACGTCACCGCCAATCGCCTCGGTTCGGTGGAGATTTATCGCAACGGGTTGCTGGTCAACACGCAACCGGTGCCGGCCGGGTTGCAGACCCTCGACACCCGGCCGTTGCCCGGCGGTATCTATGAAGTCGAAGTGCGGCTGATTGAAGATGGCCAGATCACCTCGACGACCCAGGAACTGGTTTACAAGCCCAATAACTGGCGCAACCACGACCAACGCTGGCGCTATAACGTGTTCGCCGGGCGCGAAAGCAAACTGCTGAGCAACTGGGAAGAGCAGGCCGACGGCGGCATGTCTGCCGGCGCCGCGCTCAACTATTTGCTGCACCCGCGCGTGGTGCTGGGATTGTCGGCGCGCCAGGTCCGTGAACAATTGCAGTACGGCTCGTCGGTCGATTGGACCGTGGCCAACAATGCCAGCCTGTTCGCCAACATTTACCAGACCGAAGACCACGGCACTGGCGTCGATCTGCAAGCGCTTTACAGCTACGGCCTCGGCACCGTCGTCGCCAGCCACAATCGCAGTTGGCTCGACACGCGCAACACCTACGAAACCTTGCCCGACGGCACACGCATTCGTCAGCGCAATGTGTTCACTGGCGAAACCAGCAATTCCTCGCTGTCGCTGACCCATCGCTTGAACAACCGTACTTCGCTGAACGGCCGGGTGTCGCACAGCGAGGGCAATGTCGAAGGCGTCGGCCTCGATCTCGGCTGGACCCAGCGCAGCAACCTGTTCGGCAGTGACGCCAATTGGCGTTTCACCGTGTTCGATCGGCCGGCCAGCACCAGCAGCGGCGACAAACGCAACCGTGGCGTCGACCTCAGCGTGAGCCTGGCGCTCGGCGGGCCGGGCGAGCAAATCTCCGGCAGCCTCGGCTCGCGCACTTCGCGCGATGGCCGCCGCGACCACAACGCCTCGCTGACCTATCGCAAGGATCTGCAGGACTTTGTGCTGCAAAGCGTCTCGGCCACGGCGATTGCCGATACCTACGGCGTCGGTATCTCGGGCACAACCAATTTCATGACCGACACAGTGCTCGGCGATGCCTTCGCCCAGCGCTCGTCGTACAGCGGCGACATCACCGGCGGCCTCAACCTGGACAGCACGTTCGCCGTCGGCGGGCAGAAAATGGTCCTGACCAGTCAGCATCAGGGCCGCGGCGCCGGGATGATCATTGACGTCGAATCCGATGTCGAGGACATCGCCCTGCGCGCCGATGACCTCAGCGGCGGCAGTACCGCGTTGCGTGCGGGGCGCAACTTTGTGCCGATCACCGCGTACCGCAACGGCGCGGTGAGTTTCGATTTCGAGGGCAACCACGTGCCGGCCGCCAACATTCAGCCGCCGCGCATGAGTTATCACCTGAACAAGGGCGGCGTGGCGTATCGCAAGGTCCAGGTGATGAAAACCGTGACCGTGCTCGGGCGCCTGATCGATCCGCAAGGGCATCCATTGAAAGGGCATCACATCATCAACCACGCCAGCCGTGGCGTGAGCGAGGTCGATGGGTTCTTCTCGATGGAAATGAACGCCAGTTCACCGACCCTGCAAGTGCGTCGGGGCGATCAGTTGCTCTGCCAGTTCCGCCTCGATACCCGCGCGGCGCGTATCGAACAGGATGTGCTGATGATCGGCGATCTGCGCTGCACACCGGACACGCTGGCCGACAGCTCATTTAATTCTGAAACGGCAGGCTGATTGATGAACAGAACACTTCGACACCTCATCGGGTTCAGCATGTTGTGCGGGTTGGCGCCAGCGGCCAATGCCCTGACTCAGGAGATCAGCGCGGTCTTCACGCCGGACCCGGCAAACCCGCTGAAAAACGAGTTCGTCAACACCACACCGGAGAGCGGCGTGTGCACCTTTCACATCCCGGCGCGCTGCAAGCAACTGAACATTTTCACCATTCGTACGGCTTTTTATGCGCACACCAAAACGCCGATCCTGGCCAACCACACTAACCCCCGCGACGGCGCAATGTGGAAGATGCCTTCGGACTGGCGCGACCTGCAGGTCACGCATTCGCGCACCGGGGAGGTCGCCACCGTGCAAATGCGCATCGCCGGCATTGGTCATCGCTGGGATGTGCGTCCTGGCGTAGCAGTCTGGGCCCAACCCGGAATTACCTGGCAATCGCAATGGCGTTATGCGCCCAGCCCCTGTGAAGGCACCGGTTACGTTGCTGCAGGGACCAATTTCGCGCTGTTCTTCTGGCTGGTCCCGGAAGGGGCTGGCGTGTGCAGCCGCCAACCGGGAATGGATATTACGGCGTTGCAATACTCCAACCTCGAATATGCCTATGCGCTGAAAACCCCCAACCCGCTGGGCATGTCCTCGGGTCAGTACACCGGCACCATGCGCTACACCGTCGGGCCGGGAGGCGACATTGATTTCGGCGACAACATGAGCACCGCCGAAACTGAATTCGTCTTCAACTTCACCCTCGACGTGCAACACACCCTCAAAGTCGAAGTGCCGCCCGGCGGCAATCGGGTCGAGCTGGTGCCGCAAGGTGGCTGGCAAGCCTGGCTGCAACGCAATCGTCGCCCGGAGCGCTTGTTCCGCGACCAGACCTTCAATATCTCGGCGTCCAGCCGTTTCAAGATGCAGCTCGATTGTCAGTACGGCGACGGCAGCAACCAGTGCCTGTTGCGCGAACCGCAATCGGGCGGTGCGGTGCCGGTGAACATCAGCGTCACGTTGCCCAACGGTTTGACCGACGGCGCCGGGCAAGCGGTTAACCGCCGGCCCTTGATGCGTGACGGCAGTGGCACCGAACTGTTCCAGCCAGGTTTTTATGTCGATCGCAAACCCGGTCAATTGCACTTCGAAATCGCCCGCGAACAAGTGGCCGAGATGCTCACCGGCGTCGGCAAAACCTACGCGGGCAATGTCACGGTTATCTGGAATTCGGAAATCTGATCACCGCTGCCGGAATGTCCGCGCAGCGTTCAACTGAAGGATCGAAAACAATGAAACGGCTATGGGTATTGTTGGGTGCAGGTTTGCTGCCGCTGTTGGCCGAGGCTGGGCCGGCGATCAATGTCGGCGTGGTGTACGACTATCTGGACGGCGATAAAAGCACCTACCTGAAACGGGTTTTCAATGGCGGCGACAGCACGGCGTTCGTCAAAATCAATATTCACGAAATCATCTATGACGCCGACGGCAGACCCACGGAATTGCCGGTAAAGAGCCTGGCCGACAGCAGCGCCCGCGACGGTCTGATGGCCAGCCCGGCGCGCTTGATTGTGCCGGTGAATGGCATGCAGGGTACTCGGCTGCTGTTTATGGGCGAACGTGAGCGCGAGCGTTATTTTCGCGTGCGATTCGTCCCGGTGGTGCCGGAGAAAGAAGATGAGTTTGCCGTCTCCGTCGAAGAGCGCGACGCCTATCAACAGACGCTGGCGGCCGGGGTCAACGTGTTGGCGGGTTACGGCACGATCTTTTTTGTGCGCCCCAAAGACGCGCGTTTCAACACGCAGATTGACGAGCGCCCTGGCCAATACGCATTGCGCAACGACGGCAACACCGTGGTGGTGGTCGACGACCTCAAGGACTGCGCCGTCAGCGATGAAAACGATTGCCAACCGGTGACCAAAACTCATGTGCTGCCGGGCCGAACGTTTCGTTTCGAGAAACAGGCCGGGCGCCAGTACCGCTTCAAACTGGTGGAAGGTGCGGCGCAGAAAAACGTTGAGGTGAAGGGATGAAACGCCCGGGATTCAAGCGCGCATTGCTCGTTTCGCTGGCTACTGTTTTGTCGTTGACCAGCACGCACGCGCTGGCAATTCGTGAGGAGCAAACCTTTCACGTTTCGGTGACGATCCCCACCAGCGAGTTTTACGTATTGCCGGTCAACTCGATGTTTCTGGAGCGCGAGCAGGTGATGGCGTGGAACCCGGTGACCGCCGAGCTCACACCGTTGCGCGAACATTTCGACGTGAAAAACACCAGCGGCAGTATTTCCGCGCGGCTGGCGGCTGAGCCGTTTTTGTTCAATGGGCGCGAGCGCATTGACCTGGCCGTGCAGTTCAATGGGCAGCGTTTGTCGTTGCTGGCGACACCGGTGGTGGATGAACAGCAGGCGCGTGTTGGCCAGCGCGTGCGCCTGGAGATTGCGGCGCTGAAACCTGTTACCGGTTATGTGCCGGGGCAGTATTTCGGCACGGTGCAATTGATGTTCGATGCGGTGAATCCATGAAGCGCCCGTGCAGTGGCTTGCTGTTGTTCATTTGCCTCGGCGCGCAGGCCGATGTGGTGCAGATAACCGCCGAGTTCGCCCCCGATCCGGCGCGTCCGAACATCAATGAGTTCAAGAACACCACGCCTGATAGCGGTTATTGCGCCGAGAATCCGTCGTCTTGTGACGGAACGGGTGGGTTCGACAAATTGTTCAGCATCGAGAGCTCGATTGATGTGCAGTCGATCAATCCGATTCCAGCGAATCACTCCAATCCACGCCAAGGTGCGATGTTCAACATCTCGGCGGCGCAATGGCGCGATGTGCCGGTACAGGATGACCAAGGCCGTCCGGCGATGGTGCAGGTGCGCATTGCGGGGGTTGGCGGACGTTATCGGCTGAGTCGCAGGGTTCAGGAACTGATCGGGCGTGAGGATTTGCCGGTATCCACCTCTCATTCGCGCCTATGGGACACCGGCGACTGGGGTATTGCGCCCAGACCTTGCGAAACCGGACGCGCGGGAGCGGGCCTGACGGACACTGATTTTGCTTTTTTCTGGGGCACTTCTGTGCTCGGCACTTGCGCAACGAAAGCCCGTTTCGACATACCAGGTTTCTCCTATCTCCGATTGAATTTTGCCTACCAGATCCGCACACCCGATCCGTTGAAAATGGCTCCTGGGACCTATACCGGCAGCACCCTTTATCGATTAGGCCCCGGCGCCGATTTCGACATGGGCGACAACATGCTCGCCAGTCCGGACACGCTGCAGCTCGACTTCACCCTGACGGTCAATCACGTATTGGCGGTGGAAATCCCACCCGGCGGTAATCAGGTGCAACTGGTGCCGCACGGCGGCTGGCAAGCGTGGCTGCAGCGTAATCGTCGGCCGGAACGGATCTTCCGCGACCAGACCTTCAATATCTGGACGTCGACACCGTTCAAGATGCAATTGAGCTGTGCCACCAACCTCGGCAATACCTGCGCGTTGCAGGACGCGGCGGGCAATCAAGTGCCGGTCGACGTCGCCGTGACGCTGCCCCACGGGCTGGTGCGCAACGGCCAGTCGGTGGTCAACCAACCCTTGCGGCTCGATGGTCAGGGCACTGAACGGTTCGAACCCAACGTCTACGTGGCGCGCAAACCCGGCGTTGTGCATTTTTCCGTGGCGCAGGAGGGCGTCAAGCAAATGCTCGACTCGGGCAGCGATAAATTTGCCGGGGACGTCACGGTGATCTGGGATTCCGAAATCTAGCCCTGGGTCTGGTTGCTCGCTGTCACCGTCGGCGCCAGACATTCGGTGTTGCGCCCCGGTTGCAGGTACGGGGTCAAGATCGGCGCCATGCCTTTGAGCACTTGCACCGGCAACGCCGAGGTGAACTTGAAGGCCTCGGCGGTGCGCCCCGGCACGAACGCGGTCAACGTGCCGAAGTGGTGATCGCCGATATAGAACACAAACGTCGCCGTGCGGTTGATCGATTTTGAACTGAGAATCCGCCCGCCGGAGCCAATCGCTTCAATGCGGTTATCGCCGGTGCCGGTCTTGCCGCCCATCGCCAACGCGGTGCCGTCCGGGGTTTTGAAACTGCCGGACACACGTTTCGCGGTGCCGGCATCCACCACTTGCGACAAGGCTTCGCGCATCGCCGTGGCAACCTCGGAAGGCATCACCCGTTTGCCGACATTTGGGTCATTCACCACTTTGGTTTCGTACGGCGTATCAGCGGCAAAGTGCAGGCTGTCGATGCGCAAGGTCGGCATGCGCACACCGTCGTTGAGAATCGTGCCGATCAGCTCGGCCAACGCTGCCGGGCGGTCGCCGGAACTGCCAATCGCCGTGGCCAATGACGGCACGAGGTGGTCGAACGGGTAGCCGACTTGCTGCCAGCGCTGGTGAATATCGAGGAATGCTTCAATCTCGAGCATGGTGCGAATACGGCTGTCGCGCGCGCCTTTGTGTTTGCTCTTGAACAGCCAGCTATACACTTCCTGACGTTCGAACTGGCTGGCTTTGACAATCTCGCTGAACTTGGCTTCCGGGTGATTGAGCAGGTAGCCGATCAGCCACAAATCCAGCGGATGCACCTTGGCGATAAAACCCTGATCCGGCAGGTCATACGAGCCGGGGCCGTAGCTCAGGTACAGGCGTTCGAGGCGTTCGTCGGTGAGTTTTTCGTTGAGCTTGGCGCCCTTCAAGTGCGAGCGCACGAAGCTGTTGAACGCAGTCTGCTCGGCTTCCGGGTACAGGTAACGGTGCACCGCCGCCATGCGAATTGGCGTCGGGCGCATGCTGTCGAGGAAGGTTTCGAGGCGCGCGTCGGTGTCTTTGTTTTTGTACTTTTTCCAGAATTTCAGCAGAAACGACGTGCCTTCACGGTCGGCGAATGACGCCAGGTATTCCTGCCGGCGCGGGTCGCGGTCGTCCTTGAGCAGCTCGGCACTGTTGCTCGGCCCGGAATACGTGGTGTAGCGCACGATGTCGCGCATCAGCCGAATGAACGGCAGGTTGATCGATTCACGCAGGGCATCGCGCAGGGTCGGAATACGCCCGTTGTCTTCGTTACGGAAGTTGTGAAAGGTGTGCAGCCCGCCACCGGTGAAAAACGCCTCGCCGGGGCTCGCCGAGTATTTGCGATCAAGCGCCGCGCCGAGCAGTGTCGGCAGGCTGCGGTCGCTGTTCTGGATCAGGTAATCGACGACCCAGCGGCTCAGGCGATCCTGATCCGGTACTTCGGTTTTCTTCAGTTCGGCGACGGTTTTGTCGGCGTATTTTTCGTGCAGTTCGGAAATGATCTGCAAGTACGTGGTCATGACCCGCATCTTGGCGGTGGAGCCAAGTTCCAGTTTGCTGCCTTCATTGATGTCGAACGGCTGGTCGGTGCTGTCGGTTTGCACCCGCACCCGCGAACCGTCCGGGGTCAGTTCGAACAGGGTGAAGCTGTAGCGCACCTGAGTGGTACTGGTCGGCGTCAGCAAACGTTCGCCGATCAGGCCGATCTGCCCGGCAAACGCCGGGTCGGCGAGGTGTTTGAGGTATTCGGTGGCCTGTTTTTGCAGGTCACTTTGCAAGGTGCTGGTGGCGGAGAGGTCGAGGCGGTCGAGGTCATACAACGGACGGTTGAGCATCGAGGCCAAGCGGCTGCGTGCGGTGCTGATGCCTTTATTGGATTCGATCGGCTGGATCGTCGGTTGCGTCTGCCAATCGCGGTAGGTGACTTTGCTGGCGAGCGCGGCAGCGGCGAACGGTGCGTCGATCACGCCGTTCTGGGCGAGCAGGCGGACGTGGCTGTCGGTGAGGCTGGCGAGTTCGTCGTGGCCCTTGGTCAGGTAGTGCGAAGGGCGGCGCTGGGCGATCATCAGCGAGAGCATTTCGCGCAGGGCCAGGCCTTTGTCGGCCATGGTTTTCGCGTCGGTGGCGGTGCTCGCGAGGGTTTCATTGGCCTTGTTGAAGTCGGCGCCGTACCAGACGCGCAAACCTTCGGCCATGCCATGTACTTCACCGTGGCCGGGCACGGCCGACAACGGCACGCTGTTGAGGTAATCGCGCACCACATTCTGCCGCGCCTGCAAGGTCTGCGGCCCGCCCTGATAGGCGCGCACGCTGGCAGAAATCATCTGCCGAATCTTCTCCGCGCCGGACACGGTCAGGCCGTCGGGGGAGTGGCGATACTTCTCAAGTTGCGTCGCCAGGGTGCTGCCGCCGGCGGATTGACCGGGCAAGTG